>JBAQKU010000665.1:0-23688 GCA_049301315.1 Telluria sp.
TCACAGCAGCTAAATGGGGTTCCCGCTTCCGCGGGAACGACGGTGTTGAAGATGCTAACGAGGCTCTGTCACCCCTTTCGCGACAGCCTCCTTCGCGGGAAGTCGGTTTCGCCAATGGCGGAAACGACGGGGTAAATAGCTAATTAGAGATCTGCCGCCCCTTTTGCGACAGCTCCTGCGCGGGAACGACGAATTTCGTATTGAGGGTTATGGGGCAAGGGTTTTATTTGGGGTTTCGGGGCTGGCGCCGACGCCGGTTCGAACACCATTTTCTCGCCTTTGATCCAGAATTTCCCGACCGGCTCACCGAGCGCGTTCAGCGCCGGTTGCCCGAGCTTGGTACAGCTTTGGGTTTCAATCTGCCAAGCCTGCCGGCCCACCCGCACGGTCCAGGTATTTTCGCCGTTGGCATACAGCGCGACCTCAAGCTGCGACGCCGGCACCGTGGTCAGCGGGAACTGGCGCTGGCACTCCGGCCAGCGCGAGGCAACCAGTTTCAGCGTGACCGCGTCGTTCCAGAAATACTGCTGCTCGGCACGCACGGTGAGCGCATGGTCGCTGCCATCGATGTAGTAGCTGGCCGAATCATCGACGCAGCCGGCCAGTAGCAGCGTAGTCAGTAGTAGCAACGTCCTGCGCATCGGGGTTCCTGTCGTTTTGTTATTGCTTATGCATGTCCCCCTCAGTATAGATTGCCTGTTCCGTTCAGTGCAACCGGCTCAGAACTCGGTACCGATGGTCAACGCACCGATCTTGTGGCTCGCCACCGGAATCGAGGAACGAAATTCGCGCGTACGCCTGGTAATCTTGAACTGGGCGAACCACGGCCCATGATGGACGCTGCGGGTGTGCGGGAAATCGACGCGCACGCCGGCGACCAGGTCGGCCACCAGGTTGCGCCGGCTGACCTCGGGATCGTCGCGCCCCGGGCGCCCGTCCAGGAACACGTTATAGGCCATCAAGCGCGCTTCCACGCTGGCAAAACCGGTGCACTGCAGCCACGGGGCCATGCAGGACGTCAGGCTGAAGCGTTCCCGCGCCAGCTTGGTGCCGATGCCGGGCGGCGGCGGCGACACCAACGGCAGGTCCTTGCCCACCACGATCGCTACGCCGCCGGCGGCATAGGTCATGATGTTGCCCACCGCCAGCCTCCAGTACGTTGCCGTATTGAACTGCAAGTCGTTGCCCAGCTCGAAAGACAGCGCCGTTTGCGCGGTGCGCCGTTCGGCCATCGCCATCAGGGCCAGCGAGCCGCCGATCTGGTTGTCCCAGCCTTCGGGCGGCGGCCTGTCCCTGATCCGGTGCACCAGCTTTTGGGTTTGCTCGGCCAGCGAGACGGGGCCGGTGACGCCGGCTTCGAGGCTGAGCGTGGTCAGGGTGCGCTTGTCGGGCGACAGCAAGGAGTAGGCCTGCTCGACATAGAGCAGCCCGGCCCAGGGGCGGTCAAGCGGCTGTGCGGCGCGCTGGGTAATGTCGCCTGGCGTGTACATGAGCTGGCCGAAGTGCGAGTGGCTCGTGAGCAACTGCGCGTCCTCGCATCCGAGCCAGACGCACACGCGGCCGGTCCACGCCTTCGCCAGCGGCCCGCGCGTGTCCCTGCCGCGCTTGATCGAGAACTGGATACCGTTGGTGTAGTAACGGTCGGTATCGAAATGCATATCGTTTTCGTACGTTCCGTAGTAGGCGGTGTCCTGGACCGGATCGGCGTTTTGTCCCGCCGCCGAAGAAGGGCCGGGACACGGCGCGAGCGCGGCCAGCAGTGCGGCAGTGAGCGTTTGCATGCAAGAATGTGACATAGCGCCACCTTTCCAATGAGAACGACTTCGAGTCTATGCGCCGTCCTTTTTGCCCGGTTTGTCTATTCTCACAAGAAACGCATTACGTGGCGGACTACAGGACTTTCGAATTTGCGCGATCATGACGCTGTGGTTGCCGTCACACTCGACACGGGAGCACCATGAAAAGCGAACACTACGAGCTGCTCGATACCGAAGGCGCTCGCCCGGTAAAAATGTGGACCAGGGGCGTGCCGGTCGAAGAGGCAGCCAAGCAACAGCTGGCCAACACGGCGCGCATGCCATTCATTTACAAGCATGTCGCGGTGATGCCCGATGTGCATCTGGGCAAGGGTTCGACCATCGGCAGCGTGATTCCGACCCTGGGCGCGGTCATTCCGGCCGCGGTCGGGGTCGACATCGGCTGCGGCATGATGGCGGCCAAGACAACACTGAGCGCGCACGACCTGCCCGACAATCTGGGGCGCCTGCGCAGCGCCATCGAGCGCGCGATCCCGCATGGAATATCTCCCAGGACACGCAGTTTCAAGGGCCGCGACGAAGGCTCCTGGGACAAGCCGCCCTCCGCGGTCGACGCCGCCTGGATGCAGCTCAAGGACGAGTTCGACGCGCTCTGCCTCAAGTGGCCCAAGCTCAGGCACACCAATCACTACAAGCACCTGGGCACGCTCGGCAGCGGCAACCACTTCGTCGAAGTGTGCCTCGACGAAGAAGGCTTCGTGTGGTTCATGCTGCACTCCGGCTCGCGCGGCGTGGGCAATGCGATCGGAACCCAGTTCATCGAACTGGCCAAGCAGGACATGCGCACGCACTTCATCAACCTGCCCGACCAGGACCTGGCCTACCTGAAGCAGGGAACCCGCCATTACGACGACTACGTGGAAGCGGTCGGCTGGGCACAGAAATTTGCGCGCGCCAACCGCGACGTGATGATGCACAACCTGATCGCGGCCGCGCGCACGGTGATCGCCAAGCCGTTCGAGACGCACGTGGAAGCGGTCAACTGCCACCACAACTATGTCCAGATGGAGCATCACTTCGGCCGCGACGTGATGGTCACGCGCAAGGGCGCGGTGTCGGCGCGCACGGGCGAGCTGGGCATCATTCCCGGATCGATGGGCGCGAAGAGCTTCATCGTGCGCGGCAAGGGCAATCCCGAAAGCTTCACCAGTTGCAGCCACGGCGCCGGGCGCACCATGAGCCGGACCGAAGCGAAGCGCCGCTTCACGCTCGAACAGCACATTACGGCGACGCGCGGCGTCGAATGCCGCAAGGACATCAACGTGATCGACGAAATCCCGATGGCGTACAAGGACATCGACGCGGTCATGCATGCGCAGCGCGATTTGGTGGAAGTGGTGCATACCTTGAAGCAAGTGGTGTGCGTCAAGGGCTGATGCGGCCGATGAAACCGCCAATCGAACTGGACGGATCGCAAGGCGAAGGCGGCGGCCAGATCCTGCGCAGCGCACTGGCGCTGTCGATGATCACAGGCCAGCCCTTTCGCATACAGAATATCCGCGCCAATCGCAGCAAGCCGGGCCTGATGCGCCAGCACCTGGTAGCGCTGCAAGCGGCAGCCCATGTATCCGGCGCCGAGGTCAGCGGCGCGGCGCTCGGCTCTGCCGCCCTGAGCTTCACGCCCGGGGGCATCCGCGGCGGCACTTACGAGTTCCCGATCGGAACGGCAGGCAGTATCACGCTGGTGCTGCAAACGCTGATCCCCGCGCTGCTGCATGCCGAGGCGCCCTCGACGGTGCTGGTCAGCGGCGGCACCCACAACCCGATGGCGCCGCCCGTGCAGTTCCTGCAGCGCGCATACCGGCGCGTGCTGGCCGATATGGGCGCGCACATCGACATCCAGGCCAGGCGATACGGCTTTTATCCGGCCGGGGGAGGCGAGGTCGTGCTGACGCTGCAGCCGTGCCGGCAGTGGCGCGTGCTCGAACTGATGGAGCCTGGCCCTCTGCGCGCCGGCTATGCGGAAGGCTTCGTGGCGGCGCTACCGGCCGACATCGCAAGGCGCGAGCTCGACTGCGTGCGCGCCAGCCTCGGCTGGAGCGAGCCGCAATTGCTCCTGCACGAACTGGCGCGCGAGCAAGGACCAGGCAACGCGCTCGTGATCACGCTCGATAACGAGCACGTGACGGAAGTTTTTTCCGGGGTAGGCGCGAGGGCGGTGCGCGCCGAAACCGTTGCGGAAACGGCGCTCGCCGAACTGAAGGCCTACGCCAGGTCGGGCGCGGCGCTGGGCGAGCACCTGGCCGACCAGATCCTGCTGCCGATGGCGCTGGCCGGCGGCGGGCGTTTCACCACCAGCCGCCTGACGCAGCACGCCATCACCAACGCCGACGTGATCGCCCGCTTCCTTCCTGTCGACATCAGGTTCGAGCAAGGAAAAAACCTCACCATCTGCACGGTGGGCAAATCATCGGTGCCGGCCTGAATCATTTCCTGCGCCAGAACCGATCCATCAACGGCTTCACGCTGGTCCCATGCACCAGGATCGACAGCATCACCACGACGATCGTGATCTGGACCATATCGTTCGCCAGGGCGAGCGGCAGCCCGTGGTTAATGGCATACATCAGATAGTAAATCGACCCGATCCCGCGCACCCCGAACCATCCGGTAAACGCGCGCAAGCGGCGCGAGGTATTCGACCCGGCCAGGCCGATCATCACGCTCAGCGGGCGCGCCACCACGAACAGGAACAAGGCCGTCCCCCACGATTTCCAGCTCCACGCCCCGATCGACAACATACCTCCGAGCAGCAACACCAGGGTAAGTTCGGACAAGCGCTCCAGATGCTCCTTGAACACCAGCGATTCCGCGCTGACGGTCAGCGGCACCTCGTGCTCCGTGTTGTTTCCGGCCGCATCAGGCTTCGGATTGTCCGGCACCAGCAGGCCCTGGCGGTCCTTGTGCGCGCCCGACAGGACCAGTTCGGTCTGGCGCAAGGCGACCCCGGCGAAGAACACGGCAAGAAAGCCCCAGGCCTTGAACCCCACGCTAAGGCCATACACGATGGCGATCAGCCCCAGCCCGACCAGGTCGTCCAGCACCTCGTGCTTGGGATCCTTGCCCCGCAACATCCAGCCGAGCCGCGCCAGGACGGTGCCGCCGGCGACTCCGATCGCTATCGCCCCCAGTGTCGCCCACACCACATCGACGAGCGCCCAGCGCCACCCGAATTCGCCCAGGTCGTAGGCGCCCAGCAAGCCCAGGCCCAGCATCACGAAAGGGAAGGCGGCGCCGTCGTTCATGCCCGCCTCGCTGGTCAGCGAAAAGCGCAGCTGGTCGCGGTCGCCCGCGTGGCGCACCTGCACATCGGTGGCCAGCACCGGGTCGGTCGGCGCCAGGATCGCGCCCAGCAGTACGCCCGCGCCGAGCGGCAAGCCGAGCACGACATAGCTGAACCCCGCCACCAGCGCGACCGTGACGGACATCGAGATCCAGGCCAGCCGGATCGGAGGCCCCCAGCGCTCGAAGGTGATGGGGACCGGCATTTTGACGCCGGCCGAAAACAGGGAAATGAGCACCGCGATCTCGGTGAGCGTTTCGAGCAGGGTCGACTGGGCGAAGGGATCGAAAGAAAAAATGCCCAGGCCCAAGGGACCGAGGGTCAGGCCGACACCGAGATACACAATGGCGGACGTGAACGGCAAGCGTGAAATCGTGGTGGCGGCCAGGCCGCGCGCCAACATCAGGCAACCGATCAGGATGAACCAGTGGGTGGTTGTCATCAATCTCCGTTCCTTGCAATACTGCTCGAAAAAGCCGATTCTACAGATCATGCCACATTCCTAACGCTAGCTTGACGATAGGAAATGCTGCAAACTGTCGGGGAAGAATCACGGGTGCCACCCAGATCAAGGCATTGCGCTGATGATTAAGGGTATAAACGTCTGATTATTCCCAAGCTACCGATATTTGCCGAGGGCAAACCAGTGAACTTCAACCACAGCGTCAGGTTCTTCGATATCCAGTTCCAGCAGCAGGGGCGGGAGGGGCAGCACCAGCTCAATCCCTTCGAACAGACGGCCCTGCCGTACCTGCAAGGGAGGGTGCTTGACTACGGATGCGGCATTGGCAACCTCGCCTGTGCGGCCGCCGGGCTCGGCTGTTCCGTGCTTGCCCTCGACGCCAGCCCCGCTGCAATCGAGCACATCGGCCAGCGCGCCGCTGCCGAAGCGCTGCCGGTGCAGGCCGAACTGGCCGACCTGCGCGATTACGCGCTCGAGCAAGACTTCGACGTCATCGTCTCCATCGGCCTGCTGATGTTCTTCGACTGCGCCAGCGCGCGCCGCACGCTGGCGATGCTTCAATCGCATGTGCGCGACGGCGGCATTGCCGTGGTGAACGTGCTGATCGAAGGCACCACCTACCTCGACATGTTCGACCACGAACAGGGCTACTGCCTGTTCGCGCCGGGCGAACTGGAAAGCCGCTTTGCCGGATGGGACATCCTGCATGCCGAGCGCAGCGACTTCGAGGTTGCGGGCGGCTTGAACAAGGCGTTCGCCACGGTCGTGGCAAGAAAGGGCGCGCGGGCTTGCTAGCGCCGTTGCCGCGGCGGCCGCTAGCAGGTTCGATGCGCGATATCAGCGGCGCGATCAGACGACAGCGCAACTATTTTTCGATCGCGCTCGGCCAGGTCGATCAGGCGCTGGAACTGCGCCAGCCCGAATGGCCAGTCTTCCAGCCCGGATTCGGCATTGATATGGCCCAGCGCACCGGCATTGACGAAGTCGCAGCCCCACGTGTGCGCCCAATGCGCCGCGCGGGAAATCGTCATCCACGGGTCATTGGTGCTGCCGATGACGACTGCGGGATAGCTGGGGCGCGCATGACGAAGCGCTTGCGCCACGCCGAATTTCTCCGGATCGGCGGGAGCCACCAGCAGGGCGCCGGCAACCGAGGATCCCGTTCCTGTCGCATGCAGCGTGGCCAGGCAGCCGAAGCTATGCGCGACGATCAGTGTCGGGCGCTCGGACTCGCGCAATGCTTGCCCTAAGCGCCAGGACCAGATCGGCAGTTCGGGCCGGTGCCAGTGCGCCTGTTCGACCCGCTTGAAGTTACGATGACGCTGTTGCCAGCGCGTCTGCCAATGGTCGACGTCGCTGTTGTGCAGGCCCGGCACGATCAGCACCCGATAGTCCGACAGGTCGCGCAGTATCATGCCGAGGCTCCTTCCTGCAAGGTTGCGCACGGTAAATCGGCATGCCCACCATTGCGGCTCGCCGTATTGAGCGACGCCGCCGGCACATCCCACAGATAGCCCTGCGCAAGAATCGACTGCCCGGCCTGTTCGCCGAGGCGCAGCAGCGCGGCATGGCTGGCACGCGTGTCGACCCGCTTGAATATCAGTCGCGTGCCACGCTTGACGGACTCGCGCAGCAGGCGAGCGGTGGCCGCCTCATCGCCGGTTTCGCGCGCATCGACCTTGAGCACGGCGGGCCGCAGACAATCCATCAGCGCGAGTGCGTGGCGCGCATCGGTGGCCTTGAGCGCCACGCGAAAGCCGTTGCGGCAGTAATTGTCGGCGACGTAGGCAAGCAGCCAGTTCTGACTTTCACTCACGCTCGGCAACTGCAGGACGATTTTTTCACGGGGCAGCCCGAGCGCATCGAGTATGCGGCGAAACGCATTGCCGTGATTGGCGCTCACGCCGGTGAGCAGGCGCGCGTGCACGCTCACGTACAGTTCGCTGTCCGCGGCCTGCCGCTGGCGAGAGAAATTAATCGCATGAAGCATGCGGCACAGCCGATCGAGGGCAATCGATTCATCGTCATTGGCGGCATGGTCCAGCAGCTGCCACAGGGACAGCCCGGCATCGCTGCGGGAATGGCTGCGCGCATAGCCCTCATAAGCGACGATTTCCTGCGAATGCAGGACACGGATCGGCTGGAATGCGCTGGTCAGGGTTGAATTGAAGAAGCGTCCCAAGGCCTGACCATGCGGATCGCGCCACAAGCAGGTGGCAGCCTGCGGCATGTCGCGCTGGCGAACCAGATAGTCTTGAAGGGCGGGAAACGACATGACAATACCTCCGGCAAAAGAATCAGGCCAAGCTGACGATGGGGCCTGCAAGGTTTCAGATTAACGGCGCGGGCCCGAATCACGAACGAATGCTTTCGTGGTTTCATATGCGGATTTCGTATGGCGCCTCACGCCGGGAACGAACTGGCGCGCAATTCACGCCGGATTTCGCGCGCCACCTGCTGGCGATCCACTGGCCAACCCCCTCTGGGCGGAAATAAGTGGATGTCCCCTAATTTGCCCTAATTTGCCTACTGTGTCGCCCTTGCCGGCGGCAGTGAATTCGCGCCACGCGATCTCAGTCTGCCCTGACTCGGCGACAGCGCATATTACGAACGCAAGTAGCATCAACGCTTTTTTTGACGCCAGCAATCGGATCGGTTGCATATTGCCACTTGTCTATTGAGGTACTGTAATCATAGGTGGCGTGACGCGTCCATGCGGCCATGCAGGACACGAACGATTGCGATGCCGTAACCCGTGATGCGAAAATAAATCATATGCCGTTCCACGCTTCGGCGACGGTAGCCTGGCCGGACGTGGTCGCATGCCGGAGCGGTGTTGGGTGAGTTCGCCAACTCGGCGAAGGCCGCCGTCAAGACGTCGATGTAACTATTGGCCTGCTCAACGCCCCACCGCTGCAAGGTATAACTCCAGATTGCTTCAAGATCGCGCTCAGCGGCTGGTGTAAGGCGATATTCAGCCATGCCTGGCCAGCATTCGTTGCTTGAAGGCGGCAATATCGAAAGAAGTCGGCTCCCCGCTGGCCTCTCCTTCAATCAATGCAGCACGGATAGCCTCAGTCTCCGCGCTGCGCTCCTGGTCGCGCCGGATCAGGTCACGGATGTATTCGCTGTCGTTGGTATAGTGGCCAGCGTCAATTTGCGCTTTGATCCAGCCGTCCTGTTTGTCAGTCAAAGTGATGGTCTTGCGCACGGTTCCCATAATGCAATCTCCGAAGTTGACATCAATAATCATACTATTGATGCATTTTCGCTCAAGGCGAAGCACATTGCCAGCGCCAATTGTGAACAACTTGACGGCAACAGCGAGGGCCGTTTTGAGACTGTGCCCGGATGCCGGCATTTCGCGCTGACTCCGGCTTCCGAGATAAGTGGGTGTCCCCTAATTTACCTCCGGGCCCAAACTCTAGCCGGTCGAACTGCTCCGGCTCGCGCTGCACCAGCCGACCGGCAAAGCGCTTGACGCTGTTGTAGTGACCCGTGAAGCCGAACTGGTCGACTAGGTCCTGGTAGATCGACGTGTAGTTGCGGCGCAGGCGTAGCTGGGCCTCGATGAACGCGCGGTGCGGTTCGCACAGCGATTGCGGTCCGCTGTCGATTGCCGGTGGCCGGGGTGGGGGAATTTCAACGCCGGCGCCGGTGGCCGGGGTGGAGGAATTTGCTGCCGCTGAGCCGGTGGCCAGGGTGGGGGAATTTGGCTCTGGTCCGGTCCGGTCCAGTGCCAGGCGGCGAATCGTTTTACGGTCTACCCCGGTCAGCCGCGCAATCTCGCGCTGGCTGGTGCCGGTCGCCAGCAGCGTGGTCACTGTGGTTCGTTTATTTGGTTTCAAGACGTTCACCCTCCATGCTCCCCTTCGATGGTCGAAGGGGCAAGGTTACGTCCTGCCAGCGGGATTGCTCTACTTTGGCTCAGCGTCGTATGGCAGCGCTAGGCGATCAGAAAGTGGGGGATTTTGACCCGGCCAGGGGTGGGGGATTTTGCCCGGCCAACGGGGCGCAACGAGACCGTCGTCTTGGCCAACCCCCTCGGTGCGGAGATAAGTGGGTGTCCCCTAATTTGTAATTTGCCCCTTGATCAATTGCACGGTGTTAGCGGGCTTGTAAAACCGCGCAAATATGGGACCTGCGCGCGCTTTTCTCACAACCACGCAACCGTTGCCGGAGCGCTTATGTGGGGCCGGTGGCCGGGCGCTCTGGAGGAGCGCCGGAATAGACGCAGGGGTACGCCCTAACGGGCGACCTCGCCTTCGCTCGGCTCAAATCGCCCCTGCCGGTCCGGCGACGGCCGGTAAGGAGACTTGTAAGTGGGCGCAGGCATCAAATTATCGCTACGACGTATATTCAGAGGGCCTAACCGCACAAAGGCCGCGCAGGTGCACTGGCAGACTTGGCAGCGCCATAGCTTGCTGCGTGGGTGGGTGTGGAATGGTAGGCGGGGCGATGGGCACTGCGGCGCCTGAATCGGAAAAGCGGCAGCGTCGGGTTGTGAGACGGAACCCTGATGCGTCACTTCCGCTACCGACTTGGTTTTCGATGCCGACCTGGCGCGATATCGCGCCATACGTTGCGCATGGTTTGTTCGGCCTCGTTCGCTTTGTTGATAGCGCCGGCCAGCTTCTCGCACGCAAGCGCAGCGCATTGATTTGGCGCATGCAGAGGAACAGTAGATTTGCCCATGGTCACAAGTGCTGCATATGACGGCTTGCCGGTGGCAGCATGCGCACAGAAAGAAGCGTCCGATCGGATCCATCAGCTTTCTCCAAGTCCTACAGGGAAACTCAAAAGGTACAACTGTCAGGCCCTGCTCGTCAATCAATCCGTGCCGACCACCGGCTATAGATCATTCCATGAAGCAGTATGAAAACCGCGCGCAAAACCCAAATTTACGCGTTTCTCAAAGCCCGTCCACACACGGCAAACCTCGCCCTTCAGAGGCTGTCGCAAAACGTCAAACAGGCTTCGACGAAGACCAAAAAGCCGTCGTTTCCGTCATTGGCGAAACCGACTTCCCGCGCAGGCGTATTGCTGTCCCGAATAAATTCGTTGACATTGTCGGCGTGCACGCCGCCAAAGGGCTGTTCGCATAACCTTCAACCCGAGACTCGAATTCGTCGTTCCCGCGGAGGCGGGAACCCCATTTGGCCGCTGTGACGCGACGAAATTAGGGGGAAGTCATGCAGTGCATGAGTTCCCGCCTCCGCCGGAAGTCGGTTTCGCCAATGGCTGGGAAACGACGGCGTTGAATGTGCTAACGAGATTCCGTCACCCCTTTTGCGACAGCCTCTTCAGCGCGGGGTCGAGAGCGCGGACGGCAAGGCCGTCCTGACCTTTAATAGCTAGATGACCAGAGGGATCCGCCCATAGTTTTCTTCGGATGCTCAGGCAGTTCTTTTATACGGATCATTCGACTGGAAACCTCTCACCGCCGGACTTAGCGGGGCTCCCCGCAGGCGTCCCAGTTCCAGCGATGGACCGTCTCATCATAAAAAACCTGTTGAACACGCTGACGGCCATCGTCGCGCCGCACCACACAAAAATATGCGCGATAGCGCCGGTTTTCGAGCTTGCCGCCGCGCGTCACATCGGTGTTGAGCATCACCGCATAATGCCGGCCCGCGGCTAGCTTCTGCGCCGCCGCGAATGCACCCTCGTTTTCGAGTTTGGTGCCGTAAGGCAGGCATACCGCATCAAAGAAGATGACCGCGTCGCCCTTGCCGGCGACAGTGAATTCGCGCCATGCGATTTCACTCTGCCCTGACTCGGCGATAACCTCAATCGACGCAAGTCGAGGTGCGTCGGCGAGGTGCGTTTTATCGACTGTGAAACACGGTTGGCCACCCCGGTCAAGAACTTGCGCCTCGTAACGAATCGATGTTGCGTGACTTGCTGAGGAAAGTCCAGCGCATATTACGAACGCAAGTAGCATCAACGCGTTTTTTGACGCCAGCAATCGAATCGGTTGCACAATGGTCACCTGTCTATTGAGGAAGATGGGTAGGACTCTTTGGGTTTGCCAGGAAATCCTGCAAGACGGATTCATATAGCACGCGCGCGTCGGGGGCGTTGCGATATTTGGCTTCGTACAGGGCGTGCGGCGCCGAGCGAAATTTAAGCGCAAAGAAATCAGACAGAATATTTCCTTGCGCTTCCATGTTGTACGAAGACAAGCGTTTTCCGGGCGAAAGCGTATAGTCGTAGTTCAAGCCCATCCGGATGGCACCACGCAGCCGTACCGGATAGCCGAGTTGATACTGCCACACGTGCACCATTTCGTGCATAAACCACATCTGCATGTCGATGTCATGCGGGCTCGAAAAATCGTCCTTAAAAGCGGACTCGTCGAAGTACATTTCTCCATTCGGGGTCATGGCGACGTTCTTGGCCTGCAGACCGAATGGCAGGTAACGCTCGGCATGCACCTTCACCTTGGCGTAATCGATCGCATCCCTAAAGATCACCCAGGCAATATCGATCTCGCCTCGCGTCAGAGCGCGCGCATTGGCGTTGATGGTAACGGTCTTGACCGACTCGCCATAGTTTTGTTCCGACGTGGTTACGTCTTGGAGGGAACGCGTCACTATTGGTGCGCCTCTACCGTCGAGTACCTTGGAACAACAGAGGTCAGTGTCCGTCGGTGCGAAGAATTCGACTTTCTTGATGGCCAGTGGCTGCTTGGTTCGGATGCGAATGGTGCAGCCGTGATCGTCGGTCGTGCCGCGTTCGTCCACACCATCGGCAAGGGTAAGGCGATAGTCAATGTTCGACAGGACGGTTCCATCTTCCGAGATAAACTGCAGTTGCTCGTCGCACGCATAACACCGGCATGCATCGAACTCCCCAAGCAGCCGGTGCGCCTCGCAACCGCTCTTCGCATCGCGCACGAGCCCGAAGTGGCGAAACGAATTATCGGGCCCAATACTGATAGGAACCAGGTCGAACTTGTCGCCAAAAGCCTTCTTGTACTCAACAATAATGTTCCAGAGGGCATCGCAGTTGGTGGTGCTGGGATTACGCATGGTTTCCCCTGGTCATTGCTCAGCTCGTTCTGCAACTCCCCTGCTCCTCGCTTCGGGGTGAAACCGCTCCAGCATAAGCCGCGCGGAAGATTCTGCTTTGTCTCTACGCAAGTTTTTGAAATGAGGATCATTATTTTTGAGAAGGTATAAGCGACCAAGGCCACTTGCCGCTCTGGGGCCAGTTAAATGGAAACCCGAAAACGTCACGATGTCGCTACGTTGCAGCCATGCACATTCCGAACCGCATGCGACATCCCTGCAGCGCCGGCCATGCTGACGGCCGCGCGCTTTGATGCGGACTGTGGCTGAACTCTCGGGCGTCGGCCTCGATGCCAGGTAATTGTGCGTCGATAAGTGAGTGTCCCCTAGTTGCCGACTTGCGTCGATAAGTGAGTGTCCCCTAGTTGCCGACTGCTAAATGCGTGCTCCGGTTCCTCCGGAAACCTTCTGCAATACGCATATTCCAAAGGATCGAACTGATAACTGTGCGAATCGTTCACCCAAACTATGCTGGGATTCGCCAGTCGCTTCGCTTGGAATGGGACAAAAGACTGGACCGGTAGCCAAGAAGTTAGAGAAGTCATTTTCGCGAGAGCAGACTGCTGGCGAATTTCACTCCAATTTGAAATTCACCAGCTCCTGTCAATCTATCAAGTCTATTGTTTTGCCATTTTTACGATGGCCAGTCGTGTACGATCATACAACGGTCTGATCGACGGCATGAGCTCGGCGCGTAAGAAGTCACGATAGTCATTGAATTCGCAACTACCGCCGGCCGCGCAAACGGACGAGAGACGCAAATTGCCGACGCAATCGCCGACGATTTCGCATGTTGCTGCTTTCGATGCAGTGTAGAGAGCGACGCGGTCGCCGCCTTTGGCATATTCCGGATCAAGCTTAGGGGCTAGTTCCTCGACATAGGTCTCAATTGTTGCAGCTAGCAGATAAGGGTCACCGGTGCCTTTAGCTCGTTGGACTTCTGCGCGCGCAGATCCGTTCTTGCGAGGCGCTAGAGCACCCGGTTCACCAAGCAGGATGTCTGGCGCGCCCCGGGCGTTCGATTGCTTCAACGAGTTCCTAAACGTGGACTCGTCCGGAAACTGAGCGGAGACGCCAGCGCATCGCATTTTGAGAGCCGAGAGCACTTTAAACGATTGGTCTCGTTTTTCGGCGTTGGTATCCGCCTTAGCCGGTGCTTTGAGATTCAGGGTGTTTAGCTCAGTACAACGATTGAATGCAATGAGCGCATAAAATCGCCCACCTTCATCCGGTTTCTGCATACCATCGTGTATAAAAGCAGCGTAATTCGGTGTAGTTTCGAAATTCTTGCGCATCGCTGTTACTTTGGAAGAATCTGCCCAGACGGGTGATTGAAATGCAACCCCCGAAAGAAGGCAGGCCAGAGCAAGTTTGCTAATATCAAAACTTTTAAAGGAAATATTCATATTTAACCTTTCAATAATTCTCGAGAGACATGTTAGGCCGGGCAGCCCTGCCTGGTTGGGGCGGTTAAGGAGTCATCAATTGGCTGCCATCCGTAAAAAGTAGTGTGGCGACACATTTCCGATCCTCCATCGATGAATACAATCTTAAGGACAAGCCCATCCTTCTTATTGTTTACAAAACTTGGGAAGATCGATGTTGCGAGTTGCCGGGCGGCCGCAAGCCGTATCATATCGAGATCCGTCGCGGCGGTTCCTCTAGTTTGATCGGTCACAAAGTTTCCGCCTGTACAGACATCAAATGTTTGATGGGGCCTTGGCAAACTGGCGGTACTGCTCTCTGTCCACCCTCCAAAAATAAATGCAAAAGCCTCAGCCTCAGGTACGCTGAATCCACTCGACGACATCCTTGTTTGACTCGTAAAGTCCATCGCCCAGCCGTCGAATCCTGTGCTGTAGGACGGAAATTTGCAAGCTAGTTGTCGCCTAAATGTGATTTTTACGCGGCTTTTTTGAGTTCTGTTTTTTTCTCCTTTTTGTTGACGGCTTCCGTGACGCTTTTTTCTGGATTGAGGTGCACAGTCGTGACTGGCGCCCAGCTTCGCGTATCGCCACTCCAGCGCTCTGGACGTCTGGCCTTGGCCGCTTCATAGACCTCGGTGCGTTTGCGCAGTAGCGCGCCATCAAGGCCCGCGTGACGTTGTGCCGGCGTAACGAATTTAATGGCACTATGACGGTGTTCCTCGTTGTACCAACGCACGAACGTGCCGACCCACTGTCTTGCGGCCATGAGGCTTTCAAATGCGCTCTGCGGATAGGCTGGGCGGTACTTGAGCGTTTTGAAGAGGCTTTCGCTGAAGGGGTTGTCGTTGCTGCACGCGGGCCGACTGAACGATGGGACGACGCCGAGCTTTTGCAGCGTTGCCAGCATGGTGGCGCCCTTCATCGGACTGCCGTTATCGGAGTGCAGCACCACCTGTTTTGGCGCGATGTTTTCGCGCACACAAATATCGCGCATCACCTCGCTGGCCAGCTCGCTGCTCTCCGTTTCGTAGACCTGCCAGCCGACGATCTTGCGGCTGTAGATGTCCATGAACAGGTACAGATAGAAATAGATTCCCAGGACCGGCGTTGGCAGGTAGGTGATGTCCCAGCTGAACAACTGGTCGGGTGCCGTTGCCGCCAGCGCACGCGGCTTGTGGCGCGGCTTCGCTGGCTTTTCGGCACCGCGGTGCTTGAGCTGATTCTCCGCCTTCAGCATGCGATAGAAGGTCGATTCCGAGGCGACGTACTCGCCCTGATCGACCAGCCGTGGCACGATCTGGCTTGGCGGAAGGTGTCCGAATTCGGGCGAGTTGGCGATCGCCAGCACGCGCTGACGTTCCACCTCGCTCAGTCGGTTCTTGGGGCGTCTGCACCCGCGCCGGTCGTCGATCACAAGCGCCCTCAGCCTTATCGTTCTGCCAGCGCTGCAAGGTCCGTTCGCTCAGATCAATCACCTTGCAGGCCTGCTCCTGCCTCGCTCCGGCAACGATCGCCTCGGCCACCAAGGCCATCACCTGGTCGCGCTGCGGAAGGGCGGTCATCACTCCTCGTCCTCGCACAGCGCGCGGAACTTTTTTTGCAGGATCAGCAACGCGGCCGCCTCCGCCAACGCGCCATTCTTGCGTAGAATCTCGCGCTCGAGTTTCGCGACCTTGTCCTTCAAAGTGCGCATTTCGCGAACACCCGTTGCGGGCTCTTTTACTTCTGCGCAGAAAGCCGCCTCCCAGCTAGTCAGGTGATGGGGGAATATGCCGTGCTCGCGGCACCATGCCTGCAAGGCCTCGCCGGACAAGCCATGGGTTGCCTGCAATGCGGCAAACTGTTCTGCTGCAGTCCAGTCTTGGGGGCGCTTCTCGCGCGCCATCGGCGCGTCCTTATTGGTCACAACTTTATTCTTCATCCAATATTTTAACGTGTGGTGATTCACATTCAGGTCTTCCGCGACCGACTTGATCGACCGATTGTCTCGTGAATACACTTTGACCAAGGCTTGCTCGATAAATGCTTCGGGATACTTTGCTGTCATTGGTGCCTCTATAGATTGAAAATTAGAGGCGATAACTAGTGCCGTCGCCGGCCCGTGGCCAGCATCGGAGTCACATCCTGCTAGAACAAAAAAATCACAAACCTGACGTCTTGAGGGAACGGGTTCCGCTGCGCTTCACCCGTAACACCCAGCCCCCGCTCCCGGAAACGATGTTAAAAATAAAGCACAAAAGCGAACCCTAAACCCCACGACAACGATCAAGATCAGGACATAATTTGTTCAAAAACACACCCGACAAGTAGTCTGGCACAGGGGGTAGGAGGCGCAACAGAAGTCAGCATTTCTGGGGGCTGTAATTACAACCGTCTACATCTGAGCATGTGCTGCGGGGGCGACAAGCGCGCCAAGAACGGCAGTTGTCGCCAAAACAGAAATTCCCCTGCGTGAACGTCGCATAAATAGCTCCTCAGCCCAACCGGTGCGTGAATTCCAGTAAAGCGGAGATTGCCTTGTCCCTTCGGGAGGCGTATTTTTGGCCTCCGTTCCGGGCCATCGCACGTTTTGTGCCCGCCGCTGGCATTTCGCGGATTGCGTCCAGGCGGCCACCACGCTTGGCGAAATAAAATTTTTTAAATCAAATGCGCTGGAGCTGAAAGGGAGTATGGCGCGGGTTCCGCTATTTATCGATGGCAGTAGTAAGAATGTGCCTGCGTGCCGCAGACGTCACTTGCCAAATTCTTTCAGCCGTCACTTCTGCGGAGGAGCGGACGAGTAGGAGTATTATATTTCGCTATTTTCCTCAATGCACAATAAAAAACGGCCCTACAAGCGGGCCGCCGATGTTTCGAATATTGAGATTTATTTCATGTATTTTGAGATCCTACACTACACTGGGATCACACGTCGATATTGCCCGCATGCAGAGCATTCGACTCGATGAAGTGCCTGCGCGGTTCCACGTCGTCGCCCATCAGCGTAGTGAAGATCTGGTCCGCAGCAATCGCGTCCTCGATCTGCACCTTCAGCAAACGGCGAACGGTCGGGTCCATCGTGGTTTCCCACAGCTGTGACGGATTCATCTCGCCCAGCCCTTTGTAGCGCTGCTTGGAAACGGTGCGCTCGGCTTCGTCGCGCAGCCACTGCATCGCGTGGTGGAAGTCGTCCACTGCCGATTCCTTCACGCGCTCGCCCTCGCCGCGGCGGATGAACGCGCCGTCGCCGATCAGCCCCTTGAAGGTGGCCGCCGCGTTGGCCAGCACCGCGTAATCGGCGCCCTGCACGAAGTCGGCGTCGATCGCGCTGACCTTGATGTTACCGTGGTGCATACGCTCGATGCGCAGCATGTGCTTTTCCGACAGCTCGTCCGAACGCACCTTCACGGTCACGGCGCTGTCGCCGATGGTCTGCATCATGGCGGCGGCCGACTGCTCCGCGCTTTCCACGCTGCTCAGGTCGAGCGTCACGCCGGTCATGATGGCGGTCAGCGCGGCGCGGTCGATCACGCGCGTCAGGCGCGTCATGATGGCGTTGGCCAGGTTGAACTGGCGTACCAGCTCGGCCAGCGCGTCGCCGCTGATCGCTTCCGCGCCTTCGCGCGGGGTCAGCGCGGCGCCGTTCAGCGCCACCGTCATCATGTAGCTCGCTTCTTCCACGTCGTCCTTCAGGTAGCGCTCGTCGCGCCCGGCCTTGACCTTGTACAGCGGCGGTTGCGCGATGTAGATGTGGCCGCGCTCGACCAGTTGCGGCATCTGGCGGTAGAACAGCGTCAGCAGCAGGGTGCGGATGTGGGCGCCGTCGACGTCGGCATCGGTCATGATGATGATGCGGTGGTAGCGCAGCTTGTCGACGTTGAATTCGTCCGGCCCGATACTGGTGCCGAGCGTGGCGATCAGTGTCGTGATCTGCTCGGACGATAGCATCTTCTCGAAGCGCGCCTTCTCGACGTTGAGCACCTTGCCGCGCAGCGGCAGGATCGCCTGGAACTTGCGGTCGCGCCCTTGCTTGGCCGAGCCGCCTGCCGAATCACCCTCGACGATGTACAGTTCGCACAGCGCCGGGTCTTTTTCCTGGCAGTCGGCCAGCTTGGCCGACAGGCCCAGGCCGTCCATCACGCCCTTGCGGCGGGTCAGGTCGCGCGCCTTGCGCGCCGCTTCGCGCGCACGCGCAGCTTCCACGATCTTGCCGCAGATGATCTTGGCATCGTTCGGCTTTTCCATCAGGTAGTCGGTCAGCGTCTTGGCGACGATCTCTTCGACCGGGCCGCGCACTTCCGACGAGACCAGCTTGTCCTTGGTCTGCGAGGAGAATTTCGGCTCGGGCACCTTGACCGACAGCACGCAGGTCAGGCCTTCGCGCATGTCGTCGCCGCTGATCTCGACCTTCGCCTTTTTGGCGAAATCGTTCTCGTCGATGTATTTGTTGATCACCCGCGTCATGGCCGCGCGCAGGCCGGTCAGGTGGGTGCCGCCGTCGCGCTGCGGGATGTTATTGGTGAAGCACAGCACCTGTTCGTTGTAGGCGTCGTTCCATTGCATCGACACGTCCACCGTGATGTTGGTGCCCTGGTCGGACTGGCGCTCGCCGGTCGCCTGGAACACGGTCGGGTGCAGCACCGTCTTGGACTTGTTGATGTATTCGACGAAGCCGCGCGTGCCGCCTTCGAACGCGAACAGTTCTTCCTTGCCGGTGCGCTGGTCGGTGAGCTTGATCTTCACGCCGTTATTCAGGAACGATAGCTCGCGGATGCGCTTGGACAGGATCTCGTAGTGGAACTCGACGTGCGAGAAGATCTCTTCGTCGGCCCAGAAGTGAACGTCGGTGCCGCGCTTGTCGGTCTCGCCGATCACCTTGATGGGCGAGCAGGCCACGCCGTTGACCATTTCGATCTCGCGGTTTTGCGGTACGCCGCGCACGAATTCCATGTAGTGCACCTTGCCGTCGCGCCGGATCGTCAGCTTCAGCAGTTTCGACAGGCCGTTCACGCACGATACGCCCACGCCGTGCAAGCCGCCCGAGACCTTGTACGAGTTCTGGTCGAACTTGCCGCCCGCGTGCAGCTCGGTCATCACGATTTCGGCGGCGCTGCGTTTTGGCTCGTGCTTGTCGTCGAACTTGAGGCCGGTCGGCACGCCGCGCCCGTTGTCGGTGACCGAAATCGAGTTGTCCGAGTGGATGGTGACGTGGATCTCGGTGCAATGCCCGGCCAGCGATTCGTCAATCGAGTTGTCCAGCACTTCGAATACCAGGTGGTGCAAGCCGGTGCCGTCCGAGGTGTCGCCAATGTACATCCCGGGACGCTTGCGCACCGCTTCGAGGCCTTCCAGGATCTGAATCGATGCGGCGCCGTATTCCTCCGCCTTGGCGGCGGCGACTGGCAAAACTTGTGTGTTCTCGGACATGGACTGCTTTCTCAAAAACGATACAGATACTGTTTATACTATTTAAACGATTCAGCGAAGACAGCTGGCGCTGCTCCGCAAAGCCAATCAAATACGCATTGGCATGACAACGTACTTGAAGTCGGCGTTGTCGGGGATGGAAATGAGGGCCGACGAATTCGAGTCGCCCAGCGCAAAGTTCACCTGGTCGCATTTCAGGTTGTTCAGCACGTCGAGCAGGTAGGTCACGTTGAAACCGATGTCGACCGAATCGCCGCCGTAGTCGATTTCGAGCTCTTCGACCGCTTCTTCCTGGTCGGCGTTGGTCGAGCTGATCTTCATGCTGCCCGGGGTGATGATGCAGCGTACGCCCTTGAATTTGTCGCTCGTCATGATGGCGGCGCGCTGCAGGGAGCGCAGCAGCTCGTCGCGCCCGATCGTGAAGTCGTTCTTGTAGCCCTTCGGGATCACGCGCGTGTAGTCGGGGAATTTGCCCTCGACCAGTTTCGACACCAGTTCGATGTCGGCAAAAGTGAGCTTGACCTGGCTGGCGGCGATATCGAGGCGGACGGTCTCGTCGCTTTCCTCGAGCAGGCGCTGCAGCTCGATGATGGTCTTGCGCGGAATGATCACTTCCTGGCGTTCGAATTCCTGCTCGGTCTCGACCTGGCAGAAGGCGAGGCGGTGGCCGTCGGTCGCCACTGCGATCACGTTGCGTCCGTCCAGCACCAGCAGCAGGCCGTTCAGGTAGTAGCGGATGTCCTGTTGCGCCATCGAGAAGTGCACCATGTTGAACAGGTGCTTGAGCGTTTTTTGCGGCAGCGTCACGCTGGCGTTGTAGCTGTCGGCCACCGACACGGTCGGAAATTCCTCGGCCGCCAGCGTTTGCAGCGCAAAGCGCGATTTGCCGGTCTGCACGGTCAGGCGCTTGTTCGCCAGCGTCATCGTGACGTCGCCCGATTCGGGCAGCGCGCGCAGGATGTCGAGCAGCTTGCGCGCCGCTACCGTGGTGCCGGCGACATCGGCGCCTGAACCGATGCTGGCGTGCGTCGTGATCTGCACTTCGGTGTCGGTCGACAGGAACGAGACGCTCTCGCCGTCTTTGCGAATGAGGATATTGGCCAGAATCGGCATGGTGTGCCGACGCTCGACAATACCGCTCACGATCTGCAGTGGCCGGAGAAGCGTATCTCGGGTTGTTTTGACCAATTGCATAGTTATCCTCGGTAGGTTGTCAAAAATACTGATTGGTGACGCTTGCTTGGGCGCCGGCCGTGCTTAACGCTATATTTTGCCAGAAATTGCCAAAGCCAAATAATTCGGCCTCCTAGCCCTTCAAAGTCTGTTCCAGCACATGCAGCTCGTGGTTGCACTCGGCGTTCTTGGTGCGGTCCAGGGCAATCTTGCGCACCGCGTGCAGCACCGTGGTGTGATCGCGCCCGCCGAACAGTTCGCCGATCTCCGGCAGGCTCTTTTGCGTCAGTTCCTTGGCCAGGTACATCGCGATCTGGCGCGGCCGGGCGATGTTCGCCGGGCGCCGCTTGGAGTACATGTCGGCGACCTTGATGTTGAAGAAGTCGGCCACCGTCTTCTGGATGTTCTCCACCGAGATCTGGCGGTTCTGCACCGACAGCAGGTCCTTGAGCGCTTCTTTCACCACGTCGATCGTGATGTCCTTGCCGTGAAAGCGCGAGTACGCGAGGATCTTGCGCAGCGCGCCTTCGAGCTCGCGCACGTTCGAGCGCAGGTGCTTGGCCACGAAGAAGGCAACGTCGTCCGAAAACGTCACGCCTTCCTGCTGCGCTTTCTTGAGCAGGATGGCGACCCGCATTTCCAGCTCGGGCGGCTCGATCGCGACCGTCAGGCCGGAGTCGAAGCGCGAGATCAGGCGGTCGTCCATGCCGGTGATCTCTTTCGGATAGGTGTCGCTGGTGATGATGATCTGCTTCTTGGCAGCGATCAGGGCCTCGAACGCATAGAAAAATTCTTCCTGCGTGCGGCTCTTCCCGCCAAAAAACTGGATATCGTCGATCAGCAGCATGTCGAGCGAGTGGTAGTAGTGCTTGAAGTCGTCGAAGCCCTTGCGCTGGTAGGCCGTCACCACGTCGCGCACGTACTGCTCGGCGTGGATGTAGCGGATGCGCGCGCCCGGCTGGTCGGCCATCACCTGGTTGCCGATCGCGTGGATCAGGTGGGTCTTGCCCAGGCCCACGCCGCCGTAGAAGAACAGCGGGTTGTACGACACGCCCGGGTTGTTGGCGACCTGGATCGCGGCGGCGCGCGCCAGCTGGTTGGCCTTGCCGGTCACGAAGCTGTCGAAGGTCAGTTCGGTGTTGACCCGGCTCTGCTCGCGCCGCGGCGAATTGCCGATGTTGAACATCTCGGGGGCGGCGGCCGCGTCGCCGCCGCGGTTGTCGGGCGGCGCGCCGTTCGGCGGCGCCGGATGCGGGGCGGGCGCGGGTTTTTTCGGCAGGTTGTTACGCGGGTCGAGCACGAACTGCACCTCGGTCGGCGCTTCGAAGTACTGCGAGGCGAGCATGGTGATGCGGGTGGCGAACTGCGACTTCACCCAATCGAGCTTGAAGCGATTGGGCGCGGCTATGCGCAACTTGCCGTCCTCGAAATCGAGGGCGACCAGCGGTTTGATCCACGCACTGAATTGTTGCGGTGTCAGCTCCAGTTCCAGTTGTGCGGAACAGGTCTGCCAGAAATTTTCCATGAATCGTCTATATGAATAAGGTGTGGAGGGGCGTTCGATGATGCTGCACTCGCGCATGCGTCGCGCAAGCGCTTTCGCCACACGTAACACGCTATTCTACCCTTGACCGGCAGAGTTATCCACAGGCACGACGCATATTTTCGTGTCCTCGGCAGAGTAAGTTCGACAAGATTTCTTGCTTATTAGGCAACATAATGGCATGGCGGTTTTTTTGCCCTTCGCGCGCGCACTGCAACCGCGCGTTGCATGGCCGGACCGCTGCCGGCGCGCCTTCCCGGCAGGCCAAAAGCACAGCAAGCCTTGACAAGCGGACTCGAAATGCTGTCTAATTCAGGGTTCCCCGCCCGTATTTCGTGTCGTGCCACTTGTGGCCCGCCTCTGAAACTAGCGGCGAGAAGAGTATTTGCTGTGGCGTGTCGCTGGCTTAAACATCTGCGAAATGTCATTTGCACCAAAAACTGACGGGACGTCAGGCCCGATTTTGCATTTTTTTTGCTTTTAGCGAGACCACCATGAAACGTACTTATCAACCTTCCGTCGTTCGTCGCAAGCGCACGCACGGCTTCCGTGCACGTATGGCTACCCGTGGCGGTCGCGATGTGCTCAACGCTCGCCGCGCCAAGGGCCGTAAGCGCCTGGCTGTATAAGGCTGCCTGCTTTTGCAGCCTGTGCCGATACCGGATTGGCTATGACAAGCGAAGGTTCACACGACTTCGCGCGCGTTCGGCGTATCGTTAAAACGGATGAATTTTCATCCGTTTTTCGTTTGCGACCGGCTCAGAAAACCGCGCATTTCGTGCTCTATACCCGTTCCAACGAGTTGCCGCACGCCCGTCTGGGCGTGGTGGTCGCGAAGCGCTTTGCGCCGCGCGCGGTCACCCGCAACACGATCAAACGGGTCACGCGCGAGCTGTTCCGGGTGACGCAACTGCCCGCCATGGACTGCATCGTGCGCCTTGCGCGCCCGGTCAACAGCAAGGACGGGCCGGCCACCACGGCAGCCCTGAAGGCCACCCTGCGCGCCGAAATTGCACGCCTGTTTGCCTCGCAGGCGCCGCGCGCGTTAAAGCCGGCTGCATCATGAAAAACGTACTCGTCTGGTTGTTGCGCGCTTATCAGCTGCTGCTGTCCCCGATGCTGGGACAGAACTGCCGCTTTTATCCGACGTGCTCGAACTATTCGATCGAAGCGATTCGTACCCATGGCGCCGCGCGCGGCAGCTATCTCGCGCTCAGGCGCGTGTGCCGTTGCCATCCCTGGAACGAGGGCGGGGTCGACCTCGTGCCTGCGAAGCACGCCAAGCCTTCATTTACGACCGCTCGCGGTTGCCACCACACTCCTGACTAATACCCCAAATGGATATCAATAAACGTACCATCCTGTGGATCGTGTTTTCCGTATCGCTGGTAGTTCTGTGGAACGACTGGATGGTTTCGAACGGCAAACAGTCCCTGTTCTCGTTCACGCAGCCGCGGCAAACGGCGAGCGCGCCTGCCGCCAAGAGCGGCGCGTCCGAGCTGC
>JBAQKU010000666.1:0-20554 GCA_049301315.1 Telluria sp.
TAACATCAGTGCCCACGTGGCGGAATTGGTAGACGCGCATGGTTCAGGTCCATGTGCCGCGAGGTGTGGGGGTTCGAGTCCCTCCGTGGGCACCACTCTACCGGATCGGTAGTTTCCGCAGTTTCAGTGATGCGCCGTAATCTCTTACGATTGCGGCGTTTTAGTTTGAAAGGCTGGCGCAAGCCGGCAGCAAGTGCAGTATCAGTGCCCACGTGGCGGAATTGGTAGACGCGCATGGTTCAGGTCCATGTGCCGCGAGGTGTGGGGGTTCGAGTCCCTCCGTGGGCACCACTCTACCGGAAGAAATTTCCGCAAAACGCCGCAGTCTTTGCAAAAGGATTGCGGCGTTTTGCGTTTACCTGCGCGGCGCCAGCAGGGATGAAAGAAAATTTCACCAGGGCCTGCCGGCGAAATATTCTTTCACGGTTCACGACGCGGCCAGGTCGTCCAGGATCGGGCAGTCGGAACGCTTGTCCCCGTGGCAGGACCTGGCCAGCGCCTCGAGCGTGCGGCGCATCGATGCCATCTCGGCGATCTTGCGGTCGAGTTCCTCGATATGGCGCCTGGCCAGCGCGCGCACGTCGGCGCTGGCACGCTGCTTGTCCTTCCACAGCGCCAGCAGTTCCCCGATCTGGTCGAGCGAAAACCCGAGAGCGCGCGCGCGATGGATGAACTGCAGGATCTGCACGTCCTGCTCGCCGTACATGCGGTAGCCGGCCCCGGTGCGGCGCACCGCGCCGGTCAGGCCGATCGACTCGTAGTGGCGGATCATCTTGGCCGATACGCCAGAAGCCTTGGCTGCCTGGCCGATATTGTGCAGCGCCGCTGCCTGGTTCGATGTCATTGGCTCGCTCCCGAATTCGCGCTCAACCTTCCCACGATGGAAAGGAAATCCCTTCAATTGTGCCCGAAAATCGCCCGCCCGATACCGCGTTGTAAATTTTGCACGGCGGCGCCTTTGTACTACACTGGCTTGTCTCCCTTGATGGACCAATCACGTGACCGAAGCGATCCCGCCAGGCGTCCCCTGCAAAGCATCCTCGCTGGAGGTGAACTATCACGCGCTGGTGGCCGATTCGCCCGACCCGGTGCTGCTGTTCGACCTCGAGCGCGAGCGCGTGATCGACGCCAACCTGAAAGCGCAGGAGCTGTACGGCATGTCCGAGCCGCAGCTGCTGGCGCGCAGCCTGTCCGATTTATGCCCGCCGCTGCAGCCGGGCGGGCGGCCTTCGGGCGAGCTGCTGGCCGAACAGGTCGGCCAGGTGCTGGGCGGCGAGATTCGGGTGTTCGAGACCAGCTTCCAGCATGCCGGCGGGCGCCGCATCGACTGCGAGCTGCGCCTGGTGCTGCTGCCGGTTGCGGGCTGCCGCCTGCTGCATGTGCGCATCGTCGACATCACGCGCCGCACGCTGGCCAGGCAGTTGCGTATCGGCCAGGCCCACCTGCTCGAAATGGTCGCGCGCGGTGCGCCCCTGGGCGACACGCTCGACAGCCTGATGCTGCTCATCGAAAGCCAGTCCGAAGGCGTTTACTGCTCGGTGCTGCTGCTCGACGACGACGCCGTCACGGTGCGCAGCGCCTCGGGTCCCAGCCTGCCGCCCGCATTCGTGCAGGCGCTGGACGGCTTGACGATCGGACCGGCGGCCGGCTCCTGCGGCACCGCGATGTACCGCAAGGACACGGTCATCGTCGAGGACATCATGAACGATCCGCTGTGGGCGCCCTACAAAGGGCTGGCCGAGCCGTATGGACTGCGCGCCTGCTGGTCCACCCCGATCTTCCTCGAACGCGAACAGGTGCTCGGCTCGTTCGCCATGTACTACCGCGAAGTACGCGGTCCGCGCGCCGAGGACATCGACCTGATCGCCGTCGCCAGCCACCTGGCCGGCATCGCGATCGAACGCACGCGGCGCGAGCGCGAGCTGGCGCGCCACCGCGAACACCTCGAAGAGCTGGTCACGGCGCGCACCGCCGAACTGGCGGGGGCGCTCGAGAATCTCTCGCTGGCGCAGGAAGAGCTGGTACAGCGCGACAAGCTGGCCGCCCTGGGCGCGCTGGTGGCAGGCGTGGCGCACGAGCTCAATACGCCGATCGGCAACAGCCTGGTGGTGGCGACCGCCATGGCCGAGCGCGCGCAGACCCTGGCGGCGGGACTTGCCGCAGGTTTGCGCCGCTCCACGCTGGACGCCTACCTGGCCCAGGCCAACGAAGCCGGCGAGCTGCTGGTGCGTAACCTGCAGCGCGCCGCCGGCCTGGTGGCCAGTTTCAGGCAGATCGCGGTCGACCATGCCGGCTCCCAGCGGCACCGCTTCTCGCTCACCGAACTGATCGAGGAGCTGGTGCCGCCATTGCGCATCGCGGCCAGACAGCGCCCGATCACGGTCGAACAGGCGCTCGAAGCGGACCTCGTCATGGACAGCTACCCCGGCGCGCTGACGCAGGCGCTGTCGAACCTGTTCGACAATTGCCTGCTGCACGGCTTCGAAGGCGCGGCCGGCGGCACCATCCGGATCGGTGCGGCCACCCGCTCGCCGGGGGTGATCGCGCTCTCGGTCGAGGACAACGGCGCCGGCATCGCGCCCGCCCTGCTGGGCCGGGTGTACGACCCGTTCTTCACCACCCGGCTCGGTTCCGGCGGCTCCGGGCTGGGCCTGCACGTGACGCATAACATCGTCACCGGCATCCTGGGCGGGCGCATCGAGCTCAAAAGCGAGCTCGGCAAGGGAACCAGCTTCACCCTGGTCCTTCCGGCCGTGGCGCCCCAGATAGTCGCGGCGAACTGAAAACGCCTTGCGTAGCACCCTTGACTTGCTGCGCGAACAGTTTATGCTCGCCTGTAGCATGAAAATTCACCATCACATCGCCCTTGGCGCCCTGCTCGCCTGCTCTTGCGCGCTGCTCGGAGCCGAGCCCGCGCCCTGGTACCAGTGGCGCAGCAAGATTGACGGCAAGCAGGTATGCGCCCAGACGCCGCTCGGCCCGGGCTGGGAAAGGGCGAGCGGACCGTACCGAGATAGTCATTGCCAAAAATTATCGATTGCCAAATAATAAGGAAAACAACAGAGGGGAAAAAGAGAAGGTCGTCTTTGCATCCAATCAACCGAGGAGAAGTTAATGTATACGAATCCCGAACAATTTGCGTCCGCCACCAAGACCCTTTTTGAACTCCAGATGATGACTTTTAACGCGCTCACCAGCAAAGCGGTGCAAGGCGTGGAGCAGGTTGTCGCATTGAACATCACGACGGCAAGAAACTCGGCCGAAGGATCCATCGCGGCGGGCAAGGAAATCAGCCAGGCCAAGAACCCGCAGGCGGCGCTGGCGGCGGCAGCGGCACACGCGCAGCCCGGGATGGCGGGGGTGGTCGCCTACGGCGGGCAGCTCAAGGACATCATCGAAGACATTCACACGGAATTCACGCACGCGGCCGACACCCACATCGCCGAAGCGAAAAGCACGCTCTCGGCGCTCATTTACGACGTGACGAAGAACGTCAAGCCGGGCTCCGAGAATGCGGTCGAGATCATCAAGACCGCGATCGACAATGCATTCCAGGGATACGAACAGGTGACCCAGGCGACGCGCCAGGCGGTGCAGGTGGTCGAGGAGCGCATCGCCAAAGCCACCGCGCAGGTGGCGCCGGCCGAGCCGAAGGGCAAATCGAAGAAACAAGCGTGAGGCAATAAACCGACAACGGGCCCGCAGGGCCCGTTTTTCATGGTTGGCGTTACGTTTCGCCGCGCTCGATGCCGAGCAGTTCCTCGAGGTGGGCGAGCGACGCCTGATCCTTGACCACCGAGCGCAGCCAGACGTGCAGCGGCTGCTCGCCCCACCCGGCCGCCTTGTCGGCCAAATACGCCACCGGGCTGTGCGGCTCAGTGCGCCGGAAGAACTCGGCCACCAGGCGCAACTGCGCCAGTGCCTGCGCGCGCGTCTGGATCGGCCCGGTTGCGCCCCCCTGCTGCGCGACGTCGGCCAGGCTCTCGGGCTGCGCCTCTTCCTGGTCAAGCTGCACGCCGGCCGAACGCGCGGCGGGCGTGACGAAATGAATCACTTCCTGCAGCGCCGCCTTGGCCGCCGTAAAGCCCGGCCCCTCGGCGCCGAGACGCTCGTCGACCACCCGTTCGAGCTCGCCGATCGCGCCCATGCAGTGGCAGCTGTCGAGCAGCAGCGCCTCGTAGAATTCGCGCGAACTGTTGCGCCTGGCCGCTTCAAGGTCCGGCCCGGTTTCGGCCGCGCCGCGCAGGCGCGCAGCCTCGAAGTCGGTCATTGAAAAGGCGCTTGCGGCGCCTTCGGTGATCGGTATCGCGTTCACCAGTTGCGGGGCGCGCGCGGCGATCCAGCACAGGTTGCCGATGCGCTGCTCGAAGCCGCCTTCGTCCCGGGCCGGGAACAGATCGTCCCAATAGCGCTCGCACAAGGCCGAAATGAGCAGCAGGCTGTCGCCGAAGCCGCGAAACGCGCCGGTCTTGGCGCTCGCCTCGGCCAGCCACACGGCCAGGCGCAGATCCTTGCTGCGCGACTCGATCAGGTGCGCGCAGCGGTTCGCCACGAACTTCCAGTCCGCCTCCTTGAGCGTGGTGACCCAGGCGCCCTGCTCGAGCGTCGGATCGTCGGCCTGGCGCGCCTTGGAGATCGCATCGAGCTCGCTCGAAAACGCGATGTCCTCGCCGCACGGGAATTGCTGGCTGACCGGGGTCAGCAACTGCTCGATCGCAAACATGATGCTCCTTTCAAGCCTGCTCTATCGCGTATTTGAACTTCCCGGCCTTGGTCGCACTGACCTTGATGCGTCCGATCGCGCTTCCCTCGGCCATCTTCGCGAGCACCGATTCGGCAATCTCGGGCAGCAGGCTGCCGTTCAGGATGGCGTCCACGTTGCGCGCGCCGGAATCGACTTCGGTGCAGCGCGCCAGCACGGCATCGACCAGCGAGGCGTCGTACACGAACTGGGCCTGGTGGTTCTCGTCGATGCGGCGCCGGATGCGTTCGAGCTTGAGCCTGATGATGCGGCCAAGTACCTCGTCGCCGATCGGATAGAACGGCACCACGGTCAGGCGTCCCAGGAAGGCCGGCTTGAAATGCTTCATCAGCTGCGGGCGGATGATCTCGGAGAGCTGCCCGGGTGTCGGCATCTCCTGCGCGCTCTTGTTCAGGCAGGCCTGCATCATGGTGCTTGACGCCGCGTTCGAGGTGGCGATGATGATCGTATTGCGAAAATCGATCTCGCGCCCTTCCGCGTCGTCCAGCACGCCCTTGTCGAACACCTGGTAGAACAGTTCGAGCACGTCGCCGTGGGCTTTTTCGATCTCGTCGAGCAGCACCACGCTGTAGGGGTTGCGCCGCACCGCCTCGGTCAGCACGCCGCCTTCGCCATAGCCGACATAGCCCGGCGGCGATCCCTTCAGGCCCGAGACGCTGTGCGCCTCCTGGTACTCGCTCATGTTAATGGTGATCAGCTTGCGCTCGCCGCCATATAGCAGGTCGGCCAGCGCGAGCGCGGTCTCGGTCTTGCCGATGCCCGACGAACCGACGAACAGGAACACGCCCTTCGGCTTGTTCGGGTCGTCCAGGTTGGCGCGCGCGGTGCGCACCCGCTGCGCGACGGTGGCGCTGGCGTGGGGCTGGCCGAGGATGCGTTCCTGCAGCAGGTCCTGCAGGTTCATCACGGTCCTGATCTCGTCCTTGACCATGCGTCCGAGCGGGATCCCGGTCCAGTTGGCGACGATTTCGGCGACCACGTGGCCGTCCACCTGCACCGGCACCAGCGGCGCATCGCCCTGCACGCTTCGCAGCTCGTCGATCAGCGCGCGCAAGGCCACGCTGTCGCCCTTCGCATCGCCCCGTTCCAGCCCGGCGCGCATGCGCTTGATGTCGTCGCAGATCGCGCGCTCCCGTTCCCAGCGCTGTTGCTGCACGCGCTGCTGCAAGGTGGCGTCCTCGCGCTGCGAGCGCAGCGCCGCCAGCCGGACTGCGTGTTCGGCGCCCGCGCTCTGCTCGCGCGCCAGTGCCGCGACCTGCGCATCGATCCGTTCGAGCAGGCGCGTGCCCGCCTCGATCAGCGCGGGCGTGGCATTCTGGCCGAGCGCGACCTTGGCGCAAGCGGTGTCGAGCACGCTGATTGCCTTGTCGGGCAGCTGGCGCCCGCTGATATAGCGGTGCGACAGGCGTACCGCCTCCTGGATGGCGTCGTCGTACACGCGCACGTTGAAATGCCGTTCCATCAGCGGCGCCATCGCGCGCAGCATGGCGCAGGCGGTCTCTTCGTCCGGTTCCTCGACCTTCACCACCTGGAAGCGGCGGGCCAGCGCCGCGTCCTTCTCGAAGTATTTCTTGTATTCGCTCCAGGTGGTCGCCGCGATGGTGCGCAGTTCGCCGCGCGCCAGCGCAGGCTTGAGCAGGTTGGCCGCGTCGTTCTGCCCGGCCGCCCCGCCCGCGCCGATCATCGTGTGCGCCTCGTCGATGAACAGGATGATCGCATGCGGGCTTTTCCTGACCTCGTCGATCACGTTCTTGAGGCGGTTCTCGAACTCGCCCTTGACGCTGGCGCCGGCCTGCAGCAGGCCCATGTCGAGCGAATGGATCTCCACGTCGCGCAGCACCTCGGGCACGTCGCCGCTGGCGATGCGCAGGGCCAGGCCCTCGACCACGGCGGTCTTGCCCACGCCCGCTTCGCCGGTGAGGATCGGGTTGTTCTGGCGGCGCCGCATCAGGATGTCGATCGCCTGGCGAATTTCGGGGTCGCGCCCGATCACGGGATCGAGCTTACCCTCGCGTGCGCGCTCGGTCAGCCGGGTGGTGAACTGGTCGAGCGCCGGTGTCTTGTGCGGCGCGCCCTGGTCCAGCTGCGTCACCGGATCGCCCGCCTGATACTGGCTGGGGGGCGCGACCGCGGCTTCGTCGGAACCGTGCGCCAGCTTGTCGAAATCGTGCTTGAGGCGCTCGAGCGGGAATTTGGAAAACAGGGGCGAAGCGCGCTGGGCCAGTTGCGCGAGGCCAGGCTCGGTCAGCAGGGCAAGCAGCAGGTGGCCGCTGCGGATCTGGTGCGGCTGGCCGTTTGCGAGCGAAGCGATGAGCCACGCGTGTTCGAACAGCACCGGCAGGTGTCTGGAAAAAACAGGGGTGCGCGCACTGCCCGCGCCGAAGCGGGCAATCTCGTTGCGCAGGTCGGTTTCGAGTCCGGTCATGCTGATGCCGCACTGGCGCGCGATCACCACGAAGTCGCTTTTCGGCTGTTCCAGCAAGGCCAGGAAAAGATGTTCGATATCGACTTCGTACTGACCGAGCCCCACGCAGATATTGGCCGCGCGAGTCGCCGCCGTGCGCGTGGTGTCGTTGAGCTTTCCGATCAGGGTCTTGAGGTTGATGTCCATGGCGGGTCCTTTACGTGAGCATGCACGGCACGAAAACCCCCGAGTCGTCGTTTCCGCGCAGGCGGGAATCCGGTATGAATTCCCTCCATACGATGCATTGACCCCGTCATTCCCGCCTGCGCGGGAACGACGGCTTTTCCGCGGATCAGGCGATCTTGTTGGTGGCAAGATCCCATCCGCCGGAGGTATTGCCGCCGGCGCCGCCGCTCACTTTTTGCTGGGTATATTTCCACTTCACTTTCCCGAACTTCAGGCCCACGTTCTCGTGCATGATCGAGCCTTCCATGACGCTCGGGTTGACGTTGCCGATCAGCACGTTTTCGAGCTCGACCTCGAAGTACTTGATGCGTTCGCCCTGCCCGTCGGCGCGCATGAATTCCAGCCTGGCCTTGGGAATCGTCTTGCCGGCCGAGCAGGTTTGCAGCAGGATCGGCGAGGACAGGTCGGCCAGCTTGGCAAACGTGATGTCCTGGTGCTCGCAGCGTTCGGCGGTGTGGCCGCCGCCCGTGGATGCGGTCGCAGACCTCGGCTGGGTTACGCCAAATTGAACCGACAGGCATTCAATCCAGTCCTTGTGGCGGTCGTCGTTCGACTCGCCCTTGATTCCATCGATCTGCAGATACACGTCAATTGCCATTTTCAACTCCTGGTTGGGTTGGGATTAGCTTCAGTTCTTGGTCGACTTTGGTAACTCCGCGACCAGTCGGAGGGAAACGGACAGCTCATCGAGCTGGAAATGGGGCCGCAGGAACGACACGGCCCGGTACACGCCGGGCCGTCCCGGCACTTCGCTCACCTGCACGCTCGCTTCGCGCAGCGGGAACTGGGCCTTCTGCTCCTGGCTCGCGTTGTCGTCGAGCAGCACGTACTGGGTCAGCCAGCGGTTCAGGAAATCCTCCACGTTGGAGGGCGCCGCGAAACTGCCGATCTTGTCGCGCATCATGGCCTTCATGTAGTGCGCGATGCGCGAGACTGCGAAGATGTATTGCAGCTGGGCCGACAGCACCGCATTCGCATTGGCCGATTCATTGCTGTACTTCTTGGCCTTTTGCGCCGACTGGGCGCCGAAGAAGGCTGCGTAGGCGGTGTTCTTGCAGTGCACCAGCGAGATGAAGCCGAGGTCGCTCAGTTCCTTCTCGCGGCGGTCGGTAATGGCCAGCTCGGTCGGACACTTGAGCGCGACCTCGCCCTCGTCGGTCTTGAAGGTGTGGGTCGGCAGGTCTTCGACCAGGCCGCCCCCTTCCACGCCGCGAATCGCGGCGCACCAGCCGAAATCCTCGAAGGCGCTGGTGAGCTTGGTGGCGAAGGCGTACGCCGCATTGCACCAGAGGTATTTGTGGTGGTCGGTGCCGTCCACGTCCTCGACGAAGTTAAAGCCTTCGACCGTCAGGCCATCGACAGGGTTGAACGGCAGCCGGCCCAGGAAACGCGGCAGGGTCAGGCCCACGTAGCGCGCGTCCTCGGACTCGCGGAAGGCCTTCCACTTGGCGTATTCGACCGTGTCGAACACCTTGGCCAGGTCGCGCGGCTTGCCCAGCTCGCTGTAGGTGTCGATACCGAACAGTTCGGGCGCGGCCGAGGTGATGAACGGGGCATGGCTGGCCGCCGCCACGTGCGACATCTGCTCGACGAAATAAATGTCCTCGGGCTGGCGCGTGATCTCGAAATCGCCGATCAGGGTGCCGTAGGGGGCGCCGCCGAAGGTGCCGAATTCTTCTTCGTAGACCTTCTTGAAGATCACGCTCTGGTCGAACTCGAGCGCGGACTGGAAATCCCTGACCAGTTCCTTCTTGCTCGCGTTCATCATCCGGATCTGCTGGCCCGAGCTCGAGGTCGAATTCTTGACCAGGTAATGCAGCCCGGTCCAGCTGCGTTCGAGCTTCTGGAATTCGGGCGCGTGCATCACCGCGCTCAGCTGGGCCGAGATCATGCGGTCGAGCTCGGCCACGCGCGCGTCCAGCGTGGCCGACAGGTTGCTCGACATCACAACCGTACCCTCCATGACCTGATTGACCAGTTCCGAAATGATGTCGCGCGCGCGCGCATGTTCGACGGTCGACTTGGCGACCCGGCTTTGCTCGACGATCTGGTCGAGCAGGCTTGTTTCAAGTTCCACCGAGGCGCCCGGGAGCGCGTCCAGGAGTGCTGACATGTTATTTCTCCTTTGCGGGGACGGCTTTGCGCAGGCTGTCCAGTTTTTCGGTATTGCTCAGCACATCGCTGAGGATGTCTTCGAGCTTGTCGTTGCCAGCGAGCTTGTTGCGCAGGTCGGCCAGCTTGCTGCGCGCCTCGAGCAGACCCTTGAGGGGCTCGACCTGCTGCACCACCGCTTCGGGGCGGAAATCGGCCATCTCGCGAAACTGGAGATCGACCGAAAACTCGCCGCCGGCCTCGCTGAGCAGATTGGGCACCCGGAACTGCGCCACCGGCGCCACGCCACCGAGCACTTCATCGAAATTGCTGCTGTCGACGTTGACGAAATTGCGGTCCTTCAGGCGCTTCCTGGCCACCGAGGGGTCGCCGCCGAAGTCGCCCACCACGCCCACCACGAAGGGCAGTTCCTTGCATTCGGTGGCGTCGCCAAGTTCCACGTCGTAGGTCATCTGCACGCGCGGCGGGCGCACTTTTTGCAGACGCTTCTGCACACTTTCACTTTTGGCCATGAAGCCTCCAAGGTTTGCGGGAAGGAAGCCGAACCGGCTTGCGGTTCGGCGCATTGCTTACTTGCGTAGCGTGCTGAACGGATCCGCGCCGGAAGATGGCTTGGAAGCGGCCGTCGCGCTGGCGCGCTTGCTGCGCGAGGATGCCGCGCTTTTCGCGCTGGACGGCACCAGCACGTCTTCGCCGAGGGCGCTGCGCAGCAGTTTGGCAAGGTCCTGCGCTTCGGTGCGCACCGTGCCGGACAGGTTGTTCTTCAGGGTCAGGTCGGCCAGGGCCTTGCTTGCCACGCGCAGGCCGCTGACGGCGACGATGCTGTGGGCCAGCAAGTCGTCCGGATCGCGCTCAAGCGCTTCGAGTGCGTTGACGATGGCCTCGCCGTAGCGGCTGCTGTCAAAGCGCAGTTGCGCCATGCGCAACCAGGGCGCTTTTTCGGTCGGGAATGTCCGGCCCGCGGTCTCGAGCAGCGCGAATCCCTTCTCCGCCTGCCCGACCGTGAGCGCAGTATTGGCTTCCTCGAGCACCGTCTCGAGCGAGGCGACCGGTTTGGCGATGGGTTCCCGTTGCGCGGTGGCGCAGGCCGACAGGATCGCACCGCATGCGAGACATGTCATCAGGCGTTTCAAGCTCATGCTGTCCTCCCTTACCGTTTATCCAGACGCCATTATTGGCCAACGGATACTTATGCGAATTGCGTCTTGTCAACGGAGGAAGTGTTCGCTGGCGCAAAAATTCGAAGAGGAAATTGTGCAAGCTCAGGACTGGCGCGGGTGGATGCCGTTAAATGGGAATTTCGGTGCCATTAACCAACATCTTGTAAAGAAAGAGCCAGCCATGCGCGCAAAACCTGTTCAATGTTTGCTCTTGCTCACGCTCGGCCTGTGCACGATTGCACTGTCAGGTTGCGCGAACAACGGCGCGATCACGGGCGCACTCGAGGCGGCCGGCTTGCGCAGGCCGGCCGAGGTGCCCGATCTTCACAAGGCGCCGCGCACTATTTCCATCAGGCTGCACGCGAGCGGCAAGCTCAACGTCGATGCGCAGGGCCGCGCGCTGGCCCTGGTAACGCGCATCTACAAGCTGCGCCAGAGCGCCGCCTTCGAGCAGGCGCCGTACGACACCTTCCTCAGCGCGCAAAAGGAAAAGGATGCCTTCGGCGCCGACCTGCTGGAGGTAAAGGAGGTGATGCTGGTTCCCGGCCAGCGCTACGAGGTGCTTGAGAAAGTGAGCCGCGAGGCCTATTTCGTCGGCGTCGTCGCACTGTTCCATGCACCGGCGGCGCAGCGCTGGCGGCTCGCGTTCGGCGCGGCCGAGGCGGAAAAAACAGGCATGACGATCGGCGCGCACGCCTGCGCCCTGACGGTCGGCGGCAGCAGCGCCCAGGTGGCGCGCTACGCAACCATGCGCTCTCCTGCGCACTGTCAATAAGCGTCCTGGTATTTCCCGCAAGCTAGTGCGGCACGGAACAAATTTTCGGCATTTTTTTGCGAGGTCCAATGAACAAGCCGTCCAAAGAGGGTGCGCCATGAGCGAGCATGTCGAACGGCGCGCCGCGCCAGCGACGGCCGGCAACCGGGCCGCGAGCGGCCCGCAAAGCCTGGTCGACCTGATGTACGAAGGGTTCTACGCCCTGTTCCTGCTCAAGAACGGCTGCGGGCCGCATGACAAGGCGGTCTTCGTGCAGCACATCACGCAGTTCCTGAGCGACGTGGACCGCAATGCCAAGCAGGCCGGCGTCGACCTCGACGATGTCCACTCGGCCAAGTATGCATTTTGCGCGGCGGTCGACGAAATCATCCTGGGCTCGCAATACAATGTGCGCGAGGACTGGGAGACGCGCCCGCTGCAGCTGCGGGTGTTCGGCGACCAGCTCGCCGGCGAGCATTTTTTCCAGCGGCTCGAGGACTTGCGCGCGCGCGGCAGCGTGCACCTGCAGGCGCTCGAAGTGTTTCACATGTGCCTGCTGCTCGGCTTCAAGGGCCGCTATGCGCTCGATGCCGACGACAAGCTCGGCTATATGGCGGCGCGGCTGGGCGACGAGATCGCGCGCATGCGCGGCAAGAGCCGCGCGTTTGCGCCGCACGCCGAGCGGCCGGACCAGGTTGCCAACAAGCTGCGCGCCGATTTGTCGCTGTGGGTGCTGACGTCGGTGTTTGCGCTGGCCGGGCTGGGGGCCTACCTGGGGTTCCGCGCCGGCTTGACGAGCGCTACCGATACCACGCTCTCCGCCTATAACGACCTGGTGAAGCTGCCCCCGCGCGCGGCCAATGTGACGATCACCCTGCCTTGACTACTGAAACACCTACTGCACCACCTTGAATTCGATGCGCCGGTTGCGTGCGCGGCCGTCCGCGCTGCGGTTGTCGGCCACCGGCCGGTCCGGCCCTTCGCCCGACACCGCGATCGTCTCGGCCTTGATGCCTTTGCCGACCACGTAGGCCTTGACCGCTTCGGCGCGCGCCTGGCTGAGCGACAAGTTGCCCGCGCGCGAACCGGCATTGTCGGTGTGCCCTATCAGCTCGACCTTCTTGTCCTTGAGCTTGAGCAGCGCCACGCTCATCTGGTCCAGGATGGCCATGCCGGAATCGGTCAGGGTGGCCTTGCCCGACTCGAACTCGATGATGCGCTCGGCCAGCACCGCGTCGAGCACGCCCTGCTCCGAGGCCACCACGCGCAAGCCGTTGTTGACCGTATAGGTCGGGTTCAGGCTGGTTGCGATATCGCTCGCGATTTGCTGGCGCTGCGCTTCATTGGCCACGTCGCCGCGCAGGCTGACCGCGTTGCCGTCGACCTTGAGCTGCCCGTGCGCAATCAGCTTGAGGTTGGGCCCGATCAGCTTTTGCAGGTGGCTGTCCCAATTGGCCGGCGTCGAGACCGTGCCGATCGCGAGCTGGTCGATCACCCGGCCGGACCCGAACAGCTCGCGCACGCGCGCCAGCAAACCGGCCTTGCTCGCTTCGTCGGCCACGGTGCCGGACACGACCACCGGGCCGGTGTCGGGCCCGGCGATGGCGCTTGGCGCGGCCAGGCAGGCGAGCGCGAACAGGATGGCAGGTTTCACGGGGCGGCTCCGATGAAGGTTTGGAGAAACAGTTCGCGCGCCAGCTTGAGCGGCAACTGCGGCTGTTCGAGATAGCTGGCCAGCGCCCGGATGTCGACGTCCACCCCAAGCTGCTGATCGACCCAGCTGGTGTCGGCCAGGCTGATCTGCTGCTCGAGCCCCACCAGCGGGTCGATGATTGCCTGCAAGGTCTGGGCCGCGGCGCCGCTGAAGCCCACCACCAGCACCGTGCGCCCGTCGAGACAGGTCACGAACAGGGCCAGTTCGAAATCGGCGCGGCCCAGGAATGGGGCGATCAGTTCGAGCCAGAAGGCGGCAACCGGGTAGCGCGCGCCGGGATTGTCGGGCAGCGGCAGCACCAGGCTTTTTTCAAGGTCGGCCGAACTGCTTTGCATGACCGGCTGCAACAGCAGGCCGAGCGCGAGGATCAGGTGGCGCGCGTCGGCCTGTCCCAGCAGCGCGCCGAGGGAACTGACGGTGCCGGTGGCGAGAAAGGCGGCCAGCGCGCCATCGCAGCGCTCGCCCAAGGCGAGCACGGTGTCGGGAATGGCCTGCAGGTGCACAGTCGGGTCGCCCGCCGACAACACCTTGTGCGCCATCGTTTCCATGCAACTCCAGAGCGGATCGAGCACCAGCGGACAGTGCGACACGAAGACGGCCGGCTCGGCCACGTCGAGGGTGCGCATCATCAGGAACGGATAGCGGCGCCCCGACTGGTCGCGGCTGGCGACGATGTGGCCGGCGATGGCATGGCGCCGGCGCGGGCCGACGAAGGCGAAATTGACGGGCGCGAGCGCATCGTAGTTGATCTTCCAGCGCGCGTTCGACGGCAGTTGCGTCATCACCTGCGCCAGCCAGTCGTCGAGCACGCCCATCAGCGGCATGTCGTGCGCGACCTTGATGAAGTCGCTGCGCGCGGGAATCTTTCCAAAATAGCCGATCCGGCCCTCGGTCGCGGCGTGCATCATTGGCCAGCCCCCTTGGCCAGCGCGGCCATTTGCGGTTGCGCCACGGCCGGCTGCCCGACGATGGTCTCGGGCAGGCGCAAGCCATGAAAGCCGCGCCCGCGTGCGGATGCTTCGCCGCTGCCGCTCGCATCGGCGCTGCTGACGATCTTCAGGTCGAGCGCGACCGCCACCGCGCCGCTGGCCCAGCGCAGCTCGAACACGCCGCCGTCCTTGCGCTTGCTGGCGGCGGCGTCGATCATGCGCTTGAGCCCGAACTGGCCGGCCTGGTTGAACAGCTCGACAGTGCGCCCGTCGAAGGTGACGGCGCTGATGCGCGCGCCCTGCACCGCCCCGGGCCCGGGGTGGACCATATTGGTCCAGGCCGGCGGGGTGTTGCGGTAACGCAGTTGCTGGCCGTCGATTTCAACCGTGTATTCGAGGGTGCCGGGCGCCGGCAGCGCCTGCAGCTGGAATACGGTTTGCGGCCCGCTGCCGGCGGCCACCCCGTTCGCGCTGAGCGGCGCGATCCATCCGGGAAAGCCGGCCACCGCCTGCGGCGCGAGCGTGATGCCGATGTCGGCCCAGGTGCGCGGGGCGAGCACGTCGCCGCGCCGCACCACGAGCGGGCCCATCGATGTCGTCACGAACTTGGCGACCACGCCCTCGGGACCGAAGAACTGGCCGATCTCGGCGTTGCTCGCTTCCACCCTGGAGGCGGGCGCGAACGGGTATTTGGTGGCCAGGCTTTGCCGGAACGGCTCGACCACCTGCACCAGCCAGGTCTTGTTCAGTTCCGACTCGCTCGGCAGCACGATCACGGCGAAGGTCTGGATCAGCGGACGCACCAGGATCGGGCGCAGCGCCTGCTTTTGCACATCGGTCATGCCCGTGAGCATCTGCTCGTCCACGTACTTGAGCGCGTCGGCCAGTTCCGAACCGGTCCCTTCCAGCGTCTGCTGCATGAACTGCTTGGCGCCGGGGCCGGGGTCGCCCTGGTTCTTGAGCTGGTTGAGGCGGGTGCGCAAGCGCGACAGGGCGTCGAGGTAGCCGCTCATGAGCGAGGCATTTTTTTCCGTCACGCCCACCAGGCGCGCCAGGCCCGCGAATTCGCGCCCGATCGGTCCCATCGCCTGCGCCCCGCCCTTGGACGGGTCGGCATTCAGGTCGACCATGCCGCGCGCCTGGCTGGGCGCGCGGCGCAGCACCGTTTCCGATATCCATGCCAGCACGCCCTTCTCGACCTTGCCGCGCTCGGCGCGCACGGCGCCCGGGTTGTCCCACGATGTTTCCTGGTCGATGGTGCGAAGCAGCTTGGCGATCGGCGAATTCTGCGGATCGCCGAGGCGGTTCATGGCCTGCACGCTGCCCTCGAAGCCGTTCAGCTGGCTGATGGTGATGCCCTGCACGAACTTGAGCCATTCCTTGGCGTACTCGGTCTTGTACAGTTCCACCAGCGACTTCTGGATCTGCTCGGGGCTGCGTTCGAGCGTGAGGTCGTCCCTGGACTCGGTCTTGAGCACCCAGTCGGCGCTGTGCAGCTCCTTGTTGGCGGCCTCCCTGAAGGCGCCCAGCGCGAATTTTTCCCATGCATCGCGGGTGAAGCTGCCCGACACCGCATGGCTGCCCACGATCAGCGCCTGGTCCTGCGGCCCGACGATGCGCGCCACCGTGACCGCCGGGAAACGGGTAGCGGCGCGCGCCTTGATGTCGGCGTACACCCGCTCCAGCGCGGGGGTGCCGCGCACCACGCGGCGCAGGTTCTCGCGCGCCGTGTCAAGCAGGCCGAGCTTGAGGGAGACCTGGGGCCAGGCCGGATCGTCCACCTGGCGCAGGTGGAACGTCATCAGGCGCTCGGCGCTGCGGATCATCTGTTCGCGCGGCATGGCGCCGCGGTTGCTTTCGAGCCAGCCGCGCCAGTAGCGCGTCATCTGGTCGTTCAGGTGGCCGGGCTCGGCGCGGCTCTTGTCGCCCAGCATGAGATAGGTCTTGAGGGCGTTGTAGGCGTCGGCCACGTTGGCAGGCGAGGCGTCCTGGTAGGGCTGGCCGGGCCGCACTGCGGCCGGCGCGACCGCGGCGTTCGGTTCGAGCAATCCGGGGTTGGCGTTCATTTCGGAGAGCAGGGCCTCGACGCCGGCGGCCACCGGCTGCACCATCACTTCGCGCACACCGGCAAAATACTCGTCGCGCAACTTGCGCTCGAGGCTGTCGCCCTGGTACAGGCCGAACGAAAGCGCCAGCGGCTCGCTGGCGCGGTATTTTTCGAGCTCCTCGATGCGGTCCTGCAAAATATCGAGCGCCTGCAGGCGCGACTGCAAGTCGATGCGCTTGTCCTGCAGCCTGACGATCTTTTCCAGGTCGGCCTGCACGTTGGCCAGCAGCTGGCGGTTGCCCATGTAGGACCAGCTCCAGCCGCCCAGCGCGCTGCCGAGGATGATGGTGGCGGCGAAAAAGGCCGCATACTTGACGCGGGTGGCGGTCGGGCTGGTGTAGCGCGCCACCAGATCCTTGTCGGCAAAAATGACGTTGCGAAACAGGTCGCGCAGGAAGTAGCCCGACTGCTCCCCGGCCTGGTCCGCCTTCTGTTCGTGCAAGTCGAGGTCGAAGCGGCGCGCCACGCGCTGCGAGGACAGGTTTTCGACGGTGCCTTCCTGCAGCGCGCTGGTGAAATAAAAGCCGCGGAACACGGGCTTGAACTGATAGGTGTTTTCTTCGAACAGGGTGGCCAGGAAGGCGCGCAGCGAACTCTTGATGGAGGCAAATTCAAGCGGGAAGGTAAACACCCCCGGGCGCATCGCGACACTGCGGTTGTGGGCCATGCTGGCCAGGCTCATTTCCTTGAGGCCATCGTGCAGTTCATCGAAATGGTGGTCGAAGAAAGCGAGCACGTCCTGGTGGGTGCGGCGCCGGTTGTAGCGGATGGTGGCGCCCCAGGTACGGTCGCGCTCGCTGCGCTCGGTGTCATGGAAGAAATCGCTGAATCCGGCGATCAGATCGGCCTTGGTGAAAATCACGTACACCGGCGCGTACACGCCCAGCCTTTCGGTCAGCTCCTGGACCCGGGTGCGCAGGCTCTTGGCCAGTTCCAGCGCTTTCTGCGGATTGCCGCCGGCCAGCTCGGCGACGCTGACCGCGATCAGGATGCCGTTGATGGGAGCGCGCTTGCGGTATTTTTTCAGCAGCTCGAGAAAGCCGAACCATTCGGCGCGGTCGCCTTCGACCACCGAGTAACGCCCCGCAGTGTCGAGCAGGATGCCGTCGGTGGTGAAGAACCAGTCGCAATCGCGGGTGCCTCCCACGCCCTGCACGGCCTTGCTGCCGGCAATCGGAAACTGCAGGCCGGAGTAGCCGATGGCGCTGCTCTTGCCGGCGGCCGGGTCGCCGATGATCATATACCACGGCAATTCGTACAGGGCAGCGGCGCCGCTGACCAGGCCCAGCTTGGACGTCTTGATGGTCGTGATCGCGTCGAGCATGCTCTTGCGCAGCACCGTGACCTGGCTTTGCAGGTTGGTCGCCTTGAGCGCCGCTTCGGCGCTGGCCGGCGCCAGCGTTGCGCCCAGGCTGGCGGCGGCGCGCTTGCGGTACTGGTAACGCACGCCCCAGAAGATCGCCCAGGCCAGCAGCAGCGCGAGCGCAGCCGCGCCGGCCCAGGCCAGGCCGAGCTTGAGCGTGTCGGCGCCCAGCACGAGGAAGGCCGCGAGCGCGGCCAGGCCGATCACGCCAATGACGCGGCTATCGGTGAGAAACTGCCAGAGTCGGCGCATAGTCGGAGTTGCTCGAATGGGTGGGACCGCGAAAGCCTTGCCAAAACAAAGTCTGGCAGGCAATGTTGGCACCATTCGATCCCGGCAAATTTGACCGGGAACAACAGTTGGGGCGCGCTCACTAGCGCCGCATCAGGCCGCGCACGCGCAGCTCGCTGTGGCCGAAGTCCATCATGGTCCAGCGCCCGCCCCAGGTCAGGCCGAGCGATTCGGCCACCTCTCCATACAGGCGATAGCCGCGCATGGCCCACGGGTCTTTTTCCGAGATGATCAGGCGTCCCTCGCGCCAGAAAGCGCAGTCGGCCGCCAGCCCGTATTGGTGGTAGCTCTGGAACGCGGCGGCGTTGGTGACGCTGCTGCCCATGCTGGCAAGCAGGTCCTGGCGCGCGGGACTGCGGTAACCCTCCAGCAAGGCCATGTCGTAACCGTGCTTGTCCTTCATGATCTTGAAGGCGAGCATCAATCGCTGTCCGAAATCCGGATGGAGCAGCTGCCAGTTGCGGCTGGCGTCGACCAGCATCGGCCGGACCAGCTCGACTTCCCTGGTGTTGAAGGCGAGCGGAGGCAGCGCAACCGGCGCGACCAGTTGTTCTCCCTGGAGCAGCGCGGCGACCCGGCTGTCGGGCGGCGCGCCGTTCGCATCGTAGCCGGGCAACATGCCCGGCTTGCTCATGAGCAGTGCGACGATCGAGGGGACGGCCAGCACCAGCGAGCCCATGATCAGGATCAAATAATGACGCCGCGCAAACTTCATCTGATGCAGGGCGAGCCGCCGTGTGCCACGCCTGAACTCGTCGGCGTGCTGCGAGCGTGCGCGCTGCCAGCGCACGAGGCGGCGCTCCATCCCGTCCCCCGTCTTGAGCACGATGGCGACCACAAAATCCCGACCGGATGGAAAAAAAACAAGCCAAATTATGCTACACGCTAAACAAAAGTACAAAAGGGCGACAAAGATCAGCATGGAGTTCCCCAGTTTGTTTCTAATCAGAATGGCGAAGTCCCCTCATCTTAGGAGTTATACCGTGCGCCCTTCAGACGAAAATCAACACGGCTCCACGCGGCCGAACCTTATGTCGGCCAGACGCCGCGCTGCCGGCAATGACGACAAGATCCTCGCCAAGCTGGAACGCGGCACGCCAGCCGGCGTGGCCAGACACAGCGCAGCAACGTCCGTCGCCTGGCTGGGCGCCGGCGGCTGCGCCATCGCAGTCCTGATCGCAGCGCTGGTCTGGGTGGCGTACGTCAATGCAACAACACCGCGCCCGCTGCCGCTCATGCGCAGCAAACCCTTCCCTATTTCGCAGGCGGCGCCTGAAGCCAGGCCGAGCGCGCCGGAGCGTGTCGAGCAGGCTGCCCCCGTGCAGCTGGCGGCGGTCATTCTCGATGAGCCGGTGGAACACTACCTGACGCCGCCCAAGCCTGCCGCCGCCGTGAACAAGCCGGCGCCGCGCGCCACCGCGCAGGCCCGCGCCGCCACGCTCAGGCCAGCCGGCTATACGGTCCAGCCTGTCAAGCCTGCGCGCAGCGTCGCCACGCGCGGGCGCAGCAAGGCAAGTCAGGTGGCGGCCCAGGCGAGCGCCGAGCCGGTGGTCGACAGCGATGTCGCCTTGATTAGCGCGATCGTCGCGCATTTGCCCAGGCATGCGGCCGAAGGCGGGCAAACGGAAGCCGCATCGTGCGACAACGCAACGGATCCCGGGAAAAAATGCCTGTCAAGTCCGGTTCATTGCTGCAGGCGTTGAGGAAAACCACGAATTGAGGCGCGGGCGCTGAATTTCCTGGGTGCGGACCGGGGGTTGGCGATATACTGGATATAAACACAGTACAACCACGGCTTCCCTGAGTTCAGCAGTCCGACATGATCAAAGTACTTGAAAACCAGTTCTACTACCTGGATAACTTCCAGGCTGTACTGGACTGGATCGGGGCACGCTACCGCGACCTGCTCACCGAGGAAGAAGCGGACTTCATCGCCATCTTCGCCAGCTTGCCGCAAGCCTCGCGCGCCCTGTTCGTGCGCATGGTCATGCGCAAGGGAACACTGTTTCGTGCAAGCAAGCTCAACTATGCGGAAATCGGCTGCACGGTCGAGGCCGCCCGCCACCTGCTGCCCACCGGCTGGATCGAGAACGACCCTGTGCTCACGCTCGAGCAGTTGTTCGAACTGCTCTCCAAACCCGAGATCGGCGCCCTGTTCCGGCTGTCGCTGCACGAAAAAGGCGCGAAAAAAGCGGAACAACTGGCAGCCCTGCGCGCCGGTTTCAGCGATGCGCGCCGGTTTTCGGCGTGGTACCGCGACTGTGGCGACAGCGTGTTCAGCATCCTGGTCAAGCCCCTGTGCGACCGCCTGCGGCTTATCTTTTTCGGCAACTTCCATCAGGACTGGACCGAATTCGTGCTGTCGGACCTGGGCATCTACAAGTACGAGCAGGTCGAGTTTTCGCCGGCCTCGCGCGGCTTTCGCACCCGGCGCGACATCGACCATTATCTTGAACTGCATCACTGCAAGGAACGCTTCAATGCCAACGAGCCGGCGCACGAGGTGCTGCGCGACCTTCCCGCAAACGGCATCGGCAATGAATGGCTCGGCAGCCGGCGCGAGCGCCTCCTGTTCCAGATCGCGCAGCACTACGAAAAGCAGCGGGACTGGGACAATGCGTTCAAGGTGTACGCCGGCTGCGTGTTCCCGGGAGCGCGCGCGCGCGCGATCCGCGTGCTTGAAAAAAACCAGCAGTTCGAAGCCGCCTACGC
>JBAQKU010000667.1:0-7741 GCA_049301315.1 Telluria sp.
GCCGCCCTCGATGCTGCCAGCGCGCTGCGATTGCAACTGGCGCAGGACAACGCGCGCCGCAGCCAGGCGCAGGCCATGATGGCGCAGCTCGACAAGCAGCAACTGGTGGAACGGCGCTGGGGACGCCTGAGCGAGTTGATCGGATCGGCCGACGGCAAGAAATTCCGTAACTATGCGCAGCAGTTCACGCTCGACGTACTGCTGGGCTACGCCAACCGCCACCTGGCGCAACTGGCCAGGCGCTACCGGCTCGAACGCGTGACCGGCACGGCCGGTCCGTCGCTGGCTCTGATGGTGCGCGACCAGGATATGGGCGGCGAGGTGCGGTCGGTCAATTCGCTGTCCGGCGGCGAAGCCTTCCTGGTCTCGCTCGCGCTCGCGCTCGGCCTCGCTTCGCTGTCGTCCAACCGGGTGCGCGTGGAATCGCTGTTCATCGACGAAGGCTTCGGCAGCCTCGACGCCGAGACGCTGCGCGTGGCCATGGATGCCCTGGACGGCCTGCAATCGATGGGGCGCAAGGTCGGCGTCATCTCGCACGTGCAGGAAATGACGGAACGGATCGCGGCCAGGATCGTCGTGCAGCCCTGCGGCGCCGGAACCAGCAGCGTCACCGTGCAGTGAGGGCGCCGGCGGGCGCATCGGGCGGATGCTAAAATGCGCGCTTTCCCGCACCGGTTGCCCCCACATCATGCTTAAACCTGCCCGTACCCTGACCTTCAAGTGCGCAAAATGCTCGAAAGCGGTCAAAGTCTTCCTGCAAAAGGTCTCGGCCTGCTCCCACATCCAGCCGTATCAAGGCCTGTGCGAGTGCGGTGAGCTGAAACGCCATGCGACCGGCAACCAGGACGCCGTGAAGGCCTACCTTGAGTCGAACGACGGCAAGTGGTCCCATCACCACTGATCCCCCCCGCAAAAAAATATCTTGATCCCCCTCAAGTAATCTTGGGCACTGCCGTTATTACCAGTAATCCCGCATAACGAACGCAGGTCCCGTCATGTTTACCGCCTCCGCCTTGGGCGCAAGCCCGATTCAGTCGCCCGTCCCGCCCGCCCCGGCGCAGACCGGGGGCGCGGCTGCATCCGTGACGCCCGCAAAGACAGCGGCGCTCCCGGCGCAAACCCGGGTCAGCCTGTCGCAACAGGGCCTGGCCGCGCTCCCGGACCTGCCGGAACATGCCGTGTCCGAGCTCGCCCAGGGCTTCCTCGGGAACGTCGGCGCCGCCGTGCTGGCCAGCTCGCCCGAGGATGCGAACAGTGCCTTCGACCTGTCCGCGAGCACCCGCTTCGCCTGGCGCGGCCAGGTCGGGACCGCCGACGGCCAGAGCTTCGAGTTCGAGATCGAGGCCCGCTACGAGACGAACATCGATGCCGAAGGCAGCCAGGCGCGGCCCGCCGAGCCAGAGCTGACGGCACCGGCCGCGGTGGCGCTGGCCGGCGTGCATTTGCCCGAGATCAAATTCCCGGGCAGCCTGGACGACCTGTTCAAGGTGCTCGGACGCGAACTGAACATACCTGCCCACTACCCGGCGCGCGAGGACGAAGGCGCGCAAGGCAACCTGATGCTGCGCCTGCAGCGCCTCGTCGACAGCGCCGCCCTGCTCGCGCCGCGCGCCCACGAACACGCTGCGGCGCAGGACTTCAGCAAGGCGCTTGCCGGCTCGTACGGCAAATAACGCCGCCCGGCGCGCCCGGCAGCGGCCAGCCCACGTATAATGGAAGCATCGCCGCCTGGTCTTTGCACGGTCGCCTCGCATCCACTGCGCCTTCCCTCTTTCGATTGCCCCTCATGTACTCACACCCCATTTCCGGCGCCTGCGCCTTGATTTCCGCCCGGGAGGCTGCATGACGAGCGCCTCCCCGGCTGCGCCCGCGCGCCTCGTCTGGACCGAAGCCGACACGCAGCGCTCGCTGCGCTGGGTGTCCGAAAGCGGCATGCCGGCGCCCAGGAAGGTGGTGATCGCGGACGACAAGACCCCGGCCGACGTCGCCTATCGGCTCGCCTGCGAAGGCACCGCCCTGCTTTGGCGCGGCGACTTCCAGAACGCGCGCCAGCTGCTGCAGGCGCTCGCGCGGCGCGCCGACCACAAGGGCGACAAGGGCAAGCGCGCCAAGGCGCCCAAGGTTCCCGCCACGCCGGCCGAGGCATTCCACCTGCACCGCCAGGCCCAGTCGCAGCGCGCCCGCACCCTGGCCATGCTGCTGATACCGTTCGATGCCGATTACACGATCCCGCTGCGGCGCGCACCCGATGTCAGGCTCGCCTGCAACGAAGCGTACGGCCGCGGAACCGAACCGTTTGTCGCCTCGATGCGCGAACTGCTCGGCCTGATCGGCGCGCACGAGTGGCGCAAGAACGGCGTCGAGATCGCGGCACTGGGCGAGCGCATCCATCCCCATTACGGGGTGTTCTCGCCGATCCGCGGCGAGTATGTGCAGTTGGTGGCCGAGGCGGCGCTGCCTGCGCGCGTCGACGTCGCCTTCGACATCGGCACCGGCACCGGCGTTTTGGCCGCGCTGCTGGCCAAGCGCGGCGTGGCGCGCGTGGTGGCCACCGACCTGGACCAGCGCGCGCTCAGCTGCGCGCGCGAAAACCTGCAGCGCCTCGGGTTCGACGACCGGGTCGAGCTGCGCCAGGCCGACCTGTTCCCCGAAGGGCGCGCCGCACTCATCGTGTGCAATCCGCCGTGGCTGCCGGGCCGTCCCAGTTCGTCCCTCGAAAACGCCGTGTACGACCCGGACAGCCGCATGCTCAAGGGCTTTTTGAACGGCCTTGCGGCCCACCTCGAAGCGGGCGGCGAAGGCTGGCTGATCCTGTCGGACCTGGCCGAGCATCTCGCTCTGCGCCCGCGCCAGCAATTGCTGGACTGGATCGGGACGGCCGGCCTGAAGGTGCTGGACCGGCACGCCGTGCGGCCGACCCATCCGCGCGCGAGCGACGCGAGCGACCCGCTGCACAAGGCGCGCGCAGCCGAAGTGACCTCGCTGTGGCGGCTGGCCGCGGCCTAGCGAACATGCACGTTGCGCGGTGCGCCGATAGCCTGTACAATATGCCCCTCAGACGCGGGGTGGAGCAGTCTGGCAGCTCGTCGGGCTCATAACCCGAAGGTCACAGGTTCAAATCCTGTCCCCGCAACCAGACACGCATGACAAACAGAGCCCGACTCCTGCAGTTGGGCTTTTGTTTTCTGCGGCGCGCTTAGCGCAAGACTCAATTGATCAATCGGCGTTCGGTGGCATGAGAGACAAAAAAGATAACGCGACGCTTGACCTGCCGGGTTTCGAGGCCGCCGTGCCGCTCGCGTCCATCCCAGCCGCCCAGAAGCGCGCCACTATTGCACGCCCGCGCAACGCCAGCCTCAGGCAGGAACAGCTCGAACTGCTCGAACAGACCGACGCCAGCGGGCTGCCGGTATGGCGGCGCGACGAGAATGTCGACCTTACCGGACTGCCCATCTGGGCACCGGCCTGACTTAAAAATGCGCAGCGCAAGCTGAGCGCCGTACCCGTCGGCTCTTCACTGTTAGACTGAGCCCGTTCCCCTTTTTGCCGGCCCTGCCACCATGAATCCACACGCCTTTTCGACCCTGCCGCTCGCCCCTTCCATGCTGGCCAATCTCGACACGCTCGGCTACCGCGAGATGACCACGATCCAGGCGCAAAGCCTGCCGCCGGTGCTGGCCGGGCGCGACCTGATCGCGCAGGCGAAAACCGGCAGCGGCAAGACCGCCGCGTTCGGAATCGGAATCCTGCACAGGCTCAATCCAGCCTGGTTCGCGGTGCAGGGGCTGGTAATGTGCCCCACGCGCGAGCTGGCCGACCAGGTGGCCAATGAATTGCGCCGCCTGGCGCGCGGCGAAGGCAATATCAAGGTGCTGACCCTGACCGGGGGCGCGCCCATGCGGCCTCAGATCGCCTCGCTCGAACACGGCGCCCACATCGTGGTCGGCACCCCGGGCCGCATCCGCGACCACCTCGGGCGCGGCACCATCAACCTGGGGCATGTACAGACGCTGGTGCTGGACGAAGCGGACCGCATGACCGACATGGGCTTCTACGAAGAGATCGCGGGCATCGTGAGCGCCTGTCCGGCGCGGCGCCAGACCCTGCTCTTTTCGGCCACCTACCCGGACGATATCCGGCGCGCCACCGAGCCCTTCCTGATCAACCCGGTCGAGGTGAAGGTCGAGGCCCAGCACGACGCCAGCCAGATCGAGCAGCGTTTCTACGAAGTCGGCTTCGACCAGCGCGACCAGGCGGTCGGCCGTCTGCTCAAGCATTTCAAGCCGGTGTCCGCACTCGCCTTCTGCAATACCAAGGTCCACTGCCGCGAGCTGGCGGCCGAATTGCGCGAACAGGGCTTTTCCGCGCTCGCCCTGTACGGCGAACTGGAACAGCGCGAACGCGACGAGATCCTGGTGCTGTTCTCGAACCGCAGCTGTTCGGTGCTGGTGGCAACCGACGTGGCCGCGCGCGGCCTGGACATCGCCAACCTGGGCGCGGTCATCAACGTCGACGTCTCGAAAGACACCGAAGTGCATATCCACCGGGTCGGGCGCACCGGGCGCGCCGGCGAATCGGGCCTGGCGCTGTCGCTGTGCGCGCCCAACGAAAAGAAATGGGTCAAGCTGATTGAAGACTACCAGGGCGCGCCGGTCAGCTGGCACGCCCTCAGCGAATTGGGCGACGAGCACGACGAAGCGGCCCCCGCCCCCATGCTCACCCTGTGCATCATGGGCGGCAAGAAGGACAAGCTGCGTCCGGGCGACCTGCTGGGCGCGCTGACCGGCGACGCCGGCCTGACCAAGGAGCAGGTCGGCAAGATCAACGTATTCGAATTCATGACCTACGTCGCCCTCGATCGCCATGTGGCCGAGCAGGCTTTCGTGCGCCTGAACGCCGGCAACAAGCTTGGCCGCGACTTCGGCAACATCAAGGGCCGCAGCTTCAAGATGCGCTTCATCGACGCGTGAGCCGCCGGCGTCCCCTGTACGCAACAAAGCGGGCGCCACACGTTTGATTGATGCACGCTCCCTCTAATTCTGGCATTATTGCTGTAGATAAATAATGATGGCGTGCGCGATAACTAAGCAGTAGTCGCTGCGCCCTCGTCCTCCAGCAGCAATCTTTCCAAATCATGTAACGATGATCAAAATTTCCGTCGTCTCGTATGACAGCGTCGCACCCGCCGTTCCCCTGTCGGCCGTGTTCGGCCGGGAACGCAAGACCATCGGACGCAGCGAGGATAACTTCCTGGTGCTGCCCGACGCGACCCATGCGGTATCGCGCTCGCAGGCGGCGCTCTGGAGCGACGGCGCCAGGCACATGCTGCTCAACCTGAGCGACGCCATGCCGATGCGCCTCAATGGCCAGGACATCGCAGCCGGCCAGGAAGTCGAGATCCGGCCCGGCGACCGGGTCGAGGTCGGCCCCTACCTGCTCGAGGCGCAGCAGCACGCCGCTGCCGGCCACGAAGGCGACCCGGTCCATGTCCTGAAGGACGCCTTCCTGCGCGGCGCCGGCATCCCGTTTGACGCCATCTCGGCCGAATTGACGCCGGAGCTGATGGAGCTGCTCGGCAAGCTGATGGGCGCTTCGGTACAGGGCGCGATCGACCTGCTCGCGCTGCGCTCGCTCGTCAAGCAGGAGGTCAAGGCCGACGTCACCATGGTCGTCCTGAGGAACAACAACCCGCTCAAGTTCTTCCCCGACAGCCAGACCGTACTGATCCAGATGCTGCGCAAGAAAATGCCCGGCTTCATGGAGCCGCTCGAATCGGTGGAGGACGCCTACCGCGATTTGCGCGGCCACCAGATGGGCGTGGTCGCCGGCACCCGCGCCAGCATGGGGGCGGTGATGGAGCGGCTCGGGCCCGGGCGGCTTGCACAGGCCCTGCCGGCGCCTGCGCTGCTCGACTCGCTGATGCCGGCGCGCCGCAAGGCGGCCCTGTGGGACCAGTATTGCAGCCAATATGAAGCCATGGCCGGAGAAGCCCAGGACCAGTTCAAGAGCGTGTTCGGGGCGGCCTTCCTGGCCGCATATGAAAAGGAAGTGGAACGCTTCGACGACGGCGCCGCGCATGGCTGACCCATTGCGCGCCAGCGCCAGCGCACCGGTACTGCTGACCTGGACCGACGCCAGCGGGATCGGGGCGCGCGCATCGAACCAGGACGCGCTGGGTGCCGCCCAGCAAGACGACATGGTGTGTTTTGTCGTAGCGGACGGCGCCGGCGGGCACGAGGGCGGCGAAGTGGCCTCCAGGATGGTGGTCGACGCCGTCATCCGCAAGTTCCTCGGCGAGTCGTCGTTCGGCGCGGGCGCCCTGCGCTCGTATGTCGAACACGCGAGCGCCGCGCTCGCGCAGGGCAAGCTGCTGACGCCGCGCCAACGCGACATGAGCGCCACCGTCGCCACCGTCCTGATCGACCAGAGCAACGGGCGCGCCGTGTGGGCGCATCTGGGCGACACCCGCATTTACATGTTCCGCAACGGCCGGCTGCGCTGCGTGACGCGCGACCATAGCGTGACCCAGCAACTGATCGACGCCGGCTACGCCAAGGCCGACGAGCTGCGCAGCCATCCCCAGCGCAACCTGCTGTTCGCCGCCATCGGCGCCGAAGGCGACACGCATGTGGCGGCAAGCGAGGACGTGACGCAGCTCCAGGATCGCGACGCTTTCCTGATCTGCACCGACGGCTTCTGGGAATGGGTGCTCGAGGGCGACATGGAACGCACGCTGGCGACGGCAACCAGCAGCGGGCAATGGATAAGCGCGATGGAAACGCTGGCCGAGGCCAACGTGGGCGCCGCCGGCAAGGCGCGCGACAATCATTCGGTGTTTGCGATCTGGGTCGGCCAGCCGGGCGCGCCACGATGAAAACGACGGACATGTTCAGCGGCACCAGCGTGCGCCACCCCGACAACGGCACCGAAAACTGCCTCGCGATCGGCACCCGCCTGTCCGATTTCGAAATCACCGGCATCCTCGGCGAAGGCGGCTTCGGGATCGTCTACGTCGCGTTCGATCATGCGCTCCAGCGCACCGTCGCGATCAAGGAATACATGCCCGGCGCGCTGGCCGCACGCGGCGCCGACCAAAGCGTCGCGGTACGCGCCGAACGTCACCAGGAAACCTTCGAGGTCGGCCTGCGAAGCTTCATCAACGAGGCGCGCTTGCTGGCCCAGTTCGACCACCCGTCGCTGGTGAAGGTGTACCGCTTCTGGGAACAGAACCGGACCGCCTACACAGCCATGCAGTATTACGACGGGCGCACCGTCAAGAATATCGTCGAAAACAGCCCGGAACTGGTCACCGATGCGTGGTGCCGCCTCGTTTTCAAGCAGATCCTGGAAGCGCTGGAAATGCTTTACACGATGAACATCCTGCACCGCGACGTCTCGCCGGACAACATCATGGTGCAGGCAAGCGGCGACGCGGTGCTGCTCGATTTCGGCTCGGCGCGCCAGATCATCGGCGACATGACGCGCGGACTCACCGTCATCCTCAAGCCGGGCTACGCGCCGATCGAGCAGTACGCGGGCGACGCTTCGCTCGAGCAGGGTGCGTGGACCGATATCTACGCCTTGTCGGCGCTGATGTATTTCGCCATCGTCAGGGAAGCGCCGCCGACCTCGATCGCGCGCATGGTCAAGGACCCGCTCACGCCCCTGCAAGGGCGCGCGCTGCCCGGGTTCAGTCCGCAGCTGCTGGCCGCCATCGACAAGGGCCTGGCGGTGCTGGCAC
>JBAQKU010000668.1:0-3554 GCA_049301315.1 Telluria sp.
TTCCCGCGCAGGCGGGAACCCCATTTGAAGTTTAACGTTCAGCAGGTATGGCGGTAGTAATTGGGTTCCCGCTTTCGCGGGAACGACGCTGCTGTAATTCGACGCTGACCTATTTGTTTGTGGCCCCTTCACCAGGCCGGGCAAGATTTGGCTGGCGAAATGTGCTAAGATCCGCATTCCGAGGAGCGTTGCGACGAAACTATTTTCGCCAGGCTCGGGATATCACAGCAACTGCGCTCACGTTACTTTTTTCTAACTGAAAGGAGGGCGTGATGAACGCCGTACTCAAAAATTCGCAAGACTTCCACATCGCCGACATCTCCCTGGCCGCCTGGGGCGACAAGGAAATCAGGATCGCCGAAACCGAAATGCCTGGCCTGATGGCGATCCGCGAGGAATTCGCCGTCAGCGCTCCGCTCAAGGGCGCGCGCATCACCGGTTCGCTGCACATGACGATCCAGACCGCGGTGCTGATCCAGACCCTGGAAGCGCTCGGCGCCAAGGTGCGCTGGGCTTCGTGCAATATCTACTCGACCCAGGACCACGCGGCCGCCGCCATCGCCGCCGCCGGCACGCCGGTGTTCGCGCTCAAGGGCGAAACCCTGGACGAATACTGGGACTACACCCACCGCATCTTCGAATGGCCGAACGACGCGGGCCAGCCGGTCTACTCGAACATGATCCTCGACGACGGCGGCGACGCCACCTTGCTGCTGCACCTGGGCGCGCGCGCCGAGAAGGATGCCGGCGTGCTGGCCAACCCCGGCTCGGAAGAAGAGACCTGCCTGTTCAATGCGATCAAGACGCACCTTGCCAAGGACCCGAGCTGGTACTCCAAGCGCCTGCCGGCCATTCTCGGCGTGACCGAAGAGACCACCACCGGCGTGCACCGCCTGTACCAGATGCACAAGGAAGGCAAGCTGGCCTTCCCGGCCATTAACGTCAACGATTCCGTGACCAAATCCAAGTTCGACAACCTGTACGGCTGCCGCGAATCGCTGGTCGACGGCATCAAGCGCGCCACCGACGTCATGATCGCCGGCAAGGTTGCCGTGATCGCGGGCTACGGCGACGTGGGCAAGGGCTCGGCGCAGGCGATGCGCGCACTGTCGGCGCAGGTGTGGGTCACCGAAATCGACCCGATCTGCGCCCTGCAGGCGGCCATGGAAGGCTATCGCGTGGTGACCATGGATTACGCGGCCGAGCACGGCGACATCTTCGTCACCTGCACCGGCAACTACCATATCCTGACCGAGCAGCACATGCTGCGCATGAAGGACCAGGCGATCGTGTGCAATATCGGCCACTTCGACAACGAGATCGACGTCGCCTCGCTCAAGAAGTACCAGTGGGAGAACATCAAGCCGCAGGTCGACCATGTGATTTTCCCATCCGGCAAGCGCATCATCCTGCTGGCCGAGGGCCGCCTGGTGAACCTCGGCTGCGGCACCGGCCATCCCTCCTACGTGATGAGCTCGTCGTTTGCGAACCAGACCATCGCGCAGATCGAACTGTTCGCCAACACCGCCAACTACCCGGTCGGCGTGTACACCCTGCCCAAGCACCTCGACGAGAAGGTCGCACGCCTGCAGCTCAAGAAGCTCAACGCGCAGCTGACCGAGCTGACCGATGAGCAGGCCGCTTATATCACGGTCGACAAGGCCGGCCCGTACAAGCCGGATCACTACCGTTACTAAGGACCGACACCGCCATGCGCCTGCTTCTGACCTGGTTTATCAATGCGGCAGCGCTGTTCGCGCTGCCTTACCTGATGCATTCTGTGAGCGTCACGAATGTGGGCGCGGCGCTGATCGCCGCGCTTGTTCTCGGATTGGTCAACACCCTGATCCGGCCCGTGCTGGTGCTGCTCACGCTGCCGGTGACGCTGCTGTCGATGGGCCTGTTCATACTGGTCATCAACGGCCTGCTGTTCTGGGGCGTGGCGCAGGTGGTGGAGGGCTTCCACGTGGAAGGCTTCTGGTCCGCGGTCGGCGCGGCCATCCTGTACAGCGTGATCTCGTGGGCCTTGTCCACATTACTTCTCAAAAAAGATGGAAACACATAATTTCAGCATCGAATTTTATCCGCCCAAGACAGCCGAGGGCGGGGACAAGCTGCGCCTCGCGCGCCAGAAGCTGGCCGGGCTCAATCCGAAATATTTTTCGGTGACCTTCGGGGCCGGCGGCAGCACCCAGCAGGGCACGCTCGACACCGTGCTCGAGATCCTGGCCGAGGGCCATGTGGCGGCGCCCCACCTGTCGTGCGTGGGCGGCTCGCGCGCATCGATCCGCGCCATCCTGGAGCAGTTCAAGGCGCACGGCATCCGGCGCCTGGTGGCCCTGCGCGGCGACTTGCCCAGCGGTTACGGCGGGGCCGGCGAGTTCCGCTATGCCAACGAGCTCGTCGAGTTCATCCGTGCCGAGACCGGCGACTGGTTCCATATCGAAGTGGCGGCCTATCCGGAAGTGCATCCCCAGGCGCGTTCGCCGCAGGAGGACCTGCAAAATTTCGCGCGCAAGGTGCAGGCCGGCGCGAACGGGGCGATCACGCAGTACTTTTATAACGCGGATGCGTATTTCCAGTTCATCGACCAGAGCCGCAAGCTGGGCATCGACGTGCCGGTGGTCGCCGGCATCATGCCGATCACCAACTATACCCAGCTCATGCGTTTTTCCGACATGTGCGGCGCCGAGATACCGCGCTGGGTGCGTCTCAGGCTGGCCAGCTTCGGCGACGACAGCGCCTCGATCAAGGCCTTCGGCCTGGACGTGGTGACGGCCCTGTGCGAACGGCTGCTGGCGGGCGGCGCGCCCGGCCTGCATTTCTACAGCATGAACCAGGCCGCGGCGACCACCGCGCTGTGGCAGCGCCTGGTAACTGCCTGAGTCTGTAGGGCATCGGCGGGAAGTCGGTTTCGCCAATGGCGGAAAGTCGGTTTCGCCAATGGCGGAAACGACGGTATGGCTGGCTGCGTTCCCTCTACCTCGTCGTTCCCGCGAAGGCGGGAACCCCATTTGCCGCGCGCCGTGCTTGCCTTTAATCGGCCTCGGTGATGATCAGGTCGAGCGCGATGTCATACGGCGCGCTCGCAAACTGCGCTGCGAGGATCGAGTACGCCACGCCCAGCGTCACCGGGCGCGGCGCTTTCTCGAGCGTGCGGTCGTAATAGCCGCCGCCGTAGCCGAGCCGGTAGCGCCCGGCATTGAATCCCAGGCAGGGAAGCACGATCGCGGGCGGGCGCGCCACCTCGCGCAGCAGCGCCGGCACCTGCACCCCGAATTCCTCCGTGACCATCGCCTCGCCCGGCTCCCAGCGCGCGAACACGAGCGCCGTATCGCGCCCCACCACCTTCGGCAGCGCCAGCCGCACGCCGGCCGCGGCCAGTGCGGCATACACCGGGCCCAGCTCGGGCTCCCCCTGCAGCGGCCAATACACGCCCATTTCCGGCACCTGTGCGCGGCGCCACCAGGCCAGCACGCGCGCGCCGATCTCTTCGTCCCAGCGCGCCTTGAGCGCAGGGTCGAGCGCGCGGCGCGCCGCCAGCAGCGTCTTGC
>JBAQKU010000669.1:0-19647 GCA_049301315.1 Telluria sp.
GCCTGCCGCTGGTGGCCGGCGCGCGCTGCCTGGGCGTGATCGTCGGCGGCGTCGCGGCCTGGCAGATTCCCGCTTGCCAGCGGCGCGAGCGCTTCATGCAGTCGTTCGGCGCGCAGGCGGCCAGCGCGCTGGAAACGGCGCTGTCCGAGCGCGGCCATGCGCGGCGCCAGCTCGCGCACGTGGCCGAGGAGTACCGCGAAGCGTCGCGCCGCGTGGTGCACGAAGTGAACAACCCGCTTTCGATCATCAAGAATTACCTCAGTGTCCTGGACGGCAAGCTGGCCAAGCGCGAGCCGGTGGTCGGCGAGATGTCGATCCTGAACGAAGAGATCGACCGTGTCGGGCAACTGATCAACGGCCTGGCCGACCTGCAGCCGAGCGACGCGGCGCGCGCGACCGATGTCGCCAAGGTGGCCGAGGACGTGCTGCGCCTGTTCCGCGCCACCGATTTCGTGCCGGCCTCCGTGCGGATCGTGCTCGGCATGCAAGGCGCGCCGAGCGAAATCGAAGGCGATGCCGACATCCTCAAACAGATCCTCGTCAACCTCGTCAAGAACGCGGTGGAAGCGCTGCCGGGCGGCGGAACGATCGAGATCAACAACCGCGGTTATGTGAACCGCGACCGCAAGCTGTATCTTGAACTCGTCATCAGCGACACCGGCCCCGGCTTGTCGAGCGAAGTGCTGGCCAACCTGTTCTCGGTCGTGAAAAGCACCAAGGACGGCGCGCACCACGGGCTCGGTCTGTCGATCGTCCATAGCCTGGTCAAAAAAATACATGGCTTGATCACCTGCCGCAGCGGGAATACAGGCACCACTTTCGAAATCCTGCTGCCAGCCCGTATCGGCGCAAGTCCGCTCGCCGGTGCGCAGGCACGTGCGATGGACCCCGTGTGAGAGCGCAATGAACGCGAACAATCCCCCCGCCGGCGTGCCGAAGCCGGCCGCCCGATTCGAGCAGGAGACGCATCCGCGCATCCTGTTGGTCGACGACGAGCCGCGCCTGCTGTCGTCGCTCTACGAACTGCTGCGCGACAAGGGCTACCAGCTCGTCACCGCCACCTGCGGCAGCGAAGCGCTGGTGCAGCTCACCAAGCTGCACTTCGACCTGGTGCTGCTCGACCTGCGCCTGCCCGACATGAGCGGGCACGAGATCATGGATTTCATCAATGCCAAGGCCATCGATGCGGACGTGATCGTCATGAGCGGCGATGTCGGGATCGAAGCGGCGATCGGCGCCCTCAAGCGCGGCGCCTACGATTACCTGCGCAAGCCCTACAGCCGGGAAGAACTGCTCAAGACGGTCGCCAACGCACTGCAGCGGCGCCGCCTCGAGCTGGCCAACGCGCACATCGCGTCGCAACTGGAAAACTCCGAAAAGCTGTACCGCTACCTGGTCGACAGCTCGCCCGACATCATCTACACGCTCAATCACGAAGGCCGTTTCACCTTCGTCAACGACCGCGCCTACCAGTTGCTCGGCTTCGCACGCGAAGATCTGATCGGGAAGCATTACTCGATCCTGGTGCACGACGAAGACCAGGAACGCGCGCGCTATGTATTTAACGAACGGCGCGTGGACGAACGCGCGTCGCGCAATGTCGAGCTGCGCCTCAAGTGCCACAACGGCGGCGCGCAGGACCGCACCTTCAACAATACATTGATGACGATCTCGCTCAATTCGATCGGCATGCACGTGCCCGACCACGAGCTCAAGAAGATCGAATTTTTCGGCACCTACGGCGTTGCGCGCGATATCACCGACCGCAAGCGCGCCGAAGAAGTGATCTCCTACCAGGCCTATCACGACATCCTGACCGACCTGCCGAACCGCATGCTGTTCAAGGACCGGCTGGGACTGGCCGTGATCCAGGCCAAGCGCAAGCTGACCGAGCTGGCCGTGATGTTCATCGACCTGGACCGCTTCAAGCTGGTCAACGACACGCTCGGCCACGTCAAGGGCGACGAACTGCTGCAGCAGGTGGCGCTGCGCCTGAAGGACTGCCTGCGCCGCGGCGACACGCTGGCGCGCCAGGGCGGCGACGAATTCACCATCGTCCTGCCCGAACTGCGCGACCGCGACGACGCCAAGGCCATCGCCAACAAGTTCCTCGAATGCCTGCACCAGCCGTTCGACCTCGACGGCCACCTGGTGCACATCTCGGCCAGCATCGGCATCGCCATTTATCCAAGCGACGGCGAATCGATCGACGAGCTGCTGCGCCATGCGGACATCGCGATGTACCAGGTCAAGGCGCTCGGCAAGAACGGCCAGAGCTTCTATCACGACTCGATGATGGAGGTGTCGCACCAGAAGATCGCGCTCGAACAGAGCCTGCGCAAGGCGCTCGAGCAGAACGAGCTGGAAATGCACTACCAGCCGCAGATCGACGTGGTCACCGGGCGCATCATCGGCGCCGAAGGCCTGATGCGCTGGAACCATCCCGAGCGCGGCCTGCTCACAGCCGGCGAATTCCTGCCGTTCGCCGAAGACAATGGCCTGATGCTGCCGATTTCGGACTGGATGCTCGGCGCGCTGTGCCGCGACCTGGTGCAGTGGAACGCGGCCGGGGGCGAATCGGTCCGGCTCTCGCTCAACCTGTCGCCCCAATACCTCGATCGCGGCGACTTCTTCGAAAAGATGCGCGGCGCGCTGGTGCGTTACGGGATTTCGCCGGCCCAGATCGAAGTCGAGATCACCGAAAACATCTGCATCCGCAATCCGCAGTACGCCATCGAACAGCTCAACAAACTGTGCCAGCTCGGCGTCTCGGTGGCCATCGACGATTTCGGCACCGGGTACTCCTCGCTGTCGTACCTGCACCGCTTCCCGATCCACACCATCAAGATCGACCAGTCGTTCGTGAAGGAAATCCACGACGAACAAGGCCACTTTCCGGTGATCCTCGCGATCATTTCGATTGCGCGCGGGCTTGGCCTGCACCTGATCGCCGAAGGCGTCGAGACCGAAGTGCAGGCCGGTTACCTCAAAGCGAACGGCTGCCTCACGATGCAGGGCTATCTCTACCATCGTCCGATTTCGCTGCCGAACTTCCTGCGCGTGCTGCAGGAGCAGAATGCCAGCAGCGGCCCGGCCGCGCCGCTTGCGGCGCCGGCCATCCACCGCGCCCAAGCGATGGTGGCCAAACAGGCATGAGCAGCCGCATTGAGCGATGCAGACTTTGACTGCGACCGAAACAGGCACTCCAGGCGAGAGCAGGTACAGCGCTGAATTCCTGCGCCTCAAAGCGCTGGCCGAACGCGGCGTGGCGAATGCGCAGCACAGCCTTGGCTTCATGTACGTCAACGGACAGGGCGTGGCCCAGGATTTCGAACAGGCCGTGAGGTGGTACCGCCTGGCGGCCGCGTCCGGTCTCGAACACGCGCAATACAACCTCGGCGTGCTGTTCCAGAAGGGGCAGGGCGTGGCGCAGGATTTCGCGCAGGCCGCGCACTGGTACCGGCTCGCTGCCGAGCAGGGGTATGCCGCGGCCCAGTACAACCTCGGATGGCTGCATGCGAAAGGCCAGGGCGTGGAACAGGACGCCCTGTGCGCCATGCACTGGTTCAGCAAGGCCGCCGAGCAGGGCGACGCCGGCGCGCAAAACAATCTCGGCATGATGTACGAGAACGGCAAGGGCGTGCCGCAGGATTTTCGGCTGGCGATCATGTGGTATCGCAAGGCGGCCGAACAAGGCTATGCCCGCGCCCAGTTCAATCTTGGACTTCGCTACGACAATGGACAGGGAGTGATCCAGGATCCGCAGCAGGCCCTGTCGTGGTTCCGCAAGGCGGCCGATCAGGGTTACGCGCCGGCGCAGTTCAATCTCGCGCTGCGTTACGACAAGGGCGAAGGCGTGGCGCAGGACAGCCAGAAAGCGATTGGCTGGTACCGCCGCGCGGCCGAGCAGGGTCACGCCAGTTCGCAGTTCAACCTCGGCCTCATTTACGACAGCGGACAGGGCGTTCCGCGCGACGAAGCCTTCGCGCTCGACTGGTTCCGCAAGGCCGCCGCTCAGGGCCATGCTGGCGCGCAGGATAACGTCGGTCTGCGCTACGAGCACGGGCACGGTGTCGAGCAGGATCTCGAACAGGCGCGCGCCTGGTATCGCAAGGCGGCCGAGCAAGGCTTCGCCGGCGCCCAATACCACCTCGGGCAGATGGTCGACGGCGGCAGCGGCGTGGCCAGCGATCAGCAGGAAGCGATTCTCTGGTATCGCAAGGCAGCCGACCAAGGGCATGTGCGGGCCCAGTTCGAGCTTGGCATGCGCTACCAGAGCGGACGCGGTGCGCCGCAGGACTACCGCATGGCGATGCACTGGTACCGGCGCGCAGCCGAACAGGATTACGCCGCGGCGCAGTTCATGGTCGGCGCGCTGCTCGACGATGAAGACGCCCGGATGCTCGACCCCCAGCAGGCGTACGGATGGTACCGCAAGGCCGCCGACCAGGGACACGTGCGAGCCCAGTTCGCGCTCGGGCTGCGCCACGACAACGGCCAGGGCGTGCCGCAGGATTATGAAGCGGCCCATTTCTGGTACCTGCGCGCCGCCCAGCAAGGCCACGGGCGCGCCTGCGTCAACCTGGGCCTGATGTATGCGAACGGGCAGGGCGCAGCACTCGACCTGGTGCAAGCCTGCGTCTGGCTGCAGCAGGCAGAACGCAGCGGCGCCGAAGCAGCGCGCAAGTACCTGAAGCACACCGTCTGGCGCCTGGCCCCGTCCGAGCTCGCCCACCTCCAGCGCCTGACCGCAAGCTCCGCAAATTAAATCTCCCTCGAAATTGGGTCAGAGTCGCATTACACAAAAGCCGCTTCATTTAATGTGACTCCGACCCTTGCGCTGAACCAGTTCGCTCCTTGCCGATCAAACTTGAAGACAGCAACGCGAAGCCAGTCAAAAGGCCATGCCCACCCCAGTACCGCCCCAGACCCCGGCGACGCTCGACGAGTGCCGCCGCTGCGAGCTGTGGAAAAACGCGACCCAGGCTGTCGGCGGAAGCGGCCCTGCGAAGGCGCGCATCATGCTGGTCGGCGAACAGCCCGGTGACCAGGAGGACCTGGCCGGCCAACCGTTCGTCGGGCCGGCCGGCAAGCTGCTTGACAGGCTCTTCGCCGAATCCGGCATCGAGCGCGGCACCGTGTACCTTACTAATGCCGTCAAGCACTTCAAATGGGAGCCGCGCGGCAAGCGCCGCATGCACAAGACACCGGCGCAGCGCGAGATCGAGGCCTGCAGTTACTGGCTCGAAAAAGAACTCCGGCGCGAACAACCCGTGGTGGTGGTCGCGCTCGGCAGCACGGCACTCAAATCGGTCACCGGCAACAGCCACATGACGCTCAGGGACACCATGGGCCAGCCGTTCCGACACGGCGGGCGCTGGGTCGTCGCCATCTATCACCCCTCGTATGCCTTGCGCGTTCCGGACGCCGCCATGAAAGAGCAGGCCTTCGCCTCGATGGTGGAAGGGCTCAGGCAGGCGCGCGAGCTGGCGGCGCGGCAAACGCCTCCGGAAGGTGCGGCGACATCCTGACTGCCACGCGCGCTTTCCGAGCCTCGCGGCCTTGTCTGACATCATCGCCATCCAGATCCCTCCTGCCCGTTCTTGACGCCTCATTGTCAACAACTAGGAAACAGTGTTATCCGTAATTACGTATTTATCTTCAAGGCGCTCTCTAATAGACTGCGAACTGTCCTTACATGAACTGTTCGAGCACCACATGATGAAAGCTGCCAATCCAACCTGCACCCAGCTGGCCACACTGCCCGCCACAAGCCGCAGCTTGCCGGCGGCGGCGAGTGAGATGACGCAGGCCTACCATGCGTTTGAGCAGTTTTCTTCACGCCACATCCGGCAACTGGGCTTGACCAGCGCGCAATTTTCGGTGCTGCTCGCGTTGTCCGGCAGCCCCACCATCTCATGCAAGGACCTGTGCGCGCAGACCTCGATTACCAAGGGCAGCCTGACCGGAGTCGTCGACCGGCTGGTGGAAAAACGCCTGGTGCAGCGCGCGGACAGTACGCACGACCGCCGTTCCAGTTCCGTGTATTTGACCGACGAAGGCCGGGTTGCCTTCGAGCGCGTCGCCGATGAACATTTCGCCTGTTTGCAGCATGCGTTCGCCGCCTTCCGCCCGGACGAACTTGAGAGTATTGCAGCGAGCCTGCGCCGCTTTCGCCAACTTTTTAACCAACCGTTTTCTTGCTAAAAGGATTTACATCATGTCTATCACCACCATTTCCAGCCGTACCTTGATTGCCGTCGCCGGCCTCGCGCTGTCCGCCATGGCGTCCGCAGCCACCCCCGCGCCCAGCGGCAACTACAAGATCGATCCGGCCCACTCGGTCGCTTATTTCGAAGTCGGCCACATGGGTGGCATCAGCCGCTTCATGGGCCGCTTCAATGACATGAACGGCGACCTGGTCCTCGATACGCCGGCCAAAAGCACCATCAAGGTCGAAATCAAGACCGACAGCATCGACACCAAGCATGAAGGCCTGGACAAGCATCTGAAGAGCCCCGATTTCTTCAATGCGGTGCAGTTTCCGAGCCTGACTTTCAACTCGACCGCCATCAGCCTGAACGGCGCCGGCGAAGGCACGGTTGCCGGCAATCTGAGCCTGCACGGCGTCACCAAGCCGGTCACGCTCAAGCTCAAACAGATCGGTTCGGGCAAAGGCATGAAGGGCGAAACCCGGGTCGGCTATGTCGCCACCGGCTCGCTCAAGCGCACCGACTTCGGCATGGGCTACGGCGTGCCGGGCGCGGCGACCGATGAAGTCGACCTGCGCATCAACATCGAAGCGATCAAGCAGTAATGTGCGCTCGCCGGAGCCAGGACGGCTCCGGCACTGCCCGATTTTAAAAGGAATGGCCATGCCCGACCTATCATTTTTCCTTCCCCTGATCCTGCAAAGCGCGCTCATCCCGTTCGGCGTGGCGCTGGCCGTCCTGGCCGCCGCGCGCGCATTGCGAGCAGGACCGGCCGCTCCCGCGCTGGCCGTCGCGGCAGGTTTTCTTGCAGCCTACTTCGCGATTCTCCACGGCCAGTGGTCGCCGCTGCCGAAAGCGGCGCTGGACTGGTTGCCATGGATCGCGCTGGCCGCCCTGGCCAGTGCGCCAGTCGAATGCATTGCGAACGCGGCTTGGCGCCTGGCCACGCGCCTTGCGCTGGCGGTCGCGGTTGGTGCCGTGGTGGTGTGGCCCGCTCTTGCCGGACTCGGCCTGCAAAAGGCGATGTTGCTGGCCGGCACTGCCGGCGTGCTAATGTGTGCCGTCTGGACTTACATGGCACGCAGTGCCGACAGCCGCAGGACGCCGCCGTGGCTGCTGGCGCTCGTGGCCGGCGGCGCCGCGCTGGCCCTGATGCTCGATTCCAGCCAGTCGATCGGACAGTTAAGCGGTGCACTCGCTTCTGCCCTGGCAGCCGGCGTGGCGTTCAACCTGCCGCGCCTGCGCATGGCGTTTTCCCCCGCGGCGGCAGGCACCGCCGTGCTGATCCTGGGGGCGCTGCTGGCGAACGCAGTTGTGTATGCGGGATTTCCGCCCGGCTACGTCGCCTTGCTGGTTGGCGCCCTTGCGGTCGACCCCTTGGTCCGAACCTTGAACCGCCTGCGCAGTGGCGGCGAAGGCGCCGGCACGTGGGCGCTGACGACGGTGCTGACGGTGCTGACGGCGATTCCGGTGGGCGCGACGGTGTTCCTCGCAGTCAAGGCGGCGTCGGACGCCGGTGGATATTGAATTCTGGGCTTTGGCCCAGGGAAAAGGGCATGGCCGGTTCAAAGCAGGCCATGCAAACATTGCACTAACTCATGAAGGATTCGTATGAACAGCCAAGCAACCGTCGCAAGCAAGACCCCATTCGCAGTGGACGTCGAGATGGGCAAGGACTACTACTGGTGCAGCTGCGGCCTGAGCAAGGGCCAGCCGTTTTGCGACGGTAGCCACAAGGGGACCACGTTTACCCCGCAGAAGTTTACGGCCGAGGAAAACAAGACCGTCTACTTCTGCGGCTGCAAGCAGAGCGCCACCGGGATGCTGTGCGACGGCGCGCACAAACAGCTTTAAGCTACCACTCGCTTTTGAGCGCAAAGGTCTCGGTCAGGAAGTCGACAAACACCCGCACCTTGGCCGAGAGGTGCTTGCGGCTCGGGTACACCGCATAAATCCCGAGCTCTTCGGAGCGGTAGTCGGTGAGCAGCTCCACCAGGCGGCCGGCGCGCAGCTCGTCGCCGATCAGGAACAGCGGCTGGCGAATCAGGCCGACGCCCTCGAGCGCGGCCAGCTTCGCCATGTCGCCGTTGCTGGCGCGCAGGCTGCCCGACACCCTCACCGTATGCAAGGAGCCATCGCGGCCGGTCATGCGCCATTCGTCGCCAGAGGTCGCATAGCTGTAGGTCAGGCAATTGTGACGCGCGAGGTCCGCCGGTTTTTCAGGGGCGCCGCAGCGTTTCAGGTAATCCGGTGCGGCACAGATGGCGATGCGGTCCGATCCCAGCCGCTTGGCGATCAGGCCAGATTCGGCCAGCGCGCCGATGCGAACCGCGAGGTCGAGCCCTTCTTCGATCAGGTCGACGCGGCGGTCGACCAGCAGCACGTCGATGCGCACATCCGGATAGCGCTTCAGGAATTCCGAAATCAGCGGCCCCATGTGCAGCAGGCCGAACGACACCGGCACCGTCAGGCGCAGCGTACCGCGCGGCGCTTCGCTCAAATGGACCGCGCCTTCCTCCGCTTCAGCCACATCGGCCAAAATTTGCGTGCAGCGCTCATAGTACACGCTTCCGGTTTCGGTCAGGATCAGCTTGCGGGTGGTGCGCTGGAGCAGGCGGCTACCCAGGTGCTCCTCAAGATGCGATACGTATTTCGACGCCATCGCCCGGGATATGTCGAGCCGGTCGGCGGCGGCCGAAAAACTGCCGCTGTCGACCACGGCAGCGAAGACTTTCATGCTGGTGAGAGTATCCAAGTTCTTTCCTGTGTCAGTGCTGGAGGCGTTTGGCCTGGCGGGCACGCGCCGCGTTTTCCCCGGCGGGCTCACGGATGGACCTGGCTGCCGTAGTGCTGAACCAATCGAGAAGGGGTGACATGTGTAAATTGTATTTCATACGTCCGCATTTGTACTCACATTTTGCGGCGCGTGAACTTACAGGTACGCGCGGGTTGAAGTTCTGGCAAATCCTGAACTCGGTTTATTCTCACATCAAAATTTGTCAAACAGCATAAAACCCGCGTAGAATGCGGGGCACGCGGGTGTAGCTCAATGGTAGAGCAGAAGCTTCCCAAGCTTACGACGAGGGTTCGATTCCCTTCACCCGCTCCATCACCTGCAAGCGCGCCTCTTCGGCCCGCGGTTCCACTTGCAACGGTAGGCTATAATGACGGCCCCAGTCCGCCTTGCTGGCCGTTTCCCCTGTCCTTCAAGTTCCCCGATACCATGTCTTCAGATACGACCCCAAACGGCCTGAACCGGCCGATGCTTTATGACCCGACCGAACACCGCATCCGCAGTTTCGTCACGCGCGCGGGACGCCTGTCGATCGCACAGGCGCGCGCGCTTGAAGAGCTCGGGCCGCAGTTCCTGCTGCCTTACGCAAAGGCGCCGCTCGACTTCGAGCAAGCGTTCGGACGCCGCGCACCAGTGATCCTGGAGATCGGCTTTGGCATGGGCGACACCACCTCGCATATCGCGAAAGCGATGCCCGAGAAGGATTTCATCGGGGTCGAAGTGCATACGCCGGGCGTGGGGAGCCTGCTCAAACAGATCGGCGAACAGGATCTGCGCAACCTGCGCCTGATCCAGCACGACGCGGTCGAAGTGCTCAATCAGATGATCACGCCCGCCTCGCTCGCCGGGGTGCACGTGTTCTTCCCCGATCCATGGCACAAGGCCCGGCACAACAAGCGCCGTTTGATCCAGCCCGCGTTCGTCAAGCTGCTCGCCGAACGGCTCGCGCCGGGCGGCTACCTGCATTGCGCGACCGACTGGGAAGATTACGCAGTCCAGATGCTCGACGTGCTCGGCGCCGAGCCGGCGCTGCAAAATACGGCCGAAGGCTACGCCCCCCAGCCGGCCTACCGGCCGCTGACCAAGTTCGAAAACCGAGGCATCAAGCTGGGCCACGGCGTATGGGACCTGGTGTTCGTGAAGAAGTAAAAGCCGGGCGCCTGCGTTCGTAGGCCCCGCAAAAAACACACGGTTCAGAGCATGTCGGTGATCATGGCGACGATCTCCTCGCCGTAGGAGGCGAGCTTCTTTTCGCCCACGCCGGTCACGCCGCGCAGGTCGTTCAGCGTGGTCGGCTTGGCCTTGGCGATTTCGCGCAGGGTCGCGTCGACGAAGATCACGTAGGCCGGCACGTTGTGCGCGCGCGCGGTCTCCACGCGCCACCAGCGCAGTTTGTCGAAAATGGCTTGCTCGGAGCTCGACAGGTCGCTCTCGACGTAGCCTTTGGCGGCCGCCGGCTGGCGCTTTTGCTTGACTGGCTTCTGGTATTGGCGCAACTGGACCTTTTGCCCGCCCTTGAGCACCGGGCGCGCGGCGTCGGTCAGTTTCAGCGAACTGTAGACTTCGTGGTCGACCGTCACCAGCCCGAGCGCGATGGCCTGGCGCAAAATGGCGCGCCACTCCGCTTCGGCGCGCTCGCTGCCGATCCCGAATACCGACAGCGTGTCGTGATGCCATTGCTTGATGCGCTCCGATTCGACCCCGCGCAGCACGTCGATCACGTGCCCGGCGGCGAAGCGCTGGTCGACCCGGTAAATCGCGGACAGCAGTTTTTGCACCGGCACCGTGCCGTCGAACGAAACCGGCGGTATCAGGCAGGTGTCGCAGTTGCCGCAGGGCGTGGAAGATTCGCCGAAGTAGTCGAGCAGGCGCGTGCGCCGGCAGCTGAGGGTCTCGCACAGGCCGAGCATGGCGTCGAGCTTCATCGAGAGCACGCGCTTGAAGGTTTCGTCGGCCTCCGATTCGTCGATCATGCGCCGCTGCAGCACCACGTCCTGCAGCCCGTACGCCATCCAGGCGTTGGCCGGCATCCCGTCGCGCCCGGCGCGGCCGGTCTCCTGGTAGTAGCCTTCGATACTTTTCGGCAGGTCGAGGTGGCACACGAAGCGCACGTCCGGTTTGTCGATCCCCATCCCGAAGGCGATCGTGGCGACCATCACGATATTGTCTTCGCGCAGGAAGCGGGCCTGGTTGGCGCTGCGCTTCGGGTAGTCCATGCCGGCATGGTAGGGCAGTGCCCGTATTCCGTTCTCGTTGAGGAATTCGGCGGTCTCTTCGACCTTCTTGCGCGACAGGCAGTACACGATGCCGGCATCGCCGCCATGCTCGGCGGCGATGAAGTCGAGCAGCTGCTTGCGTCCGTTGGCCTTCTCGACGATCTGGTAGCGGATGTTGGGACGGTCGAACGAGGAAACGAACTGGCGTGCGTCGCCCAGCTGCAGCCGCAGCGCGATTTCGGCGCGCGTCTGCTGGTCGGCGGTGGCGGTGAGCGCGATGCGCGGCACGCTCGGGAAGCGCTCGTGCAGGACCGACAGCTTGATGTACTCGGGCCGGAAGTCGTGGCCCCATTGCGATACGCAGTGCGCTTCGTCGATCGCGAACAGTGCGATGCGGGACGCTTCGAACAGGTCGAGGCAGCGTGGCGTCATCAGCCGTTCCGGCGCCACGTACACCAGGTCGATTTCGCCGGTGCGCACCTGGCGTTCGATGCGCATCGATTCTTCGAACGTCTGGGTGGAGTTGAGGAAGGCGGCGCGCACGCCGACTTCGGCCAGCGCGTCGACCTGATCCTGCATCAGGGCGATCAGGGGCGACACCACCACCCCGACGCCGTCGCGCAGCAGCGCGGGAATCTGGTAGCACAGCGACTTGCCGCCGCCGGTCGGCATCAGGACCAGTGCGTCGCCGCCGCTTGCCACGTGTTCGACGATGTCGCCCTGCTGTCCGCGAAAGGCCGGATAGCCGAATACGGTTTGCAGCAGGTCGACTGCGCGTGCGCCGATATCGCTGTTCATCATTTGCTCCGAGAAACCCCGCCGTTCAGGGCGGGGAGGAAAGGAGCCGGCCGCGTAGCGATCTGCAAAGCAGATCGGGCACAGTAGAAAGCCGCGCCGGCCGCGGCGGTCCAGGTGAAGAAGGAATTTGAACTTTCTTGCATGGTTTGAACTCTAATTTGTATGCGTTTTAGGGCTGTCGTTAGACACCAGAATGCTAGCAACACAATCGTTTTTCCCGGGCTACGGTCGCCGTTTTTTGGTGAGGTCGAACGATATTCCGTAGACCTGAATAAGGAAGCTGGCATTTGCCAATCTCCCCTCTCGGACGTGAGAGGCCAGTAGTGGGAATCCCCTTTCTTTAGGGAGGGGAGGACGTCAATGGTGTCAGTGCGTCCAAATGACCCAGCCGTAATGGGAGCTGGCGATCACCACGATGCCGAACACGATGCGGTACCAGGCGAACATGGTGAAGTCGTGGGTGCTGACGTAGCGCAGCAGCCAGCGCACGCACACGAACGCCGAGGCGAAGGCGGCCACCAGGCCGAGCCCGAACATGGGCAGGTCGCCAGCCGACAGCAGCGCGCGCTCCTTGATCAGCGAGTAGACGGTCGCGGCGAGCAGCGTGGGAATGGCGAGGAAGAACGAGAATTCGGTGGCAGCCTTGCGCGGCAGGCCAAACCACATGCCGCCGATGATGGTGGCGCCCGAGCGGCTGGCGCCGGGAATGAGCGCGACGGCCTGGGCGCAGCCGACCTTGAAGGCGTCCATCATGGTCATGTCGTCGACGGTTTCAACCCGGACCGCGACCGGACTGAGCTTATGGCGGCGCTCCACCCACAGGATGATGAAGCCGCCGACGACGAACGCCAGCGCAACCGGCACCGGCGAAAACAGCGCGGCCTTGATCATCTTGCCGAAAATGAGGCCAAGCACCGCAAGCGGCAGGAAGGCGATCACCAGATTGAGGGCAAACTTTTGCGCTTTCGCACTGTTGGTCAGGCCGGCGATGACGGAGCCGAGCCGGCTGCGGTACTCCCAGCACACTGCCAGGATCGCGCCGGCCTGGATCACGATTTCAAACACCTTCGATTTTTCGTCCGTGAAGTCGAGCAGGCTGCCCGCCAAAATCAGGTGGCCGGTCGAGGAGATCGGCAAAAATTCGGTGAAGCCTTCCACCAGGCCCATGATGACCGCTTTAAGCGCGAGAATGATATCCATGAATGTCGATGTACACGTACTGTCTGGCTTGTTGATGGGATAAATGCGGGCCTGGCAGGCGGCACTACTCGGGGTCGAAGCTTACCACGCGCGCGCCTCCCACCGTTGAGCCGGACGCAACGAAGTACAAGTTTTTCACGCGGTGAGCCGGTCCAGCGTGGCCAGGAAGAGCATGGCGTGCCCGCGCTCGGCGCCGCACATCTCGAGCGAGGGCTGCAGGCTGGCGCAGACCGCCGGACGGCCCGCCTGCCCGAATATCTTGCAACCGTTTTCGTCGTCGAGCTGGATGCAGCGCACGCCGGCCGGCTTGCCATTGGGCATGCCGGGAATCGCGGACGAGATGGAGGGCGCGATGCAGCAGGCGCCGCAGCCGGGCCGGCAGCTGGGTGCTTCGGAGGTGGTCTTCATGGCGGACAAGGGGAGGCAGGGCCGCTTAGTATACTCCCCGGCGTGGCGCGGGACTTCGGTGGATCAGCGCCCGTACCTGCCTTAGCTGCCGTTGGCGGAACGGGCGGCGGCAAAATGCCGCACAGCGTCCTGCGCCATCTGGCGTGTGCACCAGCGCGCATAGATGCCACCCAGCAAGCGTCCCAGCCAGCGCGCCGGTCCGGTGTCGGGCAAGTCGTAGTCGATAAATACCGTCAGTTGCGAGCTGCCGTCATGCATCGCAATGACAAAGCCCATCCGGTAGGGGCCGATGACCAGCAGGCGCGGCTGGCCGATGGTTTCCCATGTCTTTCGGTAAGGGGGGGTGCGCTCGGTGACGACTTCGTCGACCCACAGGGGTATCCCGAACACGCGTCCGGACAGGCGGATGGTCGAACCAGGGGCCTTTCCGCCACCGGCGCCGAGCTGGGTTTTCATCTTGCCCCCGCCCATCATCCAGGATGAGCGGTTCATATGCGACGACAGGCTCATGTGATCGTCGAGGAAGGCAAACAGGCTGCCCGGCGCCGCTGCCACCGCAGCGGTGGTCTGATCGTGGCGCGGGTATGCCGTTCCGCGCGGCGGGCCGCGGGCGGCAATGACGTGGCCGTTCATTCTTGTTTCCTCGCAGGGCCATGGGGTGGGCGATCATGGCTTTTCACCTACCCATGCTACGGAGCGGGACATCGAATTTGATTGAGGCACCTCAAACAAGGCGGGATCGCTCAATGCCCCCGAACGGTGCGGCAAGATGCCTGTTCTCGGGTATGATTCCTGCCTGTTTAACAACTTCGAGGAAGCCTGCGATGCTCAGGATTGCGTTTGCCTTACTAATGATGATGCTGGCAGGTCCCGGCAGTGCGGCAGGGCCGCAAGAGGCGCTGGCGGCCTTTCATGCCGCGCTGGCGGCCGGCGACAAGGCCAAAGCCACCGAACTGTTGGCGGCGGACGTGCTGATTTACGAGTCCGGGTTCGTCGAACGTTCGCGCGATGAGTATGCGAGCCACCACTTGTCCGCCGACATGGCATTCTCGCAGGCAGTGACGCGCAAGGTCTTGCAGCATGGCGAGCGCAGTGCGGGAAGCCAGGCGGTGATCTGGGAGGAAACCGAAACCACCGGGACCTACAAGGGCAAGCCGGTTCATTTGTTCGGGACCGAAACGGCGGTGCTGGAAAAGAAGGGCGACGGATGGGTGATCGTGCACGTGCACTGGTCCTCGCGCAAGGCCAAGTAAATGGCGCTGTCGCTTGCAAGCCGCGTTTTTCGCGGTTCTGGTCACGGCCGCACCAAGGCGTAAGATGCAGGCTTGACTGGCCCTTGTGCCGGGCCTATATTAATGACTTGCAAGTAAGTTACTGGACCGAAGCACATGCAATGCCCTTTTAACATCAAGCCGCGCTGGGAGCGGCGCAAGGAAGCGCGCCCCCAGGAGCTGCTGGCGGCCGCCCTCGACCTGTTCGTGGAGCGCGGTTTCGCCACCACCCGGCTGGAGGATGTGGCCAAGCGCGCCGGCGTGTCCAAGGGCACCCTGTACCTGTATTTTGCCAACAAGGAAGAACTGTTCAAGGCGGTGGTGCGCGAAAACATCGTGCCGGTCATCGGCGCGGCCGAGGACACCATTGCCGAATTCCAGGGCCATAGCGCCGAACTGCTGCGCGCCGTGGTACACAGCTGGTGGCAGCGGCTGGGTGCGACCAAGGCGTCCGGCATCGTCAAGCTGGTGATGGCCGAAGCCAATAATTTCCCCGACCTGGCCCAGTTTTACCGCGAAGAGGTGATTGCGCGCGCCAGCGCGATGATCGCCAGCATGCTGGAACGGGCGGTCAGGCGCGGCGAGTTTCGCCCGGTCGACATCCCCACCATGACCCAGTTGCTGATCGCGCCGACCCTGATGCTCATGCTGTCCAAGCATTCCATCGGACCGTGCGAGCAGAGCCAGCTCGACCCTGTTGCCTATCTGGACGCCTTCATCGACATGGCCTTGCACGGCTTGCTGCCGCCGCCGGCCGGCGTTCCGTGAGTTGTCAAAGGCGCCAGTCGGCGTTTTTGCGCGTTCATTCCCCCTAAACTGCAGACTGTCGCAATTTCGTGTGTTCTCGGCACCCATGTCGTTAAGATGTGCGTTCTGAGGCCGTTCAACGATAAAATATCGGATTATTATTTTTTCAACGAGTGATGAAAATGAATATCGAACAAGCCCGCTTTAACATGATTGAACAGCAGATCCGTCCGTGGAACGTGCTCGACCAGGATGTGCTGGACCTGCTGGTGGTGGTCAAGCGCGAGGATTTCGTGCCTCCGGCCTACAAGAACCTTGCCTTCGTCGACACCGAAATTCCGCTGCCCGGCGGCGAGGCCATGTTCACGCCGAAGCTGGAAGCGCGCCTGCTGCAGGAATTGATGCTCAAGAAACACGAGAAGGTGCTGGAAATCGGCGCCGGCTCCGGCTACATGGCTGCGCTGATGGCGCACAAGTGCCGCCACGTGACCACCGTCGAGATCTTGCCGGAACTGAAGGCCATGGCCGAGAAGAACCTGGCCAATGCCGGCGTGACCAACGTCACGGTCGAGCTGGGCGACGGCTCCGAAGGCTGGGTCCGGGATGCGCCGTATGACGTGATCGTCATCTCGGGCGGCCTGGAAGTGCTGCCGGACGCCTTCCTCAAGCAAATCAAGGTGGGCGGGCGCATCGCCGCGTTCCTGGGCGAGCCGCCGGCGATGTCGGCGCAGATCATCACGCGCGTGTCGGAAACGGCGTACGACGCGGTCACCGTGTTCGAAACCGAGGTCAAGCCGCTGAAGGTGGCGGCCAAGCCGTCGCACTTCAGGTTTTAAGGCCGGTGGGGCTTCCATGCAACACATGACCGCCCCCGAGCTGGCTGCATGGCTGGCCGACCCGTCGCGCGAGCGGCCGCTGTTGCTGGACGTGCGCGAGAACTGGGAGTTCGAAACCTGCAGGATCGAGGGCTCGACCCAGATCGTGATGAACACGATTCCGGCGCGTATCGATGAGCTCGATGAAGACGAGCAGATCGTCTGTATCTGCCATCACGGTACGCGCAGCATGCAGGTTGCCGCTTTCCTTGAGCGCAATGGTTTTACCAATGTAACGAATCTGACGGGCGGAGTGCATGCCTGGGCTGTGCAGGTCGACCCAGCAATGCCGACGTACTGAATGCCAGGTGCATTGGCGTCGGAGATAAGTCGGCTGCAGTTTTCTTAATCCTTTTTGATGACTCCCATGGAGAATGCAATGCAGAAACCCCTTATCGCCGTGCTGATCGCCAGCGCTTTCCTGACGCTCGATGCGCAGGCGGCTGACCTGATCCAGGTGTACCAGCAGGCACTGGCCAACGACGCCGTGTTTGCCAGCGCGCGCGCCTCGCTTGCAGTCGGTCAGGAACGGGTTCCGCAGGCACGCTCGCTGCTGCTGCCGACCGTCGGCATCAACGGCACGCACACCCGCGACGATAAGGATTTCTCCCCGTGGAACGAAGGCCAGGTGGGCAGCCTGCCTGGCGGCGGCCAGGGCATCATTTCCGGTGGCGGCGCCAATACCAGCACCAATTCCTACACGGTGTCGCTCTCGCAGCCCTTGTTCCGCTGGGCCAACTGGCAGACCTACCAGCAAGGCAAACTGCTGGAGGCCATCAGCCAGGCCCAGTTTGCACAGGCGCAGCAGGACCTGATCACGCGTGTCGCACAAGCCTATTTCGACGTGCTGGCAGCGCAAGACACGCTCGAATCGACCCGCGCCCAGAAGACCGCGACCACCGAGCAACTGGCGTCGGCCAAGCGCAATTTCGAAGTCGGCACCCAGACCATTACCGACACGCACGAAGCGCAAGCGGCCTACGACCTGGTGGTGGCACAGGAATTCGCCGCGGTCAATGACCTGGAAAACAAGCGCACCGCGCTGCAGGCGATCGTCGGCGACGCGCCGGCCGCACTGGCTCCGCTCAAGCCGGGCGTGACGCTGGCGTCGCCGGAGCCATCGCTGATCGATCCGTGGGTGTCCTCGGCCCAGAGCCAGAACTACGGCGTGGTCAGCGCCCAGCTCGCACTCGAATCGTCCAGGCGCGACATCCACAAGAGCCGCGCCGGCCATTATCCGACGCTCGACCTGATCGCCAACGCGACGCGTGCGAACATCAGCGGACGCACCAGTTCATCGGGCGACGTGAACAACAAGGCGATCGGGGTGCAGTGGAACGTGCCGCTGTTTAACGGCTTTGCCGTCACCAGCCGCGTGCGCGAATCGATTGCGCTCGAGGACAAGGCACGCAACGACCTGGAAGCGACGCGCCGCACCGCGGCACAGGGTGTGCGCCAGGCGTTCCGGGGCGTTAACAATGGACTGGCCCAGGTCAAGGCGCTGGAAGCGGCGGAAGTGTCGAGCCAGTCGGCGCTCGAGTCGAACAAGCTTGGCTACCAGGTCGGCGTGCGCATCAACATCGACGTGCTCAACGCGCAGCGCCAGTTGTATTCCACCCGCCGCGACCTGTCGCGCGCGCGCTATGACACCATCATGAATGGCCTGCGCCTGAAGTCGGCCGCCGGCACCTTGCGTGAATCGGACCTGGAGCCGGTGAATAATCTGCTGCAGAAGTAGGCTGGACCGGCTTGCCACGAAACGGCGCCTTGCAGGCGCCGTTTCTTTTAGCCGTGCCCTTCGCTCTTGCGTTCGATCAGCTCGATCTTGTAGCCGTCGGGGTCGGTCACGAACGCGATCACCGTGCTGCCGCCCTTGACCGGTCCGGGCTCGCGCGTGACGTTGCCGCCGCTGGCGCGTACCGACTCGCAGGCCTTGTAGATATCGTCCGCCGAAATGGCGAGATGGCCGTAGGCATTGCCCATCTCGTACTGGTGCACGCCCCAGTTGTAGGTCAGTTCCAGTTCCGCATGCTCCGGATTGTTGCCGTAGCCGACAAACGCGAGCGTGTACTTGTATTCGGGATTCTCGCTGGTGCGCAGCAGCTTCATGCCGAGCACGCGGGTGTAGAAATCGATGGAACGTTGCAGGTCGCCGACCCGTAACATGGTGTGCAGGATGCGCATCGTAGCCCTTTTTCAGTTGAGGAAGAAACAAGGATTCTATGCGCTTCGCCGCTTCCTTGCCCGGCGCCCCGGGCAAGGCTCAGGACTCGAGCCGCGCGTCGAGCGTGATGGCGGCGTTGAGCAGCTTGGAAACCGGGCAGTTTTCCTTGGCCTTGAGCGCGGCCGCTTCGAACGCTTCCTGGCTGGCGCCGGGGATCGTCGCCACCAGGTTCAGGTGCACGGCCGAGATCGAATAAGCTTCGTCGACCTTGTCGAGCGTGACGCTGGCGGTCGTGATCAGGTTCTTTGCGCTCAGGCCGGCCGCGCCCAACTGGCCCGACAGGGCCATGGTGAAGCAGCCGGCGTGCGCGGCCGCAATCAGTTCCTCTGGGTTGGTGCCGGGTCCGTTTTCAAAACGGGTGTTAAAGCCATACTGCGTGTTGTCGAGCACGCCGCTCTGGGTCGAAAGCTTGCCTTTGCCGTCCTTGAGGCCGCCACTCCAGACGGCCGTTCCTGTACGCTTGATCATGATGATTTCCTTGTCGAGTGATGCGCGGGCGCGCCCCTCGTGGGTGCGGCCTGTACATCGGGTTTTCGTGGAAGCATCATGTGCTCCCCCGCAGCTGTCTTCCGTTCGGGGGCGCACATATGACGAGCGCCCTATCTCGCAGCCGGGGTCACGCGCCAGATCATGTTGCCGACGTCGTCGGCGACCAGGATCGCGCCGGCCTTGTCGAGGGCGACGCCCGCCGGGCGCCCGTACGCATGCCCTTTCGGGCTGAGGAAACCGGTCACCACGTCCTGCGGCGGGCCGCTCGGCTTGCCGTCGGCGAAGGGCACGAAGATGACCTTGTAGCCGCTGTGCGGCCTGCGGTTCCATGAACCGTGCTGGCCGACCAGCGCGCCATTCCTGAAGCCGGGCATCGGCGCGGCAGGCGTGAAGGTGATGGACCTGCCAGCAGG
>JBAQKU010000670.1:0-7782 GCA_049301315.1 Telluria sp.
GCCCGGTCTTGCGCCAAGTGCGCTTCGAGTTGTGTTTGGCTGACGGCAATGTCTTGCCAGAGCCTGCCCTGCACCGCCGGCCGGGCTTGCTGCTCGCTGCCTGGCAACTGCGGCAGGGCCCGCACCCAGTGCTCGAGCGCCTGCTCGCGCATCCGCGCAATCAGCCGCGACGCCTGATGCTCGGCCGCCATCGGCGACTCGATGGTCTGGTTCATTTGTCCGGCCAGGCGTATTCCCAGCCAGCCGACGAACGCGATGAACAGGAAAGCGAGCGCAAACGACGCGATGAGCCTGGAGCCAATGTTGATGTTGAGCATAGGAAGTGAATAGAGCAACGGTTCATGGACCGATCATGCCGGACGCCCGCCCGGACCTTGCGCTCGCCTCAAAATTCTCCCTGTGAAGCAACTTCCATCATTTTCCAGATGGTATTGCGCACTTTCATGGCATCGCGCTCGAGGTCCGGCGGCAGCTTGCGCCCCATGCGCACCATCATGTCCATGTTGAGCGTGTACATCCACAAGCCGTCGTCGCGTTCGACGACGCTGATCCGGCACGGCAGATAGGCGGCCATGTGGGGGCTGAACTCGACCATCATCTTGGCCGTGCCAGGCGAGCAATACGAATACACCTTCAGGAATTTTTCCTTCTTGCCCGAACGCGCTTCCAGTTCCTTCGACAGCGGCAACTCGCCAACCGAACGCATATTGTCCTCGGCCGACACGCTGCGCAGGGAAGCCTCGATCTGCTCGACCGTCACGCCCGCCTTGACCTTCCGTTCCCAGGTCGTGGCAACGGCGATGTCGCCCTTCGAATCGACCCAGCGGTCCCACATCTTCATCGATTCCGAACCGGCGCCGTCGGCCAGATTGTTCATCGCGCCCATCGTGCCGCAACCGGCGAGCAGCAAACCGAGCCCAACGAGCGCCATCGAGTGCCCCATCCGTTTGATATGTTTCATTTTTCCCGTCTCCTTGTTGTATGAATGTGCGCTATGTGCACACTGTCGAAAAACCTTCGATGCCGGCACCGCCGCCTACTTGAACCGGTAATGCTCGCTGTTGAGATAGGCGGCAATATCCTGCTCGTCTTCCGGAAACAGGCCAAGATTGATTTGCGCGTTGCACGCTTGCACCTGCGCCAGCAATTTCTCGCGCGACTGGACCTTGCGCCCGGGCCGCGTATAAAACGCATGCTCGCCTTGCTGGGTGCGCTGTTGATGGCAGGCGACGCACGCCTTCTCGGCGTGCAAGACCTTGCCGGCGGCAATGCTGGCGCCGGCCGGCGCCGCGCTCTGCGCGCAAGCGCCCGCTGCCACGAAGGCCAGCGCCGCGAGCGCGCTGTGTCGGTGTTTTCCAAGTTTCATGTTGGCATCCGTTTCAAGGCTTCAGGTAGGCGTAGCCTTCCTGTGTTTGCAGGCGGCCGATTTCGGCCACGCCCGACGGCACGATGGTCGCTTCCGGCAAGACCTTCGATTTGTCGATATTGCGGCTGGTCAGCGTGTTGTTACACACCCGGAACGAGACCTTCCTGGCAGCCAATTCCTGCACCAGCACCTCGTAGGGATTGCCGTTCTTGTCGGCTGCGCCATCGAGCAGGAAATCGATCCCGGGCCCGTGCGTGACCACCACGATCCTGGCCTTCGGGTTCTGGTCCAGATGGTTGCGCACGTTTCTCAGGCCAGCGGTCGCATTGGCGCTGTCGCTGAAATGGTAGACCACCTTTTCTTCACGCTCGGCCGCGGACGCGACCGGCACGAGCATCACGGCGAACATCAGACATGCCAGGTATTTCCACACGGTTTTCATGATCGTTTCCTTGTCAGTGTTGTTGAAGGCTTTCCTGTTCCATCAAAATATAGGTGCCGTAGGCATTGAGCCGGTTGGCCTGCCCGAATGCCGGGACCTTCTCATAGGCAGACCAGTCGGTCTTTCGATACGCTTCCTCAAAGCCGGTCAGATCCTGCACCGCCGCTCCCATGCGCGCCCTCAGGAACAGCAGGTATTCGCGCGTGAGCCGCATGTCCTGCACGGTCGTGGCCGATGCGGCGCCGTGCCCCGGAATCACGATGGCCGGCTTGGCGTCGAGCATGCGATCGAGCGCCTGCAGCCAGCGCTTGCTGTCGGCATTGCCGACGAACGGGATGCGCCCGGAGAAGTACAGGTCGCCGGCGAACAGCACCCGGTCGTTCTCGACGAAGAGCATGATGTCTTCCGGCGAATGGGCGCCGCTGCTGTCGATGATGCGAAAGCGTACGCCGCCCATCTCGAAAGCGATTTCCTTGTTGTCCTCGAAGCTGAGCCATTTGTCGGCCGCGACCACCACCGTATGGTCATCGACCCAGGGAAACAGTTCGGCCTTGCGCTGCTCGAGGCGCTGGCGCGCAATGTCCGAATGGAGGTACAGCTGGCCGTTGTGGTGCGCTTCGATGTGCGCGCCGATCTTCCTGAATTCCTGCAGGCCATAGATATGGTCGGCGTGGTAATGGCCGACGATCACCTTCTTGATCGGCTGCCTGCTCACGCTGCGGATTGCCGCGATCATCGCCTTGCCCAGCACCGGCGTGGCCAGCGCATCGTACACAAGCACGCCGTCCCTGGTCACCACGAAGCCGGCATTGGACATGAAGCCCTTGTTGGCGGCGCTCGCAGCGCCGGCGGCGCCCCGAAAGTAATAGACGTGCTCGGATACCTTGACCGGATCGAGCCGGATCTGCTCCTGCTCCTGCGCCTGGGCGCCCTGCATGAACAGGGACCCGGCCAGTGTCAGGGCACAAGAAAAATTAGTCAGTTTCATCACTTCATTTCCATCAGTTGCGGCAAGGTCGGCGGGCCGGCCGCGCAGTCCATAAACTGCCCGGCCGGCCCGGACATCAGAAGCTGCTGCTCCAGGCAAGCGCCACCGAATTCTGGCTCATGCCGATCGTCTCGTCACCGCCGGCGCTTGCCGGCACCGCGAACAAACCGTTAAAGAGCGACTTGCCGCTGACGTTGCTGCGCGGCGCATGCATCGTCGAGACCGAAATCGCGCAGCTCGCGCACACGGCGTAGCTCATGCCAAGCGTATAGTGGTTTTGAACCACGCCGGGCGCGAGGATGTTGAACGACACATCGGCCGCGCCGATCGGGTTGCCGCCATGGTTGTAGCCGGCGCGCACCGTCATCTTCTCGTTGAGCTTGTAAGCGCCGCCGAGCTTGAAGACATCGATGTCCTTCCAGCCGAATCCCGGCCCGTTGCTTGCCCCCAAGGGCGCGACCGGCATGCTGGCAGTGCCGATCGAGCGCACCTGGCCGTAGCTGATGTGCTGGTAGTCAAATGCGATCGTGGCGCGCTGGCCGGGCCTGAACGCGACGCCGATGCTGTAGTTTTCGGGAATGTCGAAATCGCCGGCCCCGCTGAACAAGCCGCGGTACATGGCGAATTTGCTCATGTTCATCTTGCCGGCATAGGCAGCGCCGAGCGTGATGCTGTCGCCGAAGCGTCCCAGGTAGCCGATCCGCAAGCCCACGCCCCTCGATGAATCGTAGCCATTGTTGGTGACGCTGCCGGGCGCGCCGGTAAACGGCGGAAAGCCTGGCGCATTATCGAACGCCTGCAAGCCGTCGGCCTTGAACCGCTGGTAGCCGATCAGCAGGGACAGGCCGACCGAATGCCTGGCGCCCAGCTTTGCCGAGACGGTCGGGGCGACGATCAATTGCATCATGTCGACCCCGAGGGCGCCAACGCCGCACAGCATGTTGTTGCCGGTTTGCGAACCGCAGTTGTAATTGCCCTGCAGGTAGGTCGTATTCAAGCCGCCGTTGCCATAGGCCGACACGCCAAAGGACAGGTCGCTGCCGGACATCCTGTTGTAGCCAATTTCCGGGATCAGGAAATTTTTGCTTTCGCTCTCGCTGGTGCCGTTCAGGGTCGCGATGGCCGCACCGCTGCGGGTCGCGCTGCGGCTGGGCTGGAACCAGTCCACGCCGGCGTCGAAGCGGTTGCCGACCCAGACCATGGTGGCCGGGTTGTTGGCGCCGCCGAAGCTGTCCTCCGTCATCGCCGTTGCTGCGCCGCCCATTCCCTTGGCGACGCTGCCATTGCCATGCGAGAAGTAGCCATTCGTGGCCGACGCAGGGTTCTGGCAAAGAAAAGCAAGCGCGCCAGCGAGCATGCTCAACTTGAATAGGTGTTTGTTCCTTGTTGTCTCCATCTCCATCTCCAAATATAGTAGTTTTTATAGATTCTGGTAGTGGGCTGCGGGTCGTTATATGAGTAGTCAGGTCAGCTTGCCCGCCCTCCATCGGGTCCGTTCATGGCGTGCACGGCTCATGCAGTACCGGTTGGGCCGCTGGCGGCCGGGTGCGTTCATGCCTTGCTGATCGCGGTGGCGATGCGTTGGTCCAGGTAGGCGCTGTAGAAACCGGCGCGGTCCAGCCCCACCAGCGCCTCGGCCACGATGCGCATGCCGCTGCCGAGGAATACGACGGTCGGGAAAAACGTTATCTTGAGACTCTTTAAGAGAGCGTCCGTGGCGAGCGCCGCGCCGTCCGGTCCCATGATGAGCTCGCTGCGGTCGGCGACCAATTCGCGCACGATGAAGGCGCCCTTGGCCGCCTTCGACAGCGGATACAGGTAGCTTTGCCGCACTTCATGGCAAAAATGGCAGTCCGAGCGCGAGAACAGCACGATCAGCGGAACCCGTGCGCGCGCGGCCTGCGCCAGGTCCTCGCGCAAGTCCTTGAGCACACCGAGCCTGGCCGCCGCCAGCGCCTGCCTCATTGCCGGCCCTGCGGACGCAGCGCCGCGCTCATCGCGCGAACCCGGGATTGCCGTCCATGCCCATCACGCGGGGCTGGTTCAGCTTTCTCGGCCCGATCACCGGATGCGACTTGAACCAGGTTTCCATCACGTCCCAAATCGGTTCGCCGCCAGCCCCTTCCGCCACCGGCGCCCAGCCGGCTACCTTGTAGGCCTTGTCCGCTTCGATGGCCTTGCCGTTCAAGGTCATGTTGTCGATGCGCGCGCCCGATCCTGCTTTCGGCCTGCAGGTGTATTGCAGGCCGCCCACGCGCACCATGTCGCCGCCCTGCTGGTAATAGGGGTCGGGATTGAACAGGTTGTCGCACACGTCCTCGAGCACGTTCTTGATGGCCGCGCCGCTCAGCTCGGACACGCTGGTGGCCGGATAGGTGATGGCCACCTGGTCCATCAGGTGATCGCGCGTGATGGCCTGGCCCGGCAGGACCGTCGTACCCCAGCGAAAACCCGGCGAGAACGCGATCTCGGCGCCCTTCACCTCCATCAAGGCGTCCACGATCAACTGGTCCCATGCACCGTTGAAGTTGCCGCGCCGGTACAGCAGCGCTTCGGTCACGGCCAGCTTTTCATCGAGTTTCTGCCTGTAGGGCGCGCGCACCTTGTCGATATGGGCTTGCATCTCGCGGTCGGCCGGCAGCAGGTTCGAGAACACCGGCATCAGGCGGTACTTGTAGCCCTGCACCTTGCCGCCCCTGACGTCCAGATCGAGCACGCCGAGGAACTTGCCGTTCGAGCCTGCATTCGTGACCAGGGTCTGGCCCCTGGCGTTCTTCACGACCACTGGAACCGGCACCCCGTCATGCGTGTGCCCGCCCATGATGGCGTCGATGCCGGTCACGCGCGAGGCCATCTTCAGGTCGACGTCCATGCCGTTGTGCGACAACACGATGACGGCCTGGGCGCCTTTCTGGCGCACCTCGTCGACCATCTTTTGCATATTCTCTTCCTGGATCCCGAACGACCACTCGGAGACCATGTGGCGCGGATTGGCGATCGGCGTGTACGGAAAGGCCTGGCCGATCACGGCCACCGGCACCCCGTTCATCTCGCGCATCGCATACGGCTCGAACACCTGGTCGCCGAAATCGTTGGTCTTCACGTTCTGGGCGAGGAAATTGATGCTGCCTTTGAAGTCCTGGTCGATGATTTCCTTGACGCGCTTGGCGCCGAGGGTGAATTCCCAGTGCGGGCTCATCAGGTTCACGCCGAGCAGCTTGCTGGCGTCGACCATGTCCTGGCCGTTGGTCCACAGGGCAGTGGCCGAACCTTGCCAGGTATCGCCGCCGTCGAGCAGCAGCGCATGCGGCCGGCTGGCGCGCACCTGCTTGATCAGCGTCGCCAGATGGGCAAAGCCGCCCACCTTGCCGTAGGTCCGGGCGGCCTTCTCGAAGTCCAGGCAGGTGAACGCGTGCGCCTGCGCCGTGTGCGGCGCGATGCCGAACTGCTTGAGCAGCGCATCGCCGACCAGATGCGGCGCCCGCCCGAGCGCCCCGGCAACGCCGAGGTTCACATTAGGCTCGCGGAAATAAATCGGCAGCAATTGCGCGTGGCAATCGGTAAAGTGCATGAAGCTCACGTTGCCAAAGGCGGGCAAGTGGTACAGCCGTTCGCTCGCACCCGGCGTAGCCGCCAGCACGTCCTTGTGGCTGATCGCCATGCCGCCGGCACTGGCGACGGCCAATACCTGCATGAATTCGCGCCGACTGATACTCATTCTTAAATTCCTTCACTATGTGCTTATAGATACCGGGCGGCGCGGCGGCCGGCCAATCTTGCCGTTGGCTCGGGCGCGGGTATTACGCGATTGCCGCTTCGTCGGTGCGCGAATCGCCCTTGTTGTCTTTCCAGATGATGGTGATTTTTTCGCCCTTCGCCCCGCCCTTGAAATTGAAGGCCAGGTAGGGATTCTGGGAAACCGACTGGCCCCACATGCATTGCAGTACCACCTTGCCGGCAACGCTTGCGCTGACGTCGGTAATGTAGTGGGCGGGGACGATATTGCCTTGCGCATCCTTGCGCAAGCCGCCCTCCATCGGATGAGCCATCAACACCTTTACTTCCGTCACGCCAGCATTGTGGTTCGCGCGGATTTTCATCGGATCAGCCATCATATTCTCCTAGTTCAAATTGTCATGGGCCGGGCACATGCGATCAGCCGCCGCATCCACCCAGGGTCACCTTGGTTTCCTTGCTGGCCGAGAACAGCTTGCCGTCCGCCTTCACGAGCACCAGGACATTCGTGCTCTGCCCCATCTTCAGGCGTGTCTGCACACGGCCGTCCGTATCGGCAGGAATCATGAAGATGGCCGCCAGCGGGGTCGGGTTCTTCTCGACGAAGATGTAGATCTCTTGCGTGTTCGGGACCTTGCTGGTGACTCCGACCGGAACGACCGCGCCGTTTTCGGCGATATCGGGCGAGGTGATCGCGATGTCCTTGCTGTCGACCGGCGTGCCGCCCAGCGCTGCCAGCGCCTCGGCCATCGTTTTTGCCTCGAAGCCGGCGCGCCCGCCAGCCGCTGCCAGCGCCTGTCCTGCCGTAATCACCCCTGCCGCAACCAGAATGCCGAAGGCACCGGTTGTTTTCAGCAGGCGGCGTCGCGATATGTTCATACTGTCTCCTTGTTTGATTTGTCGGAAAAAACCTCAAAGACGCCGGGCTTGCAGCTGCCCGATGTCAGTTCGCACCTGCCACCAGCCAGTGCGCGATCACCTTCGCATCGGCATCGTTCAGTTGGCCTTGCGGCGGCATGGCCATGGCTCCCCATACGCCGGCACCGCCATTTTTCATCTTCGCCAACAGATAGGACGCGGCCTCTGCCTTGTCCTTGTATCTGGCGGCGACGTCCCTGAATGCAGGACCGATGATCTTGTTGCTCACGCCGTGGCACGCGGTGCAGCTGTTCTTGGCCAACAACTGCTTGACGTCCGGAACGTCCGGTGTTGCCTTGGCCGCCGGCGGCGCAGCTCTGGCCGCAGCAGCGC
>JBAQKU010000671.1:0-3493 GCA_049301315.1 Telluria sp.
CCTCGGGCGCGCCGGCGATCTCGCGCAGCAGCGTCTTGAAGCCGTAGCGCTGGAAGAACTCGCGCAGCGCTTCCTTGTTTTCCGGCTGCGCGACCAGGGTTTCGGAAATCGACACCATGTGCGCCGACAGGTCGCAGTCGGTCTTGACGGTGATCAGCACGCGCCCCTGCGGCAGCCAGGCGAGCGCGCTGCGCAGGTTCTCGCCGACCGCGCCGGCGATGGCGTGCGCGTTCTGCATCACCCCTTCCAGGCTGCCGTGCGCGGCCAGCCACTTGAGCGCCGTCTTGGGGCCGCACTTGCTCACGCCCGGGATATTGTCGACGCTGTCGCCGATCAGGGTCAGGTAGTCGATGATGCGGTTCGGCGCCACCCCGAACTTGGCCAGCACGCCCGCCTCGTCGAGCTTTTCATTGCTCATCGTATTGATCAGCGAGACCTTGTCGTTGACCAGCTGGGCCAGGTCCTTGTCGCCGGTCGAGACCACCGTGTTCATGCCCAGCGCGCTGGCCTGCACCGACAAGGTGCCGATCACATCGTCGGCCTCGACCCCCTCGACCATCAGGATCGGCCAGCCCATGTGCCTGACCGCCTCGTGGATCGGCTCGATCTGCAGGCGCAGGTCGTCCGGCATGGAGGCGCGGGTGGCCTTGTAGTCGGCGTACAGGTCGTCGCGGAAGGTCTTGCCCTTGGCGTCGAACACGCAGGCGATGTAGGCGGCCGGGTAGTCCAGGCGCAGGCGGCGCAGCATGTTGACCATGCCGTGCATGGCGCCGGTCGGATGGCCGTCCGGGCTGCGCAGGTCGGGCAATGCGTGGAATGCGCGGTACAGGTAACTGGAACCGTCAACTAACAGCAGGGTATTTTGCATGGTGCCAAATCAAAGGGTGAGCCGCCGTGCAGGACAGCAGCGGGGTAAAGGTTAATTATCGCAGAATCCGGCTTAGAAAAAACGCAACAATGGGCCGGCGCCGTATCGAAACATCGGGGACGATTCGACTCTTTGCACAGGGAAGCGCGTGTGTTTGTTACAATGGTGTATACGAATAAAGGCGAACCCATCATGCTGCGCACATCCTCCCTCCTGAAAGCATTCTCGCTGTGCCTGCTGGCGCATGCGGGACTGGTCCTGGCGCAGCAAACGCCCAGTTCCGCTCCGCCCAAACTCGAGCGCATCGAAGAAGGCAGCGATACGCCGATCACGATCACGCCGAAAAGCTCGACCGAACGAAAAATCACGGAAAAGCGCGAAGGCGGCCGGGTGACCGAAGTCAAGGTCAAGAGCGGCAAGAGCACCTACATCATGAAACCGAACGTTCCGGCAGGCAACGCCCAGCCGGGCGACGGGCAAGCCAGCGCCATTCGCGCCCCGCAGTGGCAGGTGATGGAGTTCGACCTGACCAAACGCAAGCAGAAGGAACAGCAGGCAAAAGAAGCGGCAAAGGCGCCGCCGCCGCCGTCGCCGGCGCAAGAGCCGACCCAATAAGCCGTACCCGGCAACACAACAAGCGCTGTTTCCACCCCTACATTTTACCCTTGGTTTCACATGGCAGTTTTTACCGCGGTCAGCCTGGATGACGTCACCCAGTGGATCAAGCAGTTCCCTTTAGGCAAAGTCCTCGCGATCGAAGGCATCGCATCGGGCATCGAAAACAGCAATTTCTTCATCACGACCGAGAGCGGCGAGCACGTCCTCACGATCTTTGAAATGCTCAGTTTCGAGCAACTGCCGTTTTACCTGAACCTGATGCGTCACCTGGCCGAGCGCGGCGTGCTGGTGCCGGCCCCGGTGCCCAACGACAAGGGCGAGCTGATGGTGCCGCTGCACGGCAAGCCGGCCGCCATCGTCAGCAAGCTCGAAGGCAGCTCACAGATGGCGCCGCTGCCGGTGCACTGCGCCGCGGTCGGCGCCATGCTCGCCAAGATGCACCTGGCCGGGCACGACTACCCGCTGCGGCAGCCGAACCTGCGCGGCCTGCCATGGTGGGACGAAACCACGCCGAAAGTGCTGCCCTTCCTGTCCGAGGCCAACGCCCACCTGCTGCGCGCCGAAATGCACTTCCAGGAAGCGTTCGCCTCCAGCGCGCACTACAAGGTGCTGGCGCGCGGCCCGATCCACGCCGATCTGTTTCGCAACAATGTGATGTTCGTGGACGAGCGGCTTACCGGCTTTTTCGATTTCTACTTCGCCGGCTGCGACACCTGGCTGTTCGACATGGCCGTCACCGTCAATGACTGGTGCATCGACACGGACACGGGCGTGCTCGACGGCGCCCGGGTGCGCGCCATGCTCGACGCCTATCACGCAGTGCGCCCGTTTACCGGCGACGAACAGGCGTCGTGGCAAGCCATGCTGCGCGCCGCCGCGCTGCGCTTCTGGCTCTCGCGCCTGTACGATTTTTACCTGCCGCGCGAAGCCGAAATGCTCACCCCGCACGACCCGGCCCATTTCGAACGCATCCTGCGCGAGCGCGTCGCCACGAGCGCGCCGCGCCTGTTCCGATGAATAAGCTACCCGCACGCGCCGGCTGGGACTGGGTCAAGCAAGGCTTCGCCCTGTTCCGCAAACAACCGCTGTCGCTGTCCGTGCTGTTCTTCGGCTACCTGCTGTTTACCTTCTGGATGGGACTGATCCCGCTGGCCGGCAAGGCACTGTCGTTCATGCTGATCCCCGCGTTCACGGTCGCCTTCATGCAAGGCTGCCTGGAAGCCGAGCAAGGCAAGCGCGTGCATCCGCGACTGTTGCTGGCCGGTGTGCGCTCGCCCGCATTTCCCGCGCTGGCCAAGCTCGGGCTGGTGTACCTTGGCGTTGCCGCACTCGCCATCGCGGCCTCCACCCTGATCGACGGCGGCGTGCTGCTCAAGGTGATCGCGCACCAGATCGAAGGCGACTCCAAGGAAGTGAAGGATTCCGCGATGGGAGCCGCGTTCCTGTTCATGACCGCGACGCAGCTGCTCGGTTTCGTGATGCTCTCGTTTAGCGGCCCGCTGATCTACTGGAAGCGCATGAGCGTCGGCAAGGCCGTTTTCTACAGTGTGTTCGGCATCCTCAAGGCGTTCAAGGCGTTCCTGGTGTTCGGCGCGGTCTGGCTCGGCATCAGCGCCGTGATCGGCCAGGTGGTGCTGCTGCTCACCGGCGACGGCGCCGCCTTCAGCGGGGTGCTGGTGCCGCTCTCGCTGATCTACACCATCATCGTGTTTTGCTCGTTCTACGCCATGTACAAGCAGTTGTTCGGCGAGCCCGAAGCCGACGCTCCGGCCAAGGCCGCGTAAGCGTCCCCGCTTTCGCGGGGATGACGTGTCCCCGCTTTCGCGGGGATGACGGGCCCCGCTCTCGAGGCTGTCGGAAAAAGGGTCGGCAGATCTCAAATTTGCTACATTAACCCCGTCGTCTTCGCCATTGGCGAAACCGACTTCCCGCGCAGGCGGGAATCCCATTTAGCTGCTGTGACGCGGCGAAATTAGGGGGAAGTCATGCAGTGCATGAGTTCCCGCT
>JBAQKU010000672.1:0-8148 GCA_049301315.1 Telluria sp.
GCCCGACATCGAGCGCATCACGACCCGCATCGCGCTGCTGTCGGCCCGCCCGCGCGACCTGGCCAGCCTGCGCGACGGCCTGCAGCAGCTGCCTGCGCTGCGCCATGGCGTTCAGCAATGCTTTAATGCCGGCGACGACAGCCTGCTGGCGGCGATCCACGCCGCGCTGGCTACGCCCGGCGTGTGTCTCGACCTGCTGCAGCGCGCGGTGGCGCCCGAGCCGGCCGCGATGGTGCGCGACGGCGGCGTATTCGCGCGCGGCTTCGACGCCGAACTGGACGAACTGCGCGGCCTGTCCGAGAACGCCGGCCAGTTCCTGGTCGACCTGGAAACGCGCGAGCGCGCGCGCACCGGCATCGCCAACCTGCGGGTGGAGTACAACAAGGTGCACGGCTTCTACATCGAGGTCACGCACGGCCAGACCGACAAGGTGCCCGACGACTACCGGCGCCGCCAGACCCTCAAGAACGCGGAGCGCTACATCACGCCGGAACTGAAGGTGTTCGAAGACAAGGCGCTGTCGGCGCAGGACAAGGCGCTGGTGCGCGAAAAGCTGCTCTACGACCAGCTGCTGGCCGACCTGGCGCCGCACATCGCGACCCTGCAGACCATCTCGCAGGCGCTGGCACAGCTCGACACCCTGACCGCGCTGGCCAGGCACGCGCTGCAGCACAACTGGTGCGCGCCGCAGCTGGTGGCCGAACCGTGCATCGACATCCGCGAGGGCCGCCATCCGGTCGTCGAAAACCAGATCGAACGCTTCATCGCGAACGACTGCCAGCTCGAGCACGAGCGTCGCCTGCTGCTCATCACCGGGCCGAACATGGGCGGCAAATCGACCTTCATGCGCCAGGTTGCCCTGATCACGCTACTGGCCTACATCGGCAGCTACGTGCCGGCGTCAAGCGCCGTGATCGGCCCGATCGACCGCATCTTCACGCGCATCGGCGCCACCGACGACCTGGCCGGCGGCCGCTCCACCTTCATGGTGGAGATGACCGAGTCGGCCGCGATCCTGAACGGCGCGACCGAGCACTCGCTGGTGCTGATGGACGAAGTCGGGCGCGGCACCTCGACCTTCGACGGCCTGGCGCTGGCGTGGGCCATCGCGCGCCACCTGATCGACACCAGCCGCAGTTTCACCTTGTTCGCGACCCACTATTTCGAGCTGACCCAGCTTCCCGAGAGCCACCCGACGGCGGCCAATGTGCACCTGTCGGCGGTCGAGCACAAGGACAGCATCGTGTTCCTGCACGCGGTGCAGGCCGGTCCCGCTTCGCAAAGCTACGGACTGCAGGTGGCGCAGCTGGCCGGCGTGCCGCAAAGCGTGATCAAGGCCGCGCGCAAGCACCTGGCGCGGCTCGAATCGCAGGCGCTCGATGCGAGCGCGCAGCTCGACCTGTTCGCGCTGCCCTGCGCCGGGAGCGAGGAGGAGCCTGTCGCATCGGCGTCGGCGGACGAACTACTGGAGGCGCTGGCCGGCATCGACCCGGATGCGCTCACGCCGCGCGAAGCGCTCGAGCAGCTGTACCACCTGAAGCGCCTGGCCGCGTGATGACGCGCCGCGCGCATCTCGCCGCCGTGCTCGGCGCGCTCCTGTTGACGCTGCCGGGCGCCTTCGCGGGCAACCAGAAAACGCCCGCCGGCCACCAGTTCGGGGTGATCGGCCACAGCTTCAGCAAGGCCGGCGGCGAGGCCCGCCTGAAGCGTGCGCTCGAGGCCACCAGCGACAGCGAGCTGGCATTTGTGGTCGTTACGGGAATCAAGGGCAAGGACGAACCGTGCAGCGACAAGCTGTACGTCCGGCGCCAGCAACTGTTCGACGATGCCGCGCGCCCGCTGATCGTGGCGCCGGCCGCCTCCGACTGGAGCGAATGCAAGAATTCCGCAGGCCGCCTGGCCGCGATCGACCGCCTCAACCGCTTGCGCGAACTGTTCTTCAGCGAGCCCGCCGCGCTCGGCGCGTCCAGGCTGGCGCTGACCCGGCTCTCATCGAGCGCCAAGTTCCGCAGCTACGCCGAGAACGCGCACTGGGAAGTCGGGAACGTACTGTACGCGACCATCAACCTGCCGGCCAATAACAACCATTACCGGCCCGAGGCGGGACGCAACAGCGAATACGAAGACCGGCTGGTGGCCAACCGCTTCTGGCTGAACCGCCTGTTCGCGCGCGCACGGCGCGAAAAGGCCGAGGCGATCGTGCTGTTTTCCGAGGGCGACCTGAAAGCGCTGGCGCCCGAGGGCGGCTTGCGCGCCCTGCTGCGCGGTACCGCCGACAAACAGGATGGCTTTGCCCCAACCCGGCGCCAGTTGCTGACGCTGGCCCAAAAATTCCCGGGCAAGGTCCTGCTGATCGATACCGCGGCGCGCGCGGACGGTGCCGGGCCGGCCATCGAATGGCGCGCCAACCTCGGCCACCTGAGCCTCGGCTCGGACGCGCTGCAGGTGCGGGTCGCGCCGGGAACGGCGAAGCTGTTTACCGTCGAGGATGCGCGCGACGATGAAAAAGGCGCGCAGAAATAAACGGCGCGCCTTCTGTCTTGCCCGGCCGCCGTGCGCGGCCGCTGGCAACCGGGTTCAGTGCACCGGATGGCTGCGGAAGTGGTCGCCCGCGTCGCCTTCGTCTTCGTCGTCGCCGTGCTCGTCGTCACCGTGCGCGTGGCCATGCGCGCCGTGCACGTGCTGGTGCGCGATTTCCTCGTCGGTTGCCGGGCGCACGTCGGCCACGGACAGTTCGAAGCGCAGCGCCATGCCGGCCAGTGGATGGTTTCCGTCAAGCACCACCTTGTCGTCGGCGATATCGGTGACGGTGAAAATCATCGCCTCCTCTTCCCCCTCGTTGTTGTCGGGCATGCCTTCGAACTGCATGCCCACTTCCAGCGGCTCCGGCAGGTGGTTGCGCGTTTCGACCTTGACCAGTGCCGGATCGTAGTCGCCGAACGCATCGTCAGGTTCGATCTGGATCACCGACGCATAACCGACTTCCTTGCCATCGAGTTCTTCCTCGATCTTGGGCAGGGTGTTCTCGTATCCGCCGTGCAGGTAGACCATGGGCTGACTGCCGTCTTCGATCAGGTTGTTCTGTGCATCGGATAGTTTGTAGTTAACGGTAACTACCGTGTTCTTGGCGATCTTCATCGTACTTCCTTTCATTGTTAGCGAGCAGATTATACCTCCGGCGCCGCCTGCGCCCCTCGCCGCCATGGTTATAATGGCGCTATGAAAAAATTACAGCTCCTGGGCAACCTGACGCCCGCCGAATTCCTGCGCGACTACTGGCACAAGAAACCGCTCCTGATCCGCCAGGCGATTCCCGGGTTCAAGGCGCTGCTCAAGTTCGAGGCGCTGGCCGAGATGGCGCGCCAGAACCATATCGAATCGCGCCTGATCACCCATGTCGGCGACGCATGGGACATGCAGCACGGCCCGCTGGCCGAGCTGCCCTCGCGCGAGCAGCGCGAGTGGACCGTGCTGGTGCAAGGCGCCAACTTGGTCGACAAGAACGCGGACGCGCTGCTGCGCCAGTTCCGCTTCATCCCGGACGCGCGCCTGGACGACCTGATGATCAGCTACGCGACCGATGGCGGCGGGGTCGGGCCGCACTTCGATTCCTACGACGTGTTCCTGCTGCAGGCGCACGGCAAGCGGCACTGGCGCATCGGCGCGCAAAAGGACTTGTCGCTGGTCGAGGGCATGCCGCTCAAGATCCTGAGCAATTTCAAGCCGCAGCAGGAATTCGTGCTCGAGCCGGGCGACATGCTGTACCTGCCGCCGCACTATGCGCACGACGGCGTGGCCGAAGGCGAATGCATGACCTATTCGATCGGCTTTCGCGCGCCGGCCTACCAGGAACTCGGCGAAGCCTTCCTGCAGTTCATGGCCGATTCGATCGACCTGCCGGGCCGCTACGCCGACCCGGACCTGAGCGCGGGCAAGCACCCGGCCGAAATTCCGCGCCAGATGCTCGCTGCGGTGGCCGAAGAAATCAACAAGGTGCGCTTCACCGAGGAAGACGTGACGATTTTCCTGGGCGAGCACCTGTCCGAGCCCAAGCATAATGTATTCTTCAAGGGCCCGGCCAAGCCGCTCACCATGGGGCGCTTTGCCGATGCTGCCGGCAAGCGCGGCGTGGCGCTCTCGCTCAAGACCCAGATGCTGTATCGTGGCAAGCACGTGTTCATCAATGGCGAGTCGTTTGCCGTGGGACGCGCCGACAAGGCGGTGCTCGACGCGCTGGCCGACGAACGTCAGCTGGGCGGCGCGGCGCTGGCCGGCGCTACCGTTGACGTGATGGAAGCGCTGTATGCCTGGTACCAGGACGGATGGATTGAACTCGCTTGAAAGGATCGCTGCCATGGATGGAGTCGCCACGCATCGCTTCACCACCCACCTCGAATTCGAAGCCCACTTTCGCGACTGCATCGCGCGCTCGCGCACTGTGCTGCAGTTGTTCGATCCCGATTTCGCGGTCTTCCCCTTAGGCGCGAGCGAGGTGGACGCTGCGCTGCGCCACTTCCTGGCCGGGGGCGGCAGTATCGAGATGGCAATGCACAGGACCGCCCACATCGAGCGCCACTATCCGCGCTTCCAGCGCCTGCTGCGGGACTTCAGCCACAAGATCGCGTGCCGCGTCACCAGCCGGACCTTGCACCAGCTGACCGACTCGTTCTGCATCGGCGACCGGGTCAATATCGTGCGCCGTTTTCACAGCGACCATATGCGCGGGGAAGCGGTCTTCGATTGCCCGGCAGCCACCGAAATCAGCCTCGAGCGCTTCGACGGCATCTGGCTGGAGTCGGTTGCGGGTCTGCATCCGACGACCACCGGTTTATAAGGTGAAACGTCCTGTTGGCCGAATTTTCGGACGAAACGCGCGCCGCCGCGCGCGCCGGCATGGTCAATCTGGCCATTGTAGCGAGAGGAACTTTGCTATTTCCCAAAATGCTTACAGAAAAGCATGTTTCCACTATTGCAGTGCATTAAATTTAGCTATAATATCGGGTTAGGAAGTTTCCGTTGTCTGTCAGGCACCATTACAGGTACGAAAGCAAACGAGAATTCCCTATAGAGCGATAATTACCGGTAATTATTCATCGCAACACTAGTTCTTATAATTGAACCAATTAAGGAAAAAAACCCATGAAAAAATCTTTGCTGATCATCTCCCTGTTGGCTGTTGCTTTGGCTGCTTGCAGCAAAAAAGAAGAGCCAGTTGTTGCTCCAGAACCAGCACCAGTAGTAGAAGCAGCTCCAGTTGCTGCCGCTCCAGTTGCTGAAGCTGCTGACGCTGCTGCTGCTGCATCGGTTGCTGCATCGACTGCTGCCGACGCTGCTGCTGTTGCTTCGGCTGCTGCTTCGGAGGCTGCTTCGGCTGCCGCTGCTGCTGCTCCAGCAAAGTAATTCGTTCTATTGAAAAGCCGGCCTTCGGGCCGGTTTTTTTTCGTCCGGAAATTAGTGCCGCTCGCCTGACTCGGTAACAACACGAAAAAAGCCGGCCCTCGGGCCGGCTTTTCCGGTTGGCGGCGAGCTTACTTGAGCTCGTCGCTGAGCAGCTTGAGGATCTTGGCGCCGATGGCCGTCGTTTCCGTCTTGCCTTCCTTGTCCTGCACCGTGACCTGGCTGCTGGTGGCGTTCGCGCTCTTGACCGCGACCCGGTAACGCTGCGCTTCCTTGGCCTTGTCCGAGGAACCGCCCAGGTTCATCAGCTTGGTGAAGAAACCTTCGCTCTTGGCCGCGTCCGGATCGACGTAGCGCACGAAGTACACGCCCTGCACGCGGTCGCGGTCTTCCACCGTGAAGCCGACCCGGTCGAGCGCCAGCCCGACGCGGCGCCATGCGCGGTCGAACCCTTCGTCCACTTCCACATGGCTGCCCGCGGCGCTATTGACCAGCTTGGCGTGCTGCGGCGCGAGCGCTGCCTTGGCCACCGTGTCCTGCGCTTGCTTGACATCGGTATTGCCCAGGCGCGCCATCAGCTTGCCCAGGAACTGCGCTTCGAGCTGCGGATCGTTGCGGCGCGTGGTCCAGGAAGTCGTGTCCTTTTGCGGTCCGCTCAGCACTTCTTCCGCGCCGCGGTGGCTGATGTAGATCTCGGTCGATCCGTTCGGCCCGCGCTCGAGACGGGTGCGGAACTTGTCGCGCTCGCCGGTCGAGTAGAGCGAGTCGAAGACCTTGCCGATGGTGGTGCGGATGATGTCCTGCGGGATCTTGGAGCGGTTTTCCGCCCAGTCCGTTTCCATGGTGCCGCTTTCGACCGATTCACTGATGACGGTGAAGCCGGAGTCGGCCCAGAATTGCTTGAGCTGAGGCCACAGCTGCTCGGGGCTCTGGTTGACCACCAGCCAGCGCTGGTTGCCGTCGCGCTCGACGCGCAGTGCCGCGCTGTTGACGGGGCCGACAGTGGCGCCCGCCGCTACCGGGGCGGCGCCCTTTTGCTGCTGGTAGCCCGACGCGGTGGCCACGCCGCGTCCGTCGGGCACGCCGTAACGGTTGTCTTTCTGCAGTTGGGTCAGGTCGGGCGGGATATCGAGCGGCGCCGCTTTCTTGGCAGCACGGTAGTCGACTTTATCGGTTTCGATAACCGAGCCGATCATGCCGCAGCCTGTCAGGCTCAGCATCAGCGCGGAAAGGACCAGGCCGCGGGTCGCAGCAGGGGCCGAAGTAAATGTCTTGCGAATAGTCATGTCGTAACTGGGTAAGAAGCTGAAAGACAGCTGGTGTCAGGATGGTCCGACCCCTTGCGGGTTCAGGGCTGTGGTAGGACGCCGGACTCGCGCAGGGCAGCGCGAACCGTGTCGTGGCAGTCCGCCGAGAGCGCGACCAGCGGCAGGCGCAAGCCCGCTGGCATCATTCCCATTTCCGCCAGGGCCCATTTGACCGGGACCGGGTTCGGCTCTACGAACAGTTTCTGGTGCAGCGGCAGTACATTATTGTTGATCGCAACCGCCTTGGCGACCTCGCCGTTCATGGCGGCCACGCACAGCTCGTGCATCGCGCGCGGCGCCACGTTGGCCGTCACCGAGATATTGCCCGAGCCGCCGCAGAACATCAGCGCCATGGCGGTCGGATCGTCGCCCGAGTAAACCGCGAACGAGGCCGGCACCATGCGCAGCAGTTCGGTGCCGCGTCCGATGTTGCCGGTCGCATCCTTCACGCCCACGATGTTGGCAATCTTGCTAAGGCGCAAGATGGTCTCGTTGGACATATCGGCCACGGTACGGCCCGGCACGTTGTACAGGATGATGGGCAGGTCGACCGCTTCGGCGATGGCCTTGAAGTGCTGGTACATGCCCTCCTGGGTCGGGCGATTGTAGTAAGGCACGACCAGCAGGGCCGCATCGGCGCCGACCTGTTTCGCATACTCGGTCAGCTTGATCGCCTCGGCGGTCGAGTTGCCGCCGGTGCCGGCGATGATCGGGATACGCCCGCCTGTGTGCTCTACGGCAACCTTGATCAGTTCGAAGTGCTCTTCCACGCTCACGGTCGACGATTCGCCGGTGGTGCCGACGATCACGATGGCGTCGGTGCCCTCGGCGATATGCCAGTCGATCAGCTTGCGCAAGCCGGGATAGTCGAGACTGCCGTCCGCGTGCATCGGGGTGACGATTGCTACTATGCTGCCCTTGATCATATTCGATTAACTATGCTGGTAAGGAAAACCCTGATTGTAGCGGATAGCCCGCCCCTGTGGTTCATTGTTGACCTGAATCGCCGCTCAAAATGGCCCGAGCAGGGCTTTAGCGCGGGCAAAACCGGGTCCGCAGGCGCACAGGCGCTGCACCATGGCCGGTTTTGGCGTGTCCACGACGCCGTCTTCGAAGGCGATCACGCGCAGTGCGTTGCGCGCCGCATGCGCGAGCAGCTCGCCCTCGGCCAGCAGGAAGGCCGGGTTGGACGGCCGGCCGAACTGCTCGTTGCCAAGCGCGAAGGTCTCGTAGATGAGAATCCCGTCCGGCGCCAGGCTGCCGGCAATCTTGTCCATCAGGGGGCGGTGCAGGTAGTTGGCGACCACGATGCCGGCAAAGCGCGCCGGAGCGAACGGCCAGGCGCCGGCCTCGTCCTCGAGGTCGAACTGCAGCGTGACGATGCCCGGCCCGCTCGCCTGCAACAGGGCCGCGGGGTCGCGGTCGAGCGCCAGCACGGGATGGC
>JBAQKU010000673.1:0-1741 GCA_049301315.1 Telluria sp.
CCAAGGTGCTGGCCGAACTGCGCCGCGGCTGGCGCCACCTGCCGCAGGGCTGGCGCCGTCCCGCGCGGCGCGCATCGCTGGTGGCCGAGCACCAGAATTCGCACCAGGTCGAATTGCGCGTCACCTCGCTCGAACACAGCCTGGCGCGCGACGACTGGGAACTGGACGCGACCGTGATCGACCAGCACCACCGGCTGAGCGACCAGCTGCATGGGCGCCAGAGCGAAACCGACGAACGGCGCTACCAGAACAACCGCGCGATCGAAGCGACCGGGAATGCGCGCGGCGCCTACATCGAGCGCCTGCGCTACACGGTCAAGACCTACAGCAAGAACATCCGCGAGCTGGGAGAGCTGGCCGGGATCGACGTGCATGCCGATCCGGTGCGCCTCGAAAACGACGACGTGCAGCTGGCGCAGGCGGGCCTGCACGTGCGCTTCAAGTTCGACGGCAAGGACCAGATCGGGATGAACGACGGCGAAGCGTCGGGCGGCCAGCAGGTGATGAAGTCGCTGGTGCTGCTGATCGGCCTGTTGAAGTCGGAAGACGGTTCGGGCGGCTTCGTGTTCATCGACGAACCGTTCGCCCACCTGGATATTCGCAACATCCAGCTGGTCGGCGAATTCCTCAAGAACACCGAAGCGCAGTACCTGATGACGACGCCGCTCACGCACAACACCGACGTCTACGATCCGTCCGAGCTGACCCTCATCACCAGCAAGAAGAAGAAAGACATGCCGTGGGCGCAGCCGATCTTCGTGCTGCAGCGGCGCATCGCGCCGCAGGCGGCTTAAGCGCCGGCGGCCTTTTTAAGCTTGTGGCGCCAGCGCAGCAGCCCCGCCGAGTAGGTGCCGAAATAGCCGGCCGCCAGACCGAGGCTGAGCAAGGTGAGCGGGCTGTCGGTGAAGCGCGCCGGCGCCGTGCCGCTGCCCTGGCTGGCATACAGCTCGACGCCGATGTACATGATGCGCGCCACGAACAGCATCGCAATGAGCACGCCCAGGCGCTGGTGCGGCGTGAAGTAATACCCTTGCCCGGTGTCTTCGTAGCGCGTCAGGCGCAGTCCCCATACCCCGTAGCCGATGCCGGCCAGCGTTCCCACGGCCAGCCACAACAGCGAGGCGGGCCGCGCCAGCAGTTCCGAGCCCGGCACCAGCACCATCGCGGCAAACACCCCCAGCCCGGTCCAATGGCGCGACACGATCGAGCGCTGGCGCGCCATCGCCCCCTTCAGGCGCGAGTACACGCGCCAGACCAGCAGTGGGGTAAGGGCCAGCAGTGCACGGGTGGTGAGGTTCATCGGTGATCTTTGGATTTTTCCGTCGTGTCAGTGCCGCAATTGTAAACCACCGCCCCCCGCCAGTTAGCCTTGCTCACACGGCAACACGTATCGTGCAAGGCCCCCTGCGCCGAGTCATGGTAATGTCATCACTTCCATCTTGGGGAAACTACCGACATGAAGCCAATGCACATCGACGCCCATCGCGCCCCGGACCCGGCACCGATCGAGGAACCGGTCGAGGAACCGTTCGAAAACCCGCATCCGCACCACCCGCCCGTGCATTCGCCGCAGCACGAGGAACCGGTGCCGGACCCCAACCCGAGCACGCTGAACTAGTGTCCTGAATTACAGATTCGTTGAATAAATATGACGAGAATCGGCCCGATACTGCGTCACAAATGCGCGCAAGGCCTCGGCCTTGCTGTGCTTTGTTCCTTGTCTCAGGCCGATTTCGCCACA
>JBAQKU010000674.1:0-5617 GCA_049301315.1 Telluria sp.
CGTTACTTCTTGCCGGCTGTTTCTTTCCACTGCTTCAGGAAGGCCATGCGCTTGGCCGGCCCGAGAAATTGCAGCACGATGGGACTGACGGGAACCGGCTTGACGTTGTTCGCGCCGATGATCTTGATCAGGTCGGACGAGGTGGTTTCGCCCTTGACGTCGGCGCGGATCGCGAACAGCTTGGAGTCGTTGGCGATGATGGTCTGGCCGCGGTGCGAGAGCAGGTAGTCCATCCACAGCTTGGCCGCATTCAGGTTCTTGGCCGCCTTGTTGATGAACTGGACGCGCGACAGGATCAGCGTGTAATCCTTCGGCAGCACCACGCCGAGCGAGAGATCGGTCTTGGCGCGCACCAGCGCGTACGAACCGAGCACGTTGTAGCCGATCAGGTTCTCGCCCGACGAGATGCGCTCGAGCATGGTGCCGGTCGAGGACTGGACCCGCACCCTGGCCGCGCCGAACGCGTGTTCGAGCGCGAGGAAGCGCGGGTGCTCGCGCGCGTCCTGCGTCATGAACATGAAACCGACGCCCGATTTTTCGATGTCGTAGGTGGTGACCTTGTCCTTGAATTTTTCGGCCGTGATCAGCTTGGCGAACTCGTCATGGGTCTGCGGCACTTCCTTGGGATCGACCAGGCGCTTGTTGTAGACGATCGCGGCCGGCTCGAACGTGGTGCCGTAGGCGGTGTCGTTCCAGATTGCCCAGGCCGGAAGCCCCTTCGTTTCCTGCGATTTGTACTGCAGCGCGTAGCCGTCGGACGCCAGGCGCATCTGCAGGTCCATCGCGGACGACCACATGATATCGGCGGTGTTGCCGCCGGCCGCAGATTCGGAAATGAAGCGGTTGTAGACTTCAGTCGAATTCATGTCGTTGTATTCGACCGTGATGCCCGGGTAGAGCGCATTGAAGTCCTTGATCAGCGGCTGCGCCGCCTTGCTGTCGGTGGCGGCATAGATCACCAGCTTGCCTTCTTTTTTTGCGGCGTCGACGATGCTCTGGTAATCGGCCGGATAGCCGGCGGGAACCTGGGCGGCCGCGCCGAGCGTCGCGCCGGCCAGCACGCTGGCCGCTGCGGCGCGGATGATTGTGGTGGAAAGAGTCATGAAATCTCCTGTGTCTTGTTCGTTATAAGTTTGTCCGGCTAGCGCATCAGCTTGAATTCGATGGCCAGCCGCGTGTAGTCGTCTACTGCTTTTTTTACATGGTCGGTCAGGGCCGCTCCGGTCAGCGTGAACGGGTACAGGCCGTACGCCGTACGCGCCTCGGCGAACTCCGGCGTGCCTGCCATGCGCTCGAAGCTGCCGACCCACCTGAGGTAATCGGCGTCGGACACCTGCGGGCCCATCCAGAGGCCGCGAATCACCGGCCACACCACGTCGATGCCCTGTTCGCGCGCGGTCGGCACCGCGGCCAGCACTCCCGGCAGGCGCTGCCCCGACAACACCGCCAGCACCCTCACCTTGCCGGCCGCCGCATACAGCGTCGCCTCCGACGCGTCGCCCGAGATCACGTGCACATGATTCGCATCCATCGCGGTGAATGCCTCGCCGCCACCTTCAAGTGCCACGAAGCGCAGCACCTTGGGATCGATTCCGGCGTGCCTGGCCACCAGCGCCATCTTCAGCCAGTCCTGGCTGCCGATGGTGCCGGAGACTCCGATCAGCACCTTCTTGGGATGGCGCCGAAGTGCATCGAGCAGATCGCCGAGCGTGCGGAACTGCGAGTCCGAACGCACCGCGATCATCCCGTAGTCGGCCCCCAGGGCGGCGACCCAGCGCACGTCGGCTGCAGTGGCCTTGCCGAACTTTCCCTGCGCCAGATTGAGCAGCGAACCGCCCGAAAACGCGACCAGGGTGTCCGGCTCGGAACGCCGCTGCGACACCAGCGAATGCCAGGCCACCGCGCCGATCCCGCCCGGCAGGTAGGTCAGGCGAATGGGCGCTGCCGCCTTGTCGGCCTGCATGGCCTTGCGGGCAAGCTTGCAGGTGAGGTCCATCGCGCCGCCCGGCTTGGAGGGCACGATGCATTCCGGCCGCGCCTGCGCCGGTACGGCAAAGGCCAGCAGGCAAACGGCGAGAATGGCAGGCAGCAGTGTTTTCATGGCGTTCGTTCTCGGGTGGGGCTGTCGGGACTGTCGATGTCGAATGATAGTCCCGATGGGGCCGCGGATGGCGTCAGAAGCGGTGCTGGATGCCGGCGCTCAGGCCCGCCTGGGTGCTGGCAAAGCCCGCATCGTCGCGCGACACGCCAACCAGCTTGCCGTGTTCGGCTTTCGCATAGGCCGCCGCCAGGTACAGGTCGGTGCGCTTGGACAGGGCGAACAGGCTGCGCGCGACGTACATGACCGGATCGGCGTCGGTGCCGGCGGCGAGATTTTTCACGTCGAGGTAATAAACCGCGCCGGTCAAAGTCACGCTCGGTTCGATCTTGTAGCTCACCCCGCCCCAGTAGGTTGCGGCGCGCACGTCGGCGGTGGCGGCCTTGGCCGAATCGAGCTTGTAGTTGCGCATGCCCGTGATCGCGCTCCATGCACCTAGCTTGTAGCTGGCGCCCAGGTGGCACACGCGGGTCTGGTCGCGCTCGCCGGTCGCCGCCAGCGTCACGCCGTTGACCTGTTCGCAGGTGGCCATTGCGCCAAAGCCCGCGTGCGTCCACGACAGCCCGACCGCAAATTTGCGGCCATCGGCGGCGCTGGCGGCCTGCTCGCCCAAGCCGACCGTTGCGCCGTATTTGAAGTCGCCCGTTTTGCCCGAGTACTTGACGAGGTTATCGAATGCGGTGGTCATGCCGTACTTGGACGGGCCTGTCGCGTTGGCCGAGGTTGCCCACGAATAGTTGGGCGAATACCCCATCGGGTCGAACGGCAGCACGAAATCGTAGGTGGTGGTGAAGGAGCGCCCCAGCACCACACGGCCGAACGCACCATCCACGCCGACATAGGCCTGGCGCTTGAACAGCGCACCGTCGGCGGCGCCGCTATCCATCAGGATGCCGCCTTCAAGGCCGAACACCGCTTTCAGGCCGCCGCCCAGGTCCTCGCTGCCGCGCAGGCCCCAGCGCGAGGTGTTCTTGCCGCCCGAGATGAGGCGCACGTTGCCGTCCCCGGCCGCATTTGAATTGGTGGTGTACTCGACACCTGCGTCGAGCAGGCCGTAGACCTGCACGTTGGACTGGGCATGTGCGACGCCGCCGCTGGCCAGGCAGGCCGCAACGGCGAGCGCAAACATTGTTTTTTTCATTCTCTTATCTCCGGAGATCCAGGTTTTAATTGTTGGACTGCTGTGAAACCGAGGCCACTATACGAGTGCCTTCCTTTCAATTCGCTTTCAGCGCCGCGCCTGTTTCAGGCTCGCCACATCGCTTTCCATTTATTTTTCGGGACCCGGCGCAGATGCGGTGCTTGGCCTTACACTGCTCTCATTTCCCGGCGGGCCAACAGCATGCGCATCCTTTTAGTAGAAGACCATATCGAACTGTCCCATTGGCTTGCCAAGGCGCTGCGCGACGCCCACCTGACGGTCGAATGCGCAGCCAACGGCGGCGACGCCGACGCCCTGCTGCACACGCAGGACTATGCGCTCGTGATTCTCGACCTGACCTTGCCCAAGATGGACGGACTCGACGTGCTGCGCCGGCTGCGCTCGCGCGGCGGGGCACGCGCCAAGACGCCGGTGCTGATCCTGACCGCGCGCGGCGGACTCGAAGAGCGGGTGCAGGGCCTGAACCTGGGCGCCGACGACTACCTGGCCAAGCCGTTCGAGCTGAGCGAACTCGAAGCGCGCGTCAAGGCGCTGCTGCGGCGCAGCCAGGGCAACGAAGCGCCGGTGCACCGCTGCGGCGCGCTCAGTTTCGACACCGTCACGCGCCTGTTCACTTACGCGGGCGAGCAACTGCCGCTCACGCCGCGCGAACACGCCGTGCTCGAAGCGCTCATTTCGCGCCCGGGGCGGGCGGTCTCGAAAGAAAAGCTGTTCGACGAAGTGTTCGCGCTCGACGACGACGCCAACATCGGCGCCATCGAACTGTACATTCACCGGGTGCGCAAGAAGCTCGAGCGCGCGGTGCCGGAGGCGGCCGCGATCACCACCCTGCGCGGAATCGGCTACATGCTGCAGCCGCGTCCGGCCAAGGCCTGACATGGCGCCGCTGCTTACGCTGCTGCGCCGCAAGGCCGGCGCGGGCGCCGCACTGGGCAGCCTGCGCAACCAGCTGCTGCGCTGGCTGCTGATACCGCTGGTGCTGCTGGCCGCGCTCAATGCGGTGTCGATGTACGACAACGCGCTCGATGCGGCCGACCTCGCGTACGACCGGTCCCTGCTGGCATCGACCCGCGCGCTGGCCGAACGGGTCTCGATCAAGGACGGCAAGGTGGTGGCCGACGTGCCCTACGTCGCGCTCGACAGTTTCGAAACCGACACGCTGGGCCGGATCTACTACAAGGTCAGCGGCATCGACGGCGAAACCGTGTCCGGCTTCGACGACCTGCCCGCGGTGCCAGCCAACGTGCCGCGCTCGGAAGCCTATCCGGCGCTGGTGCGCTTCTATCACGCCAACTACAACGGCGAACCGGTGCGCATCGCCGCCCTGCTGCAGCCGGTGTACGACGATTCGATGCGCGGCATCGCCCTGATCCAGGTGGGCGAAACGCTTGACGCGCGGCGCGGCCTGTCGCGCCAGATCCTGCTCGACACCTTGCTGCGCCAGGCGGTGATGGTGCTGGCCGTCGCCTCGCTGGTCTGGTTTGCGGTGCGGCTGGTGCTGCGCCCGCTCATGCGCCTGAAAAACGAGGTCGAAACGCGCGCCCTGTCCGACCTGTCCGACGTCGACCCGGCCATGGTGCACAAGGAAGTGCGTCCGCTGGTAGCCGCGATGAACAGCACCATGTCGCGCATGCAGAACCTGATCGCCAGCCAGCGCCGCTTCATCGCCGACGCCTCGCACCAGTTGCGCACCCCTCTCACGGTGCTTAAGACGCAGGCCGAACTGGCGCTGCGCGAGAACGATCCGGCCGCCATGCGCGAGATCGTCGAATCGATCGCCGGCACCACCGACGCCACCGTGCGCCTGGCCAACCGCCTGCTCACGCTGGCGCGCGTCGAACACGGCGGCGAGGCGGCCGCCATGGCCCCGGTCGCGCTGCCGGCCATCGTGCGCCAGGTCGCGCTGGAGCTGGCGCTGCCCGCGGTGCAGAAGAACATCGACCTCTCGCTCGAAGCATCGGACCAGGCCTGTGTCATTGGCCACGCGCTGCTGCTCCATGAGCTGGTGAGCAACCTGCTCGACAACGCCATCCGCTATACGCCGGAGGGCGGCAACATCGTGCTGCGGGTGTGCGGGGACGAGGCCGGCGTGCTGCTCCAGATCGAGGACAGCGGCAACGGCATCGCCGAAGCCGAACGGGAAAAGGTGTTCACCCCGTTTTACCGCGCCGCCGCCACGCTCGAATGCAATCCGGGCGGGACCGGGCTGGGGCTGGCGATCGTGCGCGATATCGCAGCGCTGCACCGGGCCAGCATCGCGCTGGCCGATGGCGCCAGCGGCAAGGGGCTGAAGGTGTCGATCACGTTTGCGACAGTGGCGCATACGTGAAAGAGCGAAACCGGGGTCAGAGTAATTT
>JBAQKU010000675.1:0-5101 GCA_049301315.1 Telluria sp.
GTTCCAGGGCGACGCCGGCGCCAGCGAGCTCGAGGCAGCGCGCATCGCGATCGACCATCATTTCGGCGCCGCTTCGGTGGCGGACATCATCGCCTCACTGGGGCAGGACCCGCAGCCGTTCGCGCAAAAGGCGCTGGCCGCGATGCGCACCCGTTCGCCGCTGATGATGTGCGTGACGCACGAGTTGCTCGCGCGCGGGGCGCGGCTCGAAGTGGCCGACTGCCTGCGCATGGAACGCACGCTGGTGCGCCACTGCTTCGAGCATGGCGAGGTGCTCGAAGGCGTGCGTGCGCTGGTGATCGACAAGGACAATGCGCCCAAGTGGTCGCCCGCGGCGCTCGAGCAGGTGACGGGCGAGATGGTTGCCGGTTTCTTCGCCCCGGTGTGGCCGGCGCATGCGCACCCGCTGCGCCACCTGTAGCTTACGCCGCTAGCTTTGCTCGCGGTGGCGCAGCACCACGCGTTCGGTCGGGCTGAAATGGGCGGCCAGCCGTTCGGCCATGTACACCGAGCGATGCTGCCCGCCGGTGCATCCGAGCGCCACGGTCAGGTAGCTGCGGGTGTCGGTCTTGAATGCCGGCAGCCACTTCTCGATGAAGGCGCGAATGTCCGCGAGCAGTTCGGCGGCACTGGGCTGGGCGTCGAGGAACGCGATCACCGGGGCATCCTTGCCGGTGAGCGGGCGCAAGGTCAGGTCGTAATAGGGATTGGGCAGGGCGCGCACGTCGAACACGAAATCGGCGTCGAGTGGCACGCCCAACTTGAACGCAAACGATTCGAAGAACAGCGTCAATGGCGCGCGCTCGATCTCCACCAGTTCCTTGATCCAGGCGCGCAGCTTGTTGGCCGACAGCTCGGAGGTATCGATCACGTGGCCGAGCTGCTCGATCGCCCCGAGGCGTTCGCGTTCCTCCATGATGCATTCGATCAGGGTGCGGCGCGAGGCCGGGTTCTCGTCGGGGCGCAACTGATGCGACAGCGGATGGCTGCGGCGCGTCTCGGAAAAGCGCGCCACCAGCGAATGCGTGTTCGAGGTCAGGAACATCACCTTGACGTCGTGTCCCTCGTCCTTGAGCGCCCTGATGTTGGCCGGCAGGTCCACCAGCGATTCGGCGCTGCGCGCATCGACGGCGACCGCCAGGCTGGTGGTGGCCTGGTCGATCAGGGTGCTGACCAGGCTCGGGAGCAGGGCGGGCGGGAGGTTGTCGACGCAGTAGTAGCCCGCGTCCTCGAGAACGTTCAGGGCCACGGACTTGCCGGAGCCGGAAATGCCGGTGATGAGTACGATGCGCATGGTGGCGATGATACCGCAAGCGGCAGGCGGCGGCAGCATTTCCCGCCATGCGATCTGTACGGGAAAGAGCGAAACCGGGGGCAGAGTAATTTTCGCGATACCCCACCGCGAAAAAAAAGGCTCGGCGCCCCCCTCACCCCGGTTTCGCTCTGCCTTAATCGCCAGTCATGGCCTGGCGCTGGTGCAGCAGGGAATTCGCGGGGCACTGCCCCGCGCCTGCGTAACGGTCCGGCCTTGCAAGGCCGGACTCCGTAAAGCAGCGCGTTTAATCGCCAGTCATGGCCTGGCGCTGACGCTCCATGAACTCTTGCAAGGTGTCGATGCCGCGCAGTTGCAAGATGGTGTTGCGGACCGCGGCCTCGAGCAGCACGGCGATGTTGCGGCCGGCCGCCACGGGGATCGCCACTTTGCGCACCGGCAGTCCCAGCACGTCTTCGGTCGGAAACAGGAACGGCAGGCGCTCGACTTCTTCTTCGAGCGCGCTGCGCCGCACCAGGTGCACGATCAGCTTGAGGCGCATCTTGCGCCGCACCGCCGTCTCGCCGAAGATCGCCTTGATGTCGAGCAGCCCCAGCCCGCGCACTTCGAGCAGGTTTTGCAGCAGCGCCGGGCAGCGCCCTTCGATCATGTCGGGCGCAATGCGCGAAAATTCAACCGCGTCGTCCGCCACCAGCCCGTGGCTGCGCGATATCAGTTCCAGCCCCAGCTCGCTCTTGCCCAGGCCTGAGTCGCCGGTGATGAGCACTCCCACTCCCAGCACGTCCATGAACACGCCGTGCATGATGATGCGCTGCGCCAGCTTCTTGGACAGGTACACGCGCAGGAAGTCGATCACCTGCGCCGCCGGCAGCGGCGTGGAAAACAGCGGAATGTTCTGTTCGTCGCAAATGGCGAGGATGTCGGGCGGCGTGTCGAGCCCTTGGGCGATGATCAGCGCCGGCGGCCCGCCGGCAATGAGCTCGCCGATCACGTGGCTGCGCGAACCGGACTTGAGGCGGTGGTAGTAGGTCAGCTCCTGGTGCCCGAACACCTGGATGCGCCCCGGGTGGATCAGGTTCAAATGGCCGACCTGGTCGGCGGCCGAGGCCACGTCGCCCGAGATCAGGCGTTCGCCGCCCGGAAAGCCGGCGAACCATCCCAGTTGCAGACTTTCGCGATTGTCGTCGTACAGTCGTTGAATGGTCAGCGGGGTCTGCAGCATGGGTGTCTTCGCAAAAGTGGGACGCGCGCGCCCGGCGCCGGGAAAGTTTAACCCAGCGCTTGCAGGCTGGGTTGCCAGTTGACGATGCGCGAGTGCACCGATTTCGGGTCCGGATCGGTCGCCAGGGCGTTGCGGAAGGCGTCGTCGGAGAACATTTCGGCAATCTCGGACAGGATTTCGAGATGTTGCTGGGTTACATGATCGGGGATCAGCAGGAAGAACAGCAGCTTGACCGGTTGCCCGTCGGGCGACTCGAACGGGATCGGCTCGGCCAGGCGCACGAAGGCGCCGAGCGGCCCTTTCAGGCTCTTGCTGCCCTTGATGCGCCCGTGCGGCACCGCCACCCCGTGTCCCAGCCCGGTCGAACCGAGCCGTTCGCGTGCGAACAGGTTTTCCGACACGGTCGAGCGCGCAATCCCGCAGTTGTTCTCGAAGATCAGCCCTGCCTGTTCGAAAGCGCGCTTCTTGCTCGACACTTCGAGATCGAGCAAAACGTTCTCGGGTGATAAAATTTTGCTAAGGTTGGTCATAACACTAAGTCGAATGGTGCGATGCACAAAGGAGCTTGCGAGCCAGAATTATAGGCTTGTTTTGAAATCGTGTAATTGGAATTCTCATGCGCGGTGCAATAGTGTCGGATTGGCATTCCGGCAACTGGAATGGCCGATTGCGCAACATCCGCTCGAAAACCGGCGCAGGCCAACGGGCAGGGCCTGAATTTACATAGTGAACTCGCTCGCTGCGTGCACATGTCGTCCATGCCGTCGTTGCCGGCCCTTGTACCACTTGCTGCGGCCATGTGTATGCGCGGCGGGGTGTTGTTTTATTGTAGGGGTGAATCATTTTGGCAAGGTGCGGCTAGAAGGTATTCCCGCTCAGAAATTGTGTCAACGCGACTGTGCAGTGCGGATTCTCACCCTTGATCTGTATCAATAAGCTCATTGACGCGCGGTGCGCAGGTTGGAAGGGCGCGCGCCGCTGAAATTGCTGCGCCAGGGATTGATGTCGAGCCCCCCGCGCCGGGTGTAGCGCGCGTAGACCGCCAGCTTTTGCGGCGCGCACTGGCGATAGATGTCCATGAAGATGCGCTCGACGCACTGCTCGTGGAATTCGTTGTGCTCGCGAAAGCCGATCAGGTACTTGAGCAGCCCTTCCTGCTCGATCTGGGCGCCCACGTAATGGACCTGGATGCTGGCCCAGTCCGGCTGGCCGGTGACCAGGCAATTCGATTTGAGCAGGTGCGACACCAGCCTCTCCTCGACCGGCGCGGCATCGCCCACCGTCTTGAGCAGGGCCGGCTGCGGGGTGTACTGCGCGATCTCGACGTCGAGGCGGTCGAGCAGCAGCCCGTCGAGCTCGCCCATGCGCAGCGTGGCGAACGCGTCCTGCAAGGTCAGGGCCACGTGCACCGGCGCGCCGAAGCCGCTCGACAGGTCGCGGCGCAGCATCTCGAGCAGCGCATCCGGGCTGGCCAGGCGGGTCTGGTTGAACGAGTTCAGGTACAGCTTGAACGACTTCGATTCGATGATGTTGGGCGAATCGGCCGGCACCGTCACGGTCGCGATCGCCACTTGCGGCTTGCCGCGCAGGTTCAGCCACGACAGTTCGTAGGCGTTCCAGATATCGACACCGAAAAACGGCAGCGTTCCCGTCAGCCCGAGTTCGGCGCGCTTTTCCTGGCGCGCGATCGGAAACAGCAGCTCGGGCGCGTACTCGGTGCGGTAGGCGGCCGGTTTGCCGAGGGGGGAAAGATCAGCGGTGTTGTTCATTGTTGTGCATGAAAAGTGGGGGCGGCGGGCGCCATGCCCGCCGTGCGGGGCGTCATCCCAGGAACAGCTTGTAGACCGGGTTGGCGCTTTCGTCCCAGTGGCGGTAGCCGAGCGTGGCGAGGAACTGGCGGAACTCGTTCATCTCGTCGGGCGGCACTTGCAGTCCCACCAGGATGCGGCCCACGTCGCCGCCCTGGTTGCGGTAGTGGAACAGCGAGATATTCCAGTTCGGCGCCATGCTGTCGAGGAAGCGCATGAGCGCGCCGGGACGCTCCGGGAATTCGAAACGATACAGCAGCTCGTCGCGGGCCAGCGCACTCTTGCCGCCGACCAGGTGGCGGATATGCAGCTTGGCCAGTTCGTCGTGGGTCAGGTCGAGCGTCCTGAAGTCGTGCTGCTCGAAACTGCGCGCCAGCATGCCCGATTCGTCGCGGGCGGCGATCTGAATGCCCACGAACACGTGCGCCTCGCTTTGGTCGCTGACCCGGTAGTTGAACTCGGTCACGTTGCGCGGGCCGATCAGCGCGCAAAAGCGCCTGAAGCTGCCGCGCTGCTCGGGAATCGTCACCGCGAACACGGCCTCGCGCGATTCGCCCAGCTCGGCCCGCTCGGCCACGAAGCGCAGGCGGTCGAAGTTCATGTTGGCGCCGCAGGCGATCGCAACCAGGGTTTCGTCCTGCACCGGGTGGCGGGTGAGCGCCGCACGTTCCACGTAGGCCTTGGCGCCGGCCACCGCCAGCGCGCCGGCCGGCTCGAGGATGCTGCGCGTGTCCTGGAACACGTCCTTGATGGCGGCGCAGATGGCGTCGGTGTCGACGATGATGACCTCGTCGACAT
>JBAQKU010000676.1:0-2962 GCA_049301315.1 Telluria sp.
CTCGAGGGCGGCGCCGACGCAGCGGTGCTCGGGCTGCTGCCGGTGTACCTGCCCGGTCCGTCCGGCGCAGCGCGCCTGTGGGGACTGGCCGCCGGCCAGGTGCGCCTGGCCGACCTGCTGGCGCACAGCAAGCTGGCGCAACTGAGCGCCGCCGGTTACGACTACCGGCTCAGTGCCGGCCAGGACGTGCTCGCCGCCTCGGGCGGCGCGCTTACCGACCCGGTGATCCATCCCATCGGCCTGCCGAACGGCACCTGGCTGCTCAGCATCGCGCCGACGCGCGGCTGGGTCAATCCCTACCTGTCGGCCGGCGCCGTGCTGCTGCTGCTACTCATCGCCACGGCGGTGGCGAGCTTGACCTACGTGGTGCTGCGCCAGCCGGTGCGGCTGCGGCGCGACGCGGCCATCCGCAGCGCCGAACTGGCCAGGACCAACCACGACCTCAAGCTCGAGATCATCCAGCGCGAACGGGCGCAAGGCATCGCGGTCCAGCTGAACCGCCTGTACAGTGTGCTTAGCCACACCAACGGCATGATCATCCGCGTCACCGACCGCCGCGAACTGTTTCGCGAGGTGTGCGACATCGCGGTCGAACACGGCGGTTTTCCGCTCGCTACGATCGCCCTGTGCGAGGGCGACAGCTCCGAATGGGGCTGGGTGTCGCGCGCCAGCGCACAGGTGCAGGTGCCGCCGTGCGAAGTCGCCGCGATGTGCACCAGAGCGGACGGGCTGGCGCCGGCGCCGGTCGCAGCGGCGCCCGGCCCGCATATCGTGGCCGCCGGTTTCGCCTCGCACGTCATGTTTCCGCTCCAGTGCGGCGCGCGCGTGCTCGGCACCTTCTGCCTGTATGCCTACGAGCCGCATTTCTTCGATGCCGCGCAACTGCGCCTGCTCGAGGAGATGACCGGCGACGTCTCCTTCGCGCTGGCCAATATCGAACACGAAGAGCTGCGCAGGCAGGGCGACGAAAAGCTGCGCAAGCTCTCGCGCGCGGTCGAGCAAAGCGCGAACGCGGTCGTCATCACCGACCGCGAGGGCGTCATCGAATACGTCAATCCGTGGTTTACCCGGATCACCGGCTACAGCGCGGAGGAAGTGATCGGCCAGACCCCGCGCATCCTCAAGTCCGGCGAGACCCATCCGGAAACCCACAAGCGCCTGTGGGATACGCTGGTGTCGGGCAAGGAATGGCATGGCGAGCTGCACAACGCCAAGAAGGACGGCGAACTGTACTGGTGCCTGGAAGCGATCTCCCCGCTCAAGAACGAGGCCGGCGAAGTGACCCACTTCGTCGCGATCACCGAGGACATCAGCGCGCGCAAGCAGACCGAGCAGACGATCCGGCACCTCGCCTTCCACGATGTGCTGACCGGGCTGCCGAACCGGCGCCTGTTCCGCGACCGCCTCAACCAGGCGGTCACGACCGGACAGCGCAACAAGACCGGCTTTGCCCTGATGCTGCTCGACCTGGACTACTTCAAGGCGGTCAACGACACCCTCGGGCACGACGCAGGCGACGCCCTCCTGACCATCGTGGCCACCCGCCTGGGCGAACGGATCCGCAGCGTGGACACGCTGGCGCGCATGGGCGGCGACGAATTCGCCCTGCTGGCGTGCGACACGTCGCGCCCGGAAGACGTGGCCGCCCTGGCGGCGGCGCTGCAGAACGCGCTGCGCGCGCCGATCACGATCCAGGACCGCGAGCTGTACCTGAGCGCAAGCATCGGCATCACCCTGTATCCGGACGATTCGGACGACGTGGACAGCCTGATCAAGAACGCCGACATCGCGCTGTACCGCGCCAAGGACCTCGGGCGCGACAATTACCAGTTCTTCACCGACGACATGAACAGCGCGATCGTGGAACGGGTGAACCTGGCCAACAGCCTGCGGCGCGCGACCGAGCGCGGCGAGTTCATCCTGCATTACCAGCCGCAGGTCGAGCTGGCCAGCGGGGAGATCGGCGGCGTCGAGGCGCTGATCCGCTGGCGCCATCCGGAGCTGGGCATGGTCTCGCCCACCCAGTTCATTCCCCTGGCCGAGGAGACCGGCATCATCGTGTCGATCGGCGAATGGGTGTTGCGTACCGCCTGCCGCCAGGCGCGCGACTGGGAACTGGCCGGCATGCCGGTGCGGGTTGCAGTGAACCTGTCGGCGCGCCAGTTCCGCCAGGGCGACCTGGCCGAGAAAATCGGCGCCATCTTGCGCGAGACCGATCTTTCGCCGCGCCTGATCGAGGTCGAACTGACCGAAGGCATCCTGATGGCCGATACCGAGCAGACCAGCGCCACGCTCGACACCCTGCACCGGATGGGGGTACAGATTTCGATCGACGATTTCGGCACCGGCTACTCCTCGCTGTCGTACCTGAAGCGGCTGCCGATCGACATCCTCAAGATCGACCAGTCCTTCGTGCGCGACATCCACACCGACCCGGACGATCGCAGCATCGTCACCGCGGTGATCGCGCTGGCGCACAGCATGCACATGAAGGTGGTGGCCGAAGGGGTCGAGACAGCCGAGCAGCTGGCCTTCCTGCGCGAGCAGGAGTGCGACACCATCCAGGGCTACCTGTTCAGCCGCCCGGTGCCGCCCGAGGGCATCCTGTCGCTGTTACGCTCGCGCACCCGGCTGACCAGCTAGCGGCTTCGAGCAGGGCTGATTGGCTGACGGGCATCGATACCGTCGTTCCCGCCCATACCGCCGTTCCCTCTGTTCGGGAACGACTTCCCACGCAAGCGGGAGCCCCATTTGCCATGCGCCGCAACAGAGCCCGCTCGGCACCGAGGTCTGGGGGCGCAGGGACACGCACTTGCATACTATGTAGCCGGCCGCGCTTATGGCTGACGAATATCGATACCGTCGTTCCCGCCCATACCGTCGTTCCCGCGCAAGCGGGAACCCCATTTGCCACGCGCCACCACAATCCACGCTCAGCACGGCGCGCTGCGCTCTTCCACCC
>JBAQKU010000677.1:0-18798 GCA_049301315.1 Telluria sp.
CTCCCGTGACCGGTCCGGCTGCCATTCCGGGTACCGCGCCGGCAGCGCCAGCTGCTTCCGCACCGGCCGCGACGGCGCCGGCAGCGCCTGCGGCACCGGTACCGGCAACCCCGGCCAACCAGATTCCGAAGTAAGTTGCCCATAGTTTCAGCAGGACAGGCAAAGAAATTTGCCTGGTGTTAAAAGAAATTGATATAAATCGTTTTATCCTTGTCTATGCGCAATTTTTGCATTGAAAAGTAGTGTTAAGACAGGGTAGAATAGCGCCTTCACGCCGACGTGGTGAAATTGGTAGACACGCTATCTTGAGGGGGTAGTGGCGAAAGCTGTGCGAGTTCGAGTCTCGCCGTCGGCACCAGAAAAATTGAAGCCAGCAAGGGCTGCGCCTGAGCTGGCTTTTTTGCGGGGATCTGTCTACGGTCCTGGTGACAGGCGTCAAGCCGGCATCGTGTGGTAGGCCCTGCAGGGTATTGCAGCGTTTCATTAACCGATCGTTCAACATAGGTCTCATCAATCGTGAACCTCGAAAATTATTTCCCCGTCCTGTTGTTCATTCTTGTCGGCCTTGGCGTCGGCGTCGTCCCCCAGGTCCTGGGATTCATTCTGTCGCCCAACCGGCCGGACGTGGCAAAACTATCTCCGTACGAGTGCGGCTTCGAGGCATTCGAAGATGCGCGGATGAAGTTCGACGTCCGCTACTACTTGATCGCGATCCTGTTTATTTTGTTTGATCTGGAAACGGCATTCTTCTTCCCGTGGGGCGTAGCGATGCGCGATCTGGGCTGGTCCGGTTTCGTGACGATGATGGTGTTCATCGCTGAATTCGTGGTCGGTTTTTGGTATATCTGGAAGAAAGGTGCCCTTGATTGGGAATAAGCCATGTCAATTGAAGGCGTACTAAACGAAGGTTTCATTACCACGACAGCCGATAAGCTGATCAACTGGGCACGCACCGGGTCGATGTACCCGATGACGTTCGGCCTGGCCTGCTGTGCGGTTGAAATGATGCATGCGGGCGCTGCCCGTTACGACCTGGAGCGTTTCGGCTTCATGTTCCGTCCGTCCCCGCGCCAGTCCGACGTCATGATCGTGGCCGGCACGCTGTGCAACAAGATGGCGCCGGCGCTGCGCAAGGTCTACGACCAGATGCCCGAGCCGCGCTGGGTCATTTCCATGGGTTCCTGCGCCAACGGCGGCGGCTACTATCACTACTCCTATTCGGTGGTGCGCGGGTGCGACCGCATCGTGCCGGTCGACGTGTATGTGCCGGGCTGCCCTCCGACAGCCGAAGCGCTGCTGTACGGTATTTTGCAGCTGCATAACAAGATCAAGCGCACCAACACCATCGCTCGCTAACAGGCCGCTTTAACTATGACGACAAAACTTGAAGCCCTGGAAATCTCCCTGCGCAACGCGCTGGGCGAGGGCGTGGACATCACCTCGGCACTCGGTGAAGTGACGGTGGTAATCAAGGCGGGCGAGTACCTGGCCGCGATGCGCACCCTGCGCGACCATCCTGCGCTGCGCTTCGACGAGCTGATCGACCTGTGCGGGGTGGACTATTCGACCTACGGCGAAGGCAGCTGGGACGGCTTGCGCTTCGCGGCCGTGTCGCACCTGCTCTCGATCGAGCACAACTGGCGCCTGCGGGTGCGCGTGTTCGCGCCCGACGACGAGATGCCGATCGTTGCATCGGTCATCGACATCTGGCGCGCGGCCAACTGGTACGAGCGCGAAGCGTTCGACCTGTACGGCATCATTTTCGAAGGCCACAACGACCTGCGCCGCATCCTGACCGACTATGGCTTCATCGGCCATCCGTTCCGCAAGGATTTCCCGATGACCGGCTACGTGGAAATGCGTTACGACCCGGAACAGAAGCGCGTGATCTACCAACCTGTGACGATCGAGCCGCGTGAAATCATTCCGCGCGTGATCCGCGAAGAAACCTACGGGATCAAATAATGGCTGAGATTAAGAATTACACCCTGAACTTCGGTCCGCAGCACCCGGCCGCGCACGGCGTGCTGCGCCTGGTGCTCGAGCTCGACGGCGAAGTGATCCAGCGCGCCGACCCGCATATCGGCCTGCTGCACCGCGCCACCGAAAAGCTGGCCGAAAGCCGCACTTACCTGCAATCGGTTCCGTACATGGACCGGCTCGACTACGTGTCGATGATGTGCAACGAACACGCCTACGTGCTGGCGATCGAAAAGCTGCTCGGCGTCGAAGTGCCGGTGCGCGCCAAGTACATCCGCGTCATGTTCGACGAAATCACGCGTTTGCTGAACCACCTGATGTTCCTGGGCGCGCACGCGCTCGACGTGGGCGCCATGGGTCCGTTCCTGTACGCCTTCCGCGACCGCGAAGACCTGTTCGACTGCTACGAAGCGGTGTCGGGCGCGCGCATGCACGCGGCCTACTACCGTCCGGGCGGGGTGTACCGCGACCTGCCGGACGCGATGCCGAAACACAAGGCCTCGATCATCCGCAACGCCAAGGCCATCGACCGCCTCAACGAAAACCGGCAGGGCTCGCTGCTCGACTTCATCGACGATTTCGCCAGCCGTTTCCCGACCTATGTCGACGAATACGAAACCTTGCTGACCGACAACCGCATCTGGAAGCAGCGCACGGTCGGCATCGGCGTGGTCTCGCCGGAAGCGGCCAAGGCGATGGGCTTTACCGGCGCCATGCTGCGCGGTTCGGGCGTCGAATGGGACCTGCGCAAGAAGCAGCCGTACGCGGTGTACGATAAGATGGACTTCGACGTCCCGGTCGGCACCAACGGCGACTGCTACGACCGCTACCTGGTGCGCATCGAAGAAATGCGCCAGTCCAACCGCATCATCAAGCAGTGCAGCGCCTGGCTGCGGGCCAACCCGGGTCCGGTCATGGTCGACAACCGCAAGGTGGCGCCGCCGTCGCGCGTGGACATGAAGACCAACATGGAATCGCTGATCCACCACTTCAAGCTGTTTACCGAAGGCTTCCACGTCCCGCCGGGCGAGGCCTACTGCGCGGTCGAGCACCCGAAGGGCGAGTTCGGCATCTACCTGGTGTCCGATGGCGCCAACAAGCCGTACCGGATGAAGATCCGCGCACCGGGCTTTGCCCACCTGCAAAGCCTGGACGAAATGGCGCGCGGCCACATGATCGCGGACGCAGTCGCCATCATCGGTAACCAAGACATCGTATTCGGCGAAATTGACAGATAAGTCGTTGCACTTTTGAGGCAAACACAATGTTGTTATCAGAGCAGTCATATAAAAAAATCGACCGTGAAGTCGCTAAATTCCCGTCCGACCAGAAGCAGTCGGCGGTAATGGCTGCGCTCGCGATTGCCCAGGACGAAACAGGCTGGCTTCCTCCGGAAGTGATGCAGGAAGTGGCCGACTACCTCGGCATGCCCGCCATCGCGGTGCAGGAAGTGGCCACGTTCTACAATATGTACAACGTCAAGCCGGTCGGCAAGCACAAGATTTCGGTCTGCACCAACTTGCCGTGCCAGTTGTCCGGCGGCGAGAAGGCCGCCCGCCACCTGCAGGAAAAGCTCGGGATCGGCTACCGTGAAACGACGGCCGACGGCCAGTTCACGCTGGTCGAAGGCGAGTGCATGGGCGCCTGCGGCGACGCGCCCGTGATGCTGGTCAATAACAAGCGCATGTGCAGCTTCATGTCGAACGACAAGATCGACGCGCTGGTCGAGGAACTCAAGAAATGACATCCCTGCATAATCGTCACATCAAGCCGCTGATCCTGGCTGGCCTGGACGGCAAGAACTGGCACCTCGAGGACTACGTCCAGCGCGGCGGCTACAGCGCGCTGCGCCGTATCCTGCAAGAGAAAATCACGCCGGAACAGGTGATTGCCGAACTGAAGACCTCGTCGCTGCGCGGACGCGGCGGCGCCGGTTTCCCGACCGGCCTCAAATGGAGCTTCATGCCGCGCCAGTTCCCTGGCCAGAAATACCTCGTCTGCAATACCGACGAAGGCGAGCCGGGCACCTTCAAGGACCGCGACATCATCCGCTACAATCCGCACGCGCTGATCGAGGGCATGGCCATCGGCGCCTACGCGATGGGCATCACGGTCGGCTACAACTACATCCACGGCGAAATCTTCGCCGAGTACGACCGTTTCGAGGAAGCACTGGAGGAAGCGCGCGCCGCCAATATGTTGGGCGACAAGATCCTGGGCAGCGAATTCTCGTTCCAGCTGCACGCTTTCCACGGCTACGGCGCCTACATCTGCGGCGAAGAAACCGCGCTGCTCGAGTCGCTCGAAGGCAAGAAGGGCCAGCCGCGCTTCAAGCCGCCGTTCCCGGCCTCGTTCGGCCTGTACGGCAAGCCGACCACGATCAACAACACCGAAACCTTCGCCGCGGTCCCGTTCGTGATGAACATGGGCGGCGAGGCGTATGCCGCGCTGGGCAAGCCGAACAACGGCGGCAGCAAGATCTTCTCGATCTCGGGCGACGTCGAGCGTCCGGGCAACTACGAGGTTCCCATGGGCACGCCGTTCGCGACCCTGATGGAACTGGCCGGCGGCATGCGCGGCGGCAAGAAGATCAAGGCCGTCATCCCCGGCGGTTCGTCCGCCCCGGTGGTGCGCGGCGACGTCATGATGAACACCGACCTCGATTACGATTCGATCGCGAAAGCCGGCTCGATGCTCGGCTCGGGCGCGGTGATCGTGATGGACGAGACGCGCTGCATGGTCAAGTCGCTGCTGCGCCTGTCGTATTTCTATTATGAGGAATCGTGCGGACAGTGCACCCCATGCCGCGAAGGCACGGGCTGGATGTACCGCATGGTGCACCGCATCGAGCACGGCCAGGGCCGCGCCGACGACCTGGACCTGCTCAATTCGATCGCCGACAACATCCAGGGCCGCACCATCTGCGCGCTCGGCGATGCGGCGGCGATGCCGGTCCGCGCCATGATCAAGAACTTCCGCGAAGAATTTGAATATCACGTAGAGCACAAGCATTGCTTGGTGCCCGCTTACATCTAAGCCAGGTCAGGTAACGATCAAAATGGTTGAAATCGAATTAGACGGCAAAAAAGTTGAAGTCCCACCGGGCAGCATGGTGATGGACGCCGCAAACAAACTGGGAACGTATATCCCGCACTTCTGCTATCACAAGAAATTGTCGATCGCCGCTAACTGCCGCATGTGCCTGGTCGAAGTCGAGAAGGCGCCCAAGCCCTTGCCGGCTTGCGCCACGCCGGTCTCGGCCGGCATGGTCGTGCGCTCGAACAGCGAGAAGGCGGTGCAGGCGCAGAAGTCCGTGATGGAATTCCTGCTCATTAATCACCCGCTCGACTGCCCGATCTGCGACCAGGGCGGCGAATGCCAGTTGCAGGACCTCGCGGTCGGCTACGGCAAGTCGGCCTCGCGCTACCAGGAAGAAAAGCGCGTGGTGGCGCCGAAGGAAGCCGGCCCGCTGATCTCGATGGAAGAGATGACGCGCTGCATCCACTGCACCCGCTGCGTGCGTTTCGGCCAGGAAGTGGCCGGCGTCATGGAACTGGGCATGCTGGGCCGCGGCGAACACGCCGAGATCACTTCCTTCGTCGGCCACACGGTCGACTCCGAAGTGTCGGGCAACATGATCGACCTGTGCCCGGTCGGCGCCTTGACCTCCAAGCCGTTCCGCTACAGCGCCCGCACCTGGGAACTGTCGCGCCGCAAGTCGGTCAGCCCGCACGATTCGCTCGGCACCAACCTGATCGTCCAGGTCAAGGGCGGCAAGGTCATGCGCGTGCTGCCGCTCGAAAACGAAGCCATCAACGAGTGCTGGATCTCGGACAAGGACCGCTTCTCGTACGAGGCGCTCGACAATGCCGAGCGCCTGACTTCGCCGCTGATCAAGCAGGGCGGCCAGTGGCAGGAAACCGACTGGCAGACCGCGCTCGAATACATCGCCCACGGCCTGCGCAACATCAAGCACGAACACGGCGCCGATGCGATCGCCGCCGTGGCGACGGCCCATTCGACGGTCGAGGAACTGCACCTGCTGCAAAAGATGATGCGCGGCCTGGGCTCGGAAAACATCGAGTTCCGCCAGCGCCAGAGCGACTTCGCGCTCGACGGCCAGGTCACGCCCTGGCTCGGCATGCGGATCGCGGAACTGTCCACGCTCGGCAGCGCGTTCATCATCGGTTCGTTCGTACGCAAGGATCATCCGCTGGTCGCGACGCGCCTGCGTTACGCCGTCAAGCATGGCGCCACGCTCTCGATCCTGCACGCAAGCGACGACGAACTCCTGATTCCGACCGCGAACAAGATGATCGCCGCGCCTTCCGACTGGCTCGCCGCCTTGTCGGAAGTGGTGGTGGCGCTGGCCGCGGCCAAGGGCGTGGCGGCGCCGGCCGGTTTCGAGAACGTGCAAGCGTCCGATACCGCCAACAAGATCGCCGCCAGCCTGAACACGGGCGTTCCCGGCGCCATCCTGCTCGGTAACGCGGCGGCCCAGCATCCGCAGGCGTCCGCGCTGCATGCCGCGGCGCAGTGGATCGCAGAACAGACCGGCGCCCGCTTCGGCTACCTGCTTGACGCTGCCAACACCGTCGGCGGCTACCTGGTCGGCGCCACCGCCAAGAACGCGGTGCCGGTGTTTTCTGTGCCGAAGAAAGCCTTCGTGCTGCTCAACGCCGAACCGGAACTCGATGCGGCCAACCCGCAACAGGCGCGCGCTGCGCTGGACGGAGCGGAGATGGTCGTGGCGCTGTCGGCCTTCAAGCACGGCTTCGACTACGCCGACGTGCTGCTGCCGGTGTCGCCATTCTCGGAAACCTCGGGCACCTTCGTGAACTGCGAAGGCCTGGCGCAAAGCTTCAACGGCACGGTCAAGCCGCTCGGCGAGACGCGTCCCGCATGGAAAGTGCTGCGCGTGATGGGCAACCTGCTCGGCCTGGACGGCTTCGACTACGAAAGCTCGGAATCGATCCGCGACGAACTGTTCGGCAAGGGCGTGACCGACCTGTCGGCAAAACTGAACAACCTGGCAAAAGGCGCCCCGCGCGCGGCCTCGTACGGCACCTCGGGCGCGCTGGAACGCGTGACCAACGTGCCGATCTACTTCGCCGACGCGATTGCGCGCCGCTCCGAGCCGCTGCAGCGCACCGCCGACGCGCAGGCGCCGCTGGCCTGGCTGCCTGCGGCACTGGCCGACAAGCTGGGCGTCAAGGCCGGCGCCAAGGTCAAGGTAACGCAAGGCTCCGGCAGCGCGATCCTGACCGCCGGCATCGACGCCAGCCTGCCGGCGAACGCCGTGCGCGTCGCCGCGGCGCATCCGTCGACCGCGACGCTGGGCGCGATGTTCGGCCCGATCACCGTTGAAAAAGCAGGGGAGAAAATCTAATGGCTCTGCCTGAACTTATCGGCACCATCAATACCTGGGGCGCGGCCAACGTCGGTTTTGCCTGGCCGTTCTTCTGGACCATGGCCAAAATCATGCTCGTGATGATGCCCCTGATGGGCCTCGTCGCCTACCTGACGCTGTGGGAGCGCAAGCTGCTCGGCTGGATCCAGATCCGTATCGGCCCGAACCGCGTGGGCCCGAACGGCCTGCTGCAGCCGATCGCCGACGCGATGAAATTGCTGTTCAAGGAAATCATCATCCCGGCCAAGTCGAACAAGGCCCTGTTCCTGATCGGCCCGATCATGACCATCATGCCGGCGCTGGCCGCCTGGTCGGTGGTGCCGTTCGGTCCCGAGGTGGCGCTGGCCAACGTGAACGCCGGCCTGCTGCTGCTGCTGGCGATCAGCTCGATGGAGGTGTACGGCATCATCATCGCCGGCTGGGCCTCGAACTCGAAGTACTCGTTCATGGGCGCGATGCGCGCATCGGCCCAGATGGTCTCCTACGAAATCGCGATGGGTTTCGCGCTGGTGATCGTGCTGATGGTCTCCGGTTCGCTCAACTTCACCGACATCGTGCAAGGCCAGCAGCAAGGCATGTTCCACGACAAGGGTATCAACTTCCTGTCCTGGAACTGGCTGCCGCTGCTGCCGATCTTCGTCATCTACCTGATATCGGGCGTGGCCGAATGCAACCGCCACCCGTTCGACGTGGTCGAAGGCGAGTCCGAGATCGTGGGCGGGCACATGGTCGAATATTCGGGCATGTCGTACGCGATGTTCTTTCTGGCCGAATACGCCAACATGATCCTGATCAGCGTGCTGGCATCGCTGATGTTCCTGGGCGGCTGGTCGGCTCCGCTGGCGGCACTCGAATTTGGCGGCGGCTTCGGCGGCTTCTTCTGGCTGTTCGCGAAAACGTTCCTGATCGTGTCGCTGTTTATCTGGACCCGTGGCACGTTCCCGCGTTATCGCTATGACCAGATCATGCGTCTGGGCTGGAAAGTGTTTATCCCGCTGACCCTGGCGTATCTGGTGTTTATCGCCGCCTGGATGCAGACGTCCTGGAATATTTGGAAGTAAGAGAGCGAATTGAATGGACAGAGTTAAAGATTTTTTAAGCAGTCTGATGCTGGCCGAGCTGTTCAAAGGCCTGGCGCTGACTGGCAAGTACATGTTCGCGCGCAAGATCACGGTGCAGTTCCCGGAAGAGAAAACGCCGATCTCGCCGCGTTTTCGCGGCCTGCATGCGCTGCGCCGCTACCCGAACGGGGAAGAGCGCTGCATCGCCTGCAAATTGTGCGAGGCGGTGTGCCCTGCGCTGGCGATCACGATCGAATCGGAGCAGCGCGATGACGGTTCGCGCCGCACCACGCGCTACGACATCGACCTGACCAAGTGCATCTTCTGCGGTTTCTGCGAAGAGTCCTGCCCGGTCGACTCGATCGTCGAGACGCACGTGCTTGAATACCACGGCGAGAAGCGTGGCGATTTGTACTATACGAAAGAGATGTTGCTGGCCGTCGGCGATCGCTACGAGAACGATATCGCCGCCGCCCGTGCAGCGGACGCGCCGTACCGATAATTCATTGCCGCCTTGTCACAGCGCGCCTGTATGGAACGGACGCGCCTGATCGTTAATCTGTAGGTCTCTTGGATTAGTTATGGAATTTAAAACTGCTTTGTTCTACGTGTTCGCGGCCATCATGATCGCCGCCGCGACCCGTGTCATCACGGCCCGCAATCCGGTGCACGCGGCACTGTTCCTGGTGCTCGCGTTCTTCAATGCGGCCGGTATCTGGATGCTGCTCAAGGCCGAGTTCCTGGCCATCGTGCTGGTGCTGGTGTATGTGGGCGCGGTCATGGTGCTGTTCCTGTTCGTGGTCATGATGCTCGACATTAACATCGACCGCATGCGGGCCGGCTTCTGGTCCTATCTGCCGCTGGCGACCGCGATCGGCGTGCTGATCGTGCTCGAAATGGCGGCGGTCCTGTGGCGCGGCTTCGTGACGTTCGAGCAGCAGGGCGGCGCGGCGGCGGCCAATATCGGCGGCACCAAGGAACTGGGCATGCTGATCTACACCGAGTACATCTACGGCTTCGAGATCGCCGCGGCGATCCTGCTGGTGGCGATGATCGCGGCGGTGGCGCTGACCCTGCGCAAGCGCAAGGACACCAAGAATTTCGCGGCCGGCGATGCAGTGCGGGTCAAGCGCAACGACCGCCTGCGCATCGTCAAGATGGCGGCGGTGGACCAGGGCGCGCTCGACGCGGCGTCCAACGCGGCCGACGCACTGGCGGCAGAACAAGCAGCAGCGGCTGCAGGCAAGGAGAAACAATGACACTATCGCTCGCACATTACCTGGTTTTGGGCGCAATCCTGTTCGCGATTTCGATTGTCGGGATTTTCCTGAACCGCAAGAACATCATCGTCCTGCTGATGGCCGTCGAACTGATGCTGCTGGCCGTGAACCTGAACTTCATCGCCTTCTCGCATTACCTGGGCGATGCGGGTGGCCAGATCTTCGTGTTCTTCATCCTGACCGTTGCGGCAGCCGAAGCGGCCATTGGCCTTGCGATTCTGGTGGTGCTGTTCCGTAACCTGGATACGATCAATGTGGAAGACCTGGACAGCCTGAAAGGCTAAGCCGGCAGGGCGTGGCCCAAGGGCGTGGCCCGCGGGCGTCATTTTCATTCTCGAAAAATAACGATTAAGGTTCAACATGGCGGGGCAAATTCTTAACCCTAACCTCCTTCTTGCCGTACCCCTGGCGCCGCTGGTCGGCTCAGTGATTGCAGGCTTGTTCGGGACAAAGTTCCTGGGGAACGTGGTCGGTCGCAAGACGTCGCACACGGTAACGATCCTGGGCGTGCTCATAGCGCTGATACTGTCGGTGCAGACCCTGATGGCGGTGCTCGACGGCGCCACCTTCAACCAGACCATCTACACCTGGATGACGGTGGGCACCCTGAAACTCGAGATCGGGTTCCAGATCGATTCGCTGTCGGCCATGATGATGTGCGTGGTGACGTTCGTGTCGCTGATGGTGCACATCTACACGATCGGCTACATGGCCGAGGACGAGGGCTACAACCGCTTCTTCTCCTACATCTCGCTGTTTACCTTCTCGATGCTGATGCTGGTCATGGCCAACAACTTCCTGCAGCTGTTCTTCGGCTGGGAAGCGGTGGGCCTGGTTTCCTACCTGCTGATCGGCTTCTGGTACACCCGCCCGACCGCCATCTTCGCCAACATGAAGGCCTTCCTGGTCAACCGCGTGGGCGACTTCGGCTTCATCCTGGGCATCGGCCTGCTGCTGGCCTACGCCGGCTCCATGAACTACAACGAGGTGTTCGCCAAGGCCGACCTGCTGGCCGCCGCGCGCCTGCCCGGCACCGACTGGATGCTGCTGACGGTCGCCTGCATCTGCCTGTTCATCGGCGCGATGGGTAAATCGGCCCAGTTCCCGCTGCACGTCTGGCTGCCCGACTCGATGGAAGGCCCGACCCCGATCTCCGCGCTGATCCACGCGGCGACCATGGTGACCGCCGGTATCTTCATGGTGGCGCGCATGTCGCCGCTGTTCGAACTGTCCGACACCGCCCTGTCGTTCGTGCTGATCATCGGCTCGATCACGGCGCTGTTCATGGGTTTCCTGGGCATCATCCAGAACGACATCAAGCGCGTGGTCGCCTACTCGACCCTGTCGCAGCTCGGCTACATGACCGTGGCGCTGGGCTCCTCGGCCTACTCGATCGCGGTCTTCCACCTGATGACGCACGCGTTCTTCAAGGCGCTGCTGTTCCTGGGCGCCGGCTCGGTCATCATCGGCATGCACCACGACCAGGACATCCGCAACATGGGCGGCCTGCGCAAGTACATGCCGATCACCTGGATCACCGCCCTGATCGGCTCGCTGGCCCTGATCGGCACCCCGTTCTTCTCGGGCTTCTACTCGAAGGACAGCATCATCGAGGCGGTGCACGCGACCCATATCTACGGCGCCGGCTTCGCCAACTTCGCGGTGCTGGCCGGCGTGTTCGTGACCGCCTTCTACTCGTTCCGCATGTACTTCCTGGTGTTCCACGGCGAAGAGCGTTTCGGCAAGCCGCAGCATCACAGCCACGGCCACGATTCGGACGCGCACCAAGAGGAAGCCGAAGAAGAGCACGATCACCATCACGGCCTGGCCCCGGGCCAGAAGCCGCACGAGTCGCCATTCGTGGTCTGGTTCCCGCTGGTGATGCTGGCCATCCCGTCGGTCCTGATCGGCTACTTCACGATCGAGCCGATGCTGTTCGGCGGCTTCTTCGACGATGCGATCAAGGTCCTCCCCAACCACGGCGCGATGCAGGAGCTGAAGGAACAATTCCACGGCGCGACGGCGATGGCGCTGCACGGCATGAGCACCAAGGTGTTCCTGCTGGCGGTAGCCGGCGTGGCCTCGGCCTACTACTGCTACATGGTCAACCGCAAAGTGCCGGAGTGGTTCTACAACAAATTCCGCGCAGTGCACACTTTGCTCGACAACAAGTACTACATGGACAAGTTCAACGACGTCGTCTTCGCGGGCGGCGCCCGCCTGCTCGGCGGCGGCCTGTGGAATGTCGGCGACAAGGGCCTGATCGACGGGCTGGTCGTCAACGGCAGCGCGAAAGTGGTGGGCTGGTTCTCGGCCATGGTTCGCTTGCTGCAGACCGGTTACATCTACCATTACGCCTTCGTCATGATTCTCGGCGTGTTGGGTTTCCTGATCTATTTCCTGCCGTTTTGGCACGCTTAACCCGCTGACACGCAAAGATAACGACAACCATGATGCAGTCTACGATCTCTACATTTCCTCCCTATCTGAGCCTGGCAATCTGGGTTCCGATCCTGTTCGGCGTGCTGGTGCTTGCCATCGGCCGCGATGAAAAGCCGGGCCTGTCGCGCGTGCTGTCGCTGGTCGGCGCCGTCGTCAGCTTCCTGGTGACGCTTCCGCTGATCCAGCATTTCGACAACGCCGCGCACGGCATGCAGTTTGTCGAAAGCACGCCGTGGATCGGTCGCTTCAACATCATCTACGCGCTCGGCATCGACGGCCTGTCGCTCTGGTTCGTGCCTTTGACCGCCTTCATCACGATCATCGTGGTGATCTCGGCCTGGCAGGTGATCGAACAGCGCGTGGCCCAGTACATGGGCTCGTTCCTGATCCTGTCGGGACTGATGGTGGGCGTGTTCTGCGCGCTGGACGGACTGCTGTTCTACTTCTTCTTCGAGGCCACCCTGATCCCGATGTTCATCATCATCGGCGTGTTCGGCGGCGCCAACCGGGTGTACGCGGCCTTCAAGTTCTTCCTGTACACCTTCTTCGGTTCGCTGCTCACGCTGATCGCCATCGTCTACCTGTATAACAAGGCCGGCGGCAGCTTCGACATCCTGGCCTGGCACAAGCTGCCGCTCACGATGAACGAGCAGGTCCTGATCTTCCTCGCCTTCCTGATGGCGTTCGCGGTCAAGGTTCCGATGTGGCCGGTGCATACCTGGCTGCCGGACGCCCACGTCGAGGCGCCTACCGGCGGCTCGGTGGTGCTGGCCGCGATCATGCTGAAACTGGGCGCGTACGGCTTCCTGCGGTTCTCGCTGCCGATCACGCCGGACGCGAGCCACTACCTGGCGCCGTTCATCATCACCTTGTCGCTGATCGCCGTGATCTACATCGGCCTGGTCGCGCTGGTGCAGGCCGACATGAAAAAACTGGTCGCCTATTCGTCGATTGCGCACATGGGTTTCGTCACGCTCGGCTTCTTCGTGTTCAACGAGATGGCGGTGCAGGGCGGCATCGTGCAGATGATCTCGCACGGTTTCGTCTCGGGCGCCATGTTCCTTTGCATCGGCGTGCTGTACGACCGCATGCACTCGCGCCAGATCGCCGACTACGGAGGGGTGGTCAACCGCATGCCGAAATTCGCGGCCTACTTCATCCTGTTCTCGATGGCCAACGCGGGCCTGCCCGCCACCTCCGGCTTCGTCGGCGAATTCATGGTGATCCTGGGCGCGGTCCAGTTCAACTTCTGGATCGGCATGCTGGCCGCCACCGCCCTGATCCTGGGCGCGGCCTATTCGCTGTGGATGGCCAAGCGCGTCGTGTTCGGCGCCATCGCCAACAAGCATGTGGAAGAACTGACGGACCTGAACAAGCGCGAATTCTTCATGTTCGCGGTGCTGGCCATCGCCGTGCTCGCAATGGGTATTTACCCGGCGCCGTTCACCGATACGATGCAAACCTCGGTAGCCGACCTGCTCAAGCATGTCTCGGTGTCGAAAATACCGGCGCTGCTGCCGCAATAATCTGAAGACCACTATGACCAACCCGATCCAGAATCCCAACCTGATCCCGGTTTACGCCGAAATCTTTCTGCTGATCGCCGCTTCCGCGATCCTGCTGATCGACATGTTCTTGTCGGAAGCGAAGCGTTCGATCACCTACTACCTGTCGCTGGCGACCATCGTCGTCTGCGGCGTGCTGACCTTCGCCGACTTCAATGCCGGCACCACCGTCTACACCTTCAATAACATGTTCGTGTCGGACCCGATGTCGAACCTGCTCAAGCTGTTTACCTATGTCGCGGTCGGCGTCACGATGATCTACTCGCGCCAGTACGCGGGCGAGCGCGGCATGTTGTCCGGTAACCTGGGCGGCGAATTCTACGTGCTGGCCCTGTTCTCGATGCTGGGCCAGATGGTGATGATCTCGGCCAACAACGTGCTGATCATCTACCTCGGCCTCGAACTGATGTCGCTCGCGCTGTACGCACTCGTCGCGCTGCGCCGCGACCATGCGGTGTCGACCGAAGCGGCGATGAAGTACTTCGTGCTGGGCGCGCTCGCTTCGGGCTTTCTGCTGTACGGTATCTCGATGGTGTACGGCGCCACCGGTTCGCTCGACCTGGGCGAGATCCTGAAAGCGGTCGGCTCGGGCGCGGCCAACCACAACATCCTGGTGTTCGGCATCGTGTTCATCGTGGCCGGCCTGGCGTTCAAGCTTGGCGTGGTGCCGTTCCACATGTGGGTGCCCGACGTCTACCAGGGTTCGCCCACCGCGGTCACGCTGCTGCTGGGCGGTGCGCCCAAGCTGGCCGCCTTTGCGATCTGCATCCGCCTCTTGGCCGAAGGCCTGCTGCCGCTGGCGACCGACTGGCAGCAGATGCTGATGGTGCTGGCCGTGCTGTCGCTGGCGATCGGCAACCTGACCGCGATCGCGCAGACCAACATCAAGCGCATGCTGGCCTATTCGACCATCGCGCAGATGGGCTTCGTGATGCTTGGCCTGCTGGCCGGCGTGACCACCCTGGCCGACGGCAGCGCCGACTACACCAACACCGCGACCGCCTACAGCTCCGCGATGTACTACTCGATCACCTACGTGCTCACCACGCTGGGCAGCTTCGGCCTGATCATGATGCTGGCCCGTTCCGGCTTCGAAGCCGAACAACTGAACGACTTCAAGGGCCTGTCCAAACGCAGCCCGTGGTTCGCGGTCGTGATGACGGTGCTGATGTTCTCGCTGGCCGGCGTGCCGCCGATGATGGGCTTCGCCGCCAAGTTCTCGGTGCTGCAGGCGGTTGTCAGCAGCGGCCAGGTGTGGCTCGCGATCGTGGCGGTGATGTTCTCGCTGATCGGCGCTTTCTACTACCTGCGCGTGGTCAAGGTGATGTGGTTCGACGACGCGGTCGATGTGGCGCCGCTGGCGGTGCCGTTCGACATGCGCGTGGCCCTGTCGGTCAATGGCGTTGCGATCGTCGCCCTCGGGCTGCTGCCAGGTTCGCTGCTGGCCGCCTGCATGCACGCGATGACCAAGACGCTCGGGTCGTGAGCTGATGGACGTCTCGGTAGCCAGCTGGTTGGTGATCATCGTCGCACTGGTGCTCGCCAACCTGCCGTTCCTTAATGAAGCCGTGTTCGGCTTCATTCCGCTTAAATCCAGGGCGCCGGACACGGCTGCGGTGAAACCGTTCTGGGTGCGCCTGTTCGAGCTCGTTGTCCTCTACTTCGTGGTGGGCGCGTTCGCCTATGTGCTCGAAGCGCGCATCGGTACCAGGTTCCCGCAGGTCAAAGAGTTTTACATGCTGACCGTGCCCTTGTTCGTCACGCTCGCCTTTCCCGGGTTCGTCGTGCGCTACCTGCTCAAGCGGCGCCACTAAAGCTTTCCACCCAAGGAGTCGCGCATGGACCATCCGCAGCTCGAAGAAACCTTCATCGACGGCCACGTGGCCTATGACGGCAATTTCCTCAAGGTCGCGCGCGACCGCATCCGGCTGCCGGACGGCAAAGTCACCGAGCGCGAGTACATCAGGCATCCCGGCGCTGTCGTGATCCTGCCGCTGCTGGACGACGGGCGCGTGCTGCTCGAGCGCCAGTTCCGCTATCCGCTCGGGCGCGTGTTCATCGAATTCCCGGCCGGTAAAATCGACCCCGACGAGGATGCGCTCGACTGCGCCAAGCGCGAACTGCAGGAAGAAACGGGCTACACGGCCAGCGACTGGCATTTTGTATGCACCATCCACAATGCGATCGCCTACTCCGACGAGCACCTCGACCTGTTCCTGGCGCGCGGGCTGGCAGCCGGGCCGGCCAGGCTCGATGAAGGCGAATTCCTCGAAACCTTCAGCGCCAGCCTGCCCGAGATGCTCGAGCTGGTGCGCAGCGGCCGGATTACGGACGTCAAGACCGTCATCGGCACCTTCTGGCTCGAAAAAATCATCGCCGGAACCTGGACCGTCGCCTGAATCACCCGTTGCGGCCGGACCGGACGCGACATTCCCGCCCGGTTTTTGCGTATCCGAGGAAATTCTTGCTCAGGAGATGCGCCATCTCAAGACCGATCCTGACCATTTGCCGAAAGTGGAGGCCAAGGCGCGCGCAGCACCAGGACAGGCAGGGCAGGGCTGCGCGGGCCAGCAAAGTTTGCGAAGGTGAGGTACAGTCCTTACAGGACCGCACCAACGAACGAGAAAATGAGCTCAATGAACCAGCAATTGCCGCGTTATTTTGCGCTGATACCTGCCGCCGGCATTGGCGCGCGCATGGCCGGCGACGGTCCCAAGCAGTACCTGGCGCTCGGCGGCAAGCCGATGCTGCGCCATACGCTCGACGCCTTCCTCTCGAGCGCGCTGGTGGCCCATACCTTCGTGGTGGTCAGCCCCGAAGACACCCGGATCGACGCGGTGATCCCTGACGACGGGGTGACGGTGTTGCGCTGCGGCGGCGCGAGCCGCTTGGATTCGGTGCGCAACGCGCTCGCCGCGCTGCAAGGGGAACTGCGCGAGCAGGACTGGGTGCTGGTGCACGACGCCGCGCGCCCGGGCCTGAATGCGGCCCTGATTGAAAAGCTCATTACAACGATAGACTGCGACCCGGTCGGCGGCCTTTTGGCGCTGCCGGTGGTCGACACCGTCAAGCGTGCGGGGCAGGGACCGGTCGCAACCGTCGCACGCGACGGCCTGTGGCTGGCGCAGACCCCGCAAATGTTCCGCTACCGGCTGCTGTGCGACGCGCTGGCGGCGGCCACCGACGCCAGCGCCATTACCGATGACGCCAGTGCGGTCGAAGCAATGGGCCTGTCGCCCAGGCTGGTCGAAGGACACCCCCGAAACTTGAAAGTGACGCTGCCAGCGGACATCCGGATTGCCGAGATGTACCTGGCCACGCCTTAACCTAACCTGTGTAAAACCACCATGGCACTCGCTTCCTACAATCCCACTCCGCCGTTCCGCATCGGAACCGGCTATGACTGCCACCCTCTGGTCGAGGGCCGCAAACTGATTATCGGCGGGGTCACGATCCCGCACCGGGTCGGCCTGTTCGGCCACTCGGACGCCGACGTGCTGCTGCACGCCATCATCGACGCCATGCTCGGCGCGGCCGGCCTGGGCGACATCGGCAAGCACTTCCCGGACACCGACCCGATGTTCGCGGGCGCCGATTCGCGCACCCTGCTGCGCGAAGTGGCGCACCGGGTGGTCGGCACCGGCTACACGATCGGCAATATCGACGCCACCATCATTGCCCAGGCTCCCAAGATGGCGCCGCACATTGCGCAAATGGTCTCGCGCATCGCCGAAGACATCGGCGTCTCGCCGCAGCAGGTCAACATCAAGGCCAAGACCAACGAGAAGCTCGGCTACCTCGGCCGGGAAGAGGGCATGGCGGCCGAAGCGGTGGCGCTGCTGATACGCTCGGCAACGGCATAAAGCGCGGCCGCTCCGGCAGGGGGAAGAGTGCGCTCTTCCGTCCTGCCCTTGTCGCCGCCAATCCATCCATGAACGGGGATTCGGAACATGGTCTATAATCAATTCCCACCAGATCCGTGTACCTACACCTATTTCCCATGAGCGAACCCGCTGCGCAAGCGATCGGCTGCACCTGCTTCAAGCTGCGCAAGCTCACGCGCACCATGTCGCGCCTGTACGACCAGCACCTGGCCGCCGCCGGCCTCAAGACCACCCAGTATTCGGTGCTGGTCCATGTCGGGCGCGAGGCGCTGCCGGTGGCCGAGCTGGCCGAACGGCTGGCCACCGAGCGCACCACGCTCACGCGCAACCTCAAGCCGCTGATCGAGGCCCAGTGGGTGGTGCTGCGTCCCGGCCCCGACAGCCGCCAGCGCATCGTCACCATCACCGACGCCGGACGCGCCAAGGTGAAGCAGGCCTACGCTTTCTGGCGCACGGCCCAGACGGAATTTGAACAACTGCTCGGTCCCGACGCCGTGCGCGCCTTGCACGCCCAGCTCGACACCGCCCTCGACCAGCTAACTCCCTTGCCCGAAGACCCGATCCATGCCGAACCAGCCTGAAATGACGCCGCGCGCCGCGTGGCTCCTGATCCTCGCGGCGTCCGCGATCCTCATGATCACGATGGGGGCGCGCCTGGTCACCGGGCTGTTCATGTCGCCGATTAATACCACGACCGGGCTCGGGATCGCCTCGATCAGCCTGGCGCTGGCGGTCGGCCAGTTCATGTGGGGCGCTTCGCAGCCGGTGTTCGGCGCCGTCGCCGACAAGTACGGCTCGGTGCCGGTGATCATCCTGGGCGCGTTCATGCTGGCCGGCGGCATGGCGCTCACGCCGCTGGTGAGTTCGCAGTGGGGCCTGATGCTGACCATGGGCTTTTTGAGCGCGGCCGGCGCCGGCGCCGGCAGTTTCTCGATCCTGATCGGCGCCACCGCGCAGCGCCTGCCGGCCGAGCGGCGCCCGTTCGCCGCCGGCTTCATCAATGCCGGCGGCTCGTTCGGCCAGTTCGTGTTCGCGCCGCTGATGCAGGCCATTATCAGCAGCGCCGGATGGGTCGCCGCCATGCTCACCATGGCCGCCACCACGCTGCTCACGATTCCGCTGGCGTGGCCGCTGCGGCGCGCGGCCGGCGCGGCCAAGGCCGGCGCTGCCAAGACC
>JBAQKU010000678.1:0-3471 GCA_049301315.1 Telluria sp.
GTGCGCTTGCGGCGCCCTCGTTGAGCTTGAAGCCGGCCGCTGCGCGCGACAGGCCGGCGGCCTGGTCCTGCAGGCTTTGGGCCGCTGCGGCTGCCTCTTCGACCAGCGCCGCATTTTGCTGGGTCACCTGGTCCATTTGCGCGATCGCCTGGTTGACCTGGTCGATGCCGATGCGTTGCTCCTGGCTGGCCGAGGTGATTTCAGCCATGATGTCGGTGACGCGTCCGACGCTGGCGACAACTTCGCTCATGGTCGTGCCGGCCTGCTCCACAAGCTGCGTGCCACGGTTGACCTGTTGCGCAGAGTCGCCGATCAAGGTCTTGATTTCCTTGGCCGCGCCAGCCGAGCGCTGCGCCAGGTTGCGCACCTCGGAGGCCACCACCGCAAAGCCGCGCCCCTGTTCGCCGGCCCTGGCCGCTTCCACCGCCGCATTCAGGGCCAGGATATTGGTCTGGAATGCGATGCCGTCGATGACGCCGATGATATCGACGATCTTTCTGGCCGAGGCATCGATCGCGCCCATCGTGTCGACCACCTGGCCGACGATCTTGCCGCCCTTGGCGGCAACGTCCGACGCTGCCTGCGCCAGTTGATTGGCCTGGGTTGCATTGTCGGCGTTCTGGCGCACGGTCGAGGTCAATTCCTCCATCGAGGAAGCGGTCTCTTCGAGCGAACTGGCCTGCTGCTCGGTGCGCGAGGACAGGTCCTGGTTGCCGGCCGCGATCTGGCCCGAGGCGGTCGCGATCGAATAGGTGCCGTTCTGCACTTCCGACACCACCGCGTACAACGCATCGTTCATGCCTTTGAGCGCCCGCATCAGGTCGCCGATTTCGTCGCGCGAGCTGGCCTTGAAGGAGGTCGTCAGGTCGCCGGCAGCGACGGTCGTGGCGACATCGATTGCGGCCTTGAGCGGCACCGTAATGCTGCGCGAGATGACATAGGCGCAGATCGCTCCCGCCAAGATCAGCAGGGCGCTCAGCAGCATCACAAGCTTGAAGCTGAGTGCGCTGGTCGCTTCAATGGAACGGGCGGTGTCGTCGATGGCTTTGCGCTGATGCGACAACAGTTCCATCACCTTGGACTCATAAGTCTTGGCTGCGGGCGCGAAGCTGTCATTGTAGATGCGCTCCGCTTCGGCCGCCTGGCCGGCTTGCTTGGCATTCATGACGGCGACCTTGGCAGCCTGGTATTTGGCGCGCCAGGCCTGTGCGGAAAGATAGATCGCCTTTTCCTCTGGCGTGGTGAGCAGGACATCGATCTGCTTGACCAGCTCGGAGCCGTGCGTGACGCTATCGGCGATCACCTTGCGAAACGTGGTCGCGAGGGTGTCGTCGCTGCTCTTGGCGATCAATTCGGTGCGCGCGATCGCCGAGTAGATCAGCACGTACCAGTCGGAGACGATGCGTTCGGTCGCAAGCGGGCGTTCCATCATGCGCTTGGTCGCTTCCGCATTGCGGCTGGCACTCATGAGCGCGAGCGAGGTCGATACGATGGAAAGGATCAGCACGACGGAAAAAGCGATTGCCAGGCGCGGGCCGATCCGGATTTTGGCGAGAGCATTCATTAAACATCATCCTCAGAAATAGTGACAATTACCGCATGGAAACTAAGTATGAGCTGAATGATGAAGTGTCTTCCAGTAAACCTCAGGCTTGTTGCGAGGAAAATACACAAATATTGCAAATATTTACAGATAATGACAGAGGCCGACGCCTGGCGCGCATGCGTGACGCAGCATCGGGCCGATTCGCGTCATATTTATTCAACGAATCTGTCATTCAGGCTAGGTAGACTTGGCGCCGGTCATCGCTTCGATGGCCTTGGCCAGGCCGGCCACCACGCGCGCCATGCTGGTGTAGTCGAGCTTGTCAGGTGTGTCCTGCGCGGTGTGGTAGTAGGGATAGCGCAGGAAGGCGGTATCGGTGATCATCAGCGCGGGATAGCCGAAGCGCTTGTACGAGGAGTGGTCGGACAAGGTGACTCCCTCGACGAAGGCGGGCGCGGCCAGCCCTTCGGCCGGGAACGTGGCGCTGGCGCGAAACGCGGCCAGTGCCTGGCGCACCAGCGCCGCCGATTCGAGCGTGCCGACGAAGGCGATGAAATTGCCGGCGTTGGGGTAAAAGCGCGCCAGCCCGGGCGGGTAGCGCTGGCTGTTTTTTTTATCCGAGTAGTAGCCGATGGTTTCGAGAATCAATGCCGCCTCGACCTTTTGCCCGCGCTCGCGCAGGTCCCTTGCGTGGCGCCAGCTGCCCATGCCTTCGGTCATGAAGTAGGGCGGTTCCTCGTTGACGAAAAATACGAATTTCAGTTCGGTGCCGGTGGCCAGGCGCATGCCTTTCAGGAGCCGCGCCAGTTCGATCACGGCTGCGGTGCCGCTGCCGTTGTCGTCGGCGCCCGGCGCACCGGGAACGGAATCGTAGTGGGCGCCGACGATGAAAATGCGTTCGGGCTGCTTGCCGGGGGCAAGGTTGGAAATCGAGACTTCGATATTGCGTACCTGGTGGCCGTCCCAGCTGTATTGCTGGCGCTGCACGCTGTAGTGTTCGGCCGCCAGGCTCGCTTCGATGTAGCTGGCCGCCCGCTCGAGCTGGGCCGGGGTGCGCGTGTTGCGCTCGTCGCTGGCGATGATGTTCACGTGGCGTTCCATGCGCGCGGCGAGCTCTGCCAGGGGTTTGACGACGCGGGCGGGCGGGGCGCGCACGGGCTGGTCAAGGATCGGTGGGAGGGTTGCAACGGCGCCGGCGAGCGTGGCCATCAGCACCGCCACAAGGCACACGGCAAGTTTCCATTGACTGGAGGTGAGGGCGGGCATGGCGGCTTTCCGGCTGCGTGGATACGCAACAGATAGACCGTATGCCTGGCGCTGAAGTTCCTGCCTGCGCCGCCGCCCTTCGGTAAGGTTCCGGCTCTTCTACTGTTTCCAGCCGCCGCCGAGCACGCGGTAGAGCGTGACCTGGTTCTGCAGCCGCTGCAGATTGGCCTGGACCGCCGATTGCTGCGCGCTGAACAGCGAACGCTGCGCATCGAGCAGGTCGAGGTAGCTGGCCACGCCGTTGCGGTAGCGCAGCTCGGACAGCCTGAAGCGCTCGCTTTCGGCTTGCGCCACGGCACGCTGGGCGCGCAGCTGTTCGCTCAGGGTGGCTTGGCCGGCCAGTGCGTCCGACACTTCGCGGAACGCGGTCTGGATCGCGCGCTCGTATTGCGCCAGCGCGATGTCGCGCCCGGCCCTGGCGCTGCCCAGGTTGGCGCTGTTGCGGCCATAGTCGAAAATCGGCAGCAGCATCTGGGGCGCAAAGGTCCATGCGAACGTGCCGCCCTTGAACAGCCCGTTCAGTTCGCTGCTGACGGTGCCCGCGCTGCCGGTCAGCGCAATGCGCGGGAAGAACGCGGCGCGCGCCGCGCCGATGTTGGCGTTGGCGCCGATCAGCTGCTGCTCGGCGGCGCGTACGTCGGGCCGCACCGTCAGCAGGT
>JBAQKU010000679.1:0-5235 GCA_049301315.1 Telluria sp.
CGTCCTCCATCGCCCATGCCATCGCGCGCAGCCACTGATCGCGTTCGCCGGCGCCGATCGCAAACGGCAGGTGGCGCGCACGCAGGCGCGGGTGGCCGAAACGCTCGACAAACAGGTCCGGTCCACCCATCCATCCGCTCAGGAACATGAACAGCTTGTCGCGCGAACTGTCCAGCGGCGTCGGATGCATGGCCCGAATGCCGGCAAACTCCGGTTCGAGCTCCATCAGGTCGTAGAAGCGGTCGACCAGTTCGCGCACCCCGCCCGCGCCTTTGATCTCGTCGTATAGATTTTCAGTTTCTGCCATGGACGCCATCATACCAGCGCCCGCCCCGCGCGTGGCGGCCTACACCAGCGTCAGCTTGCGCTGGCGCCGCGTGGACGACCAGCCCTCGAGGTCGACCTCGTCGCGGATATCGGCGCAGGCATCGAGCAGCTTGTCGATCTCGGCGCCGCGCAGGCCGGCGTTCAGGGTCAGGCGCACCAGCGAGCGGTTCTTGGGCGTGGCCGGGGCGCAGAAAACGGCGCCGTAAATGCCGCGCGCCTCGAGCGCCTTGCGCAGCACCAGCGTCTTCGGCTCCGGTCCCGCTTCGAGCGCGATGATCTGCTCGCTGCCGTCGTCGACGTTGTATCCGAGTTCGGCCAGGCCGGCGCGCACCCGGCGCGCGTTGCGGTGCAGCGCGGCGCGCCGCTCGTCGGCCGCTTTGACAAAGTCGAGCGCGGCGTCGAACCACGCCAGCTCGTGGTTGAGCAGGCAGGAGCTGAAGATGGCCGGGCGCGACGACGACAGGAAGTAGCCCTTGAAGCGGTTGGAACAGGTGAGGAACCCGGCGCGCCCGGCAAACGCCTTGGCCAGCGAGGCGGTGCGGAAGTGGACCCGGTCCTGCAGTCCCATTTCCACCACCAGGCCGGCGCCGCGCGGCCCGTGCGTGCCCAGCGAATGCGATTCGTCGACGATCAGGATGCTGCCGCTGCGCTCGGCGATCTCGACCACCGCGAGCAGCGGCGCCACGCTGCCGTTGGTGCTGTACAGGGCGTCGATCACGATCACCCCGCGCCCGTGCTTGTCGACCTGGCGCTTCAGGTGCTCGGCGTCGTTGTGCAGGAACGGCACCGCGAGCGCCTGCGCCGACTGCACCCCTTCCCACAGCGAGGCGTGCGCCATCATGTCGAGATACACCGGCACCCCCGGTTCGGCCAGGCTTTGCAGCAGGCCGACGTTGGCGGCCCAGCCCGACTGGGCCAGCACCCCGTCCTCGGCCCCCATGAAGGCGGCCAGCTTGGCCTCGAGCCGGTGCTGCGCGCTGCCTTCCTGCAGGAACACCGAGGACATGAGCAGTTCGCCCTGGCTCGCCTGCAGGCAGCGCGCCTGGGCGCCGATCAGGTCGCGCTCTCCCGCAATGCACAAATAGTCGTTCCCGGCAAGCATGACAGCGTCGGCTCCGGCCGGTTTCCACACATGCATGTGCTCGCCGCCTAGCAGCTTTTCTACACGTGTGATGTAATGCTCGTCCATGCGACGCGTGACGAAGGCGGGCATACACTGTTCGGCACGGCTGACGACTGGACGATGGGCTGCGAGGGACATGATTTCTCCTAAGAAAAAATACTTATTTTGGCCCCCTTGACGTTGCCAATGCGTCAAGTATGACGTATGTTGAGCTACATCAAGTTACTCATGGCAAACTTGCTACAAGATGCCAAAGAGCTTGATAATTATCAATTGTGAAAATCAACCCCAATGAAGCCGCCGCGGGCGTCAAAAATGCCGGCCAGCATCACCAACGAGATCGATACACATGGGGCAAGTCGTAGTCAGAATCAGCGCCGCGTGGGAAGGCGCGCAGCACGCTGTGCTTCAATGGCTGTTGAATCATGAACGCCAGTACGACCACCTGACGATGCGGTTCATCCTCCTTGCATGGATTGGATGCATCGGATTGCCTCTTTACTACTTCGTTTGGACCTACTGGTTCCCGCAAGAGTTCGAAAGTTTCGGCTTGCGCGCGCTCGGCGTGGCCCTGTGCCTGCCCGCGCTGTTCGCGCGCGGCATCTTCAACAGCCCCTACCTCGGCACCTACCAGTTCGTCGGCGTGACCTATGTGCTGCCCTTCTTCTTCACCTTCATGTACCTGATGAACCATGGTTCAGCGGTCTGGAGCCAGTCGCTGCTGGTCGCCCTGATCGTGCTGTTTCACTTCCACAGCCTGTGGGCGCTGGCCTCCTACCTGAGCGGCACCGGCGCCGCCGCCGCCCTGTTCGCGCTGGTGGGCGAGCCGGCATTCCTGCTCAGCGACACCGTGCTCGAACAGTTGCCGATCTACGGCTTCACCATCATGGTGGTGTCGATCGCCAAGGTCGGGCGGCGCGTGCTGGCCCAGGAAAAGCTGGCCGGGATGGCGCACGGACTGGCGACCGTATCGCACGAATTGCGCACCCCCCTGACCAGCGTGGATGCCAATGTGCGCGGCATCAACCGGCGCCTCGCGCACAACCAGCTGCCCTCGCACGCGGACTGGAGCGCCATGAGCGAGGCCATGGCGCGCATCCAGTTCGAGGTGCGCCACATGAACCATCTGATCGACCTGTTCCTGCTGTCGGCCACCGCCGTCAACCAGCAGCTCGAGGCGACCGAGCACGTATCGATGCGCGCCGTGGTCGAATCGGTGATCCGGCGCTATCCGTTCGCGGCCCAGTCCCAGCGCGACGCGGTCAGCGTCGAGATCCGCAGCGATTTCACCTTCGCCGGCAAGTACGAGCTTTCGGTGATCATTTTCCTGAACCTGATGCGCAACTCGCTCAAGGCGCTGCACCGCGCCGGCAAGGGGCGCATCCGGATCGTCGTCGACGGCACCCGCGCCACCCCCCGCGTGCTGTTCATCGACACCGGCTGCGGCATCGCGCCGACCCACCTGCCGCGCATCTTCAAGCGCTTTTATACCTATCCGCCGAGCGCGGGCGCCGGCATCGGCCTGGCCCTGTGCAAGGAGATCATGGATGCCTGGCAGGCCAGAATTCGCTGCATCTCGCGCGAACTGGCCTACACTGTCTTCGTGCTCGAGTTTCCCGCCATCTCGCAGCCGCCGAGCGCTGCGACGCACTTCGATTAACCAACCTGGAACCGCCATGTCCCTGCCGATCTACCACCACCCCAGCCTGACCGTCCTGATCGACGATAGCGACAGCTTCCTGCGCAGCATCGCGTTCCAGCTCGATCCCACGCTCGCCAGCAAATCCTTCCACGACACCAGGAACGCGCTCGAATGGCTATGCCAGCAAAGCGACCAGGCGGTCCACCACGAAGGCGCGCTCTCGGCCAGTTTCGACACCTATCCGCGCTCGCTTCAGCAATGCAACGTCGCTTTCGACGTCGACCAGATCTACCGCATCAGCTTCGAGCCGGGGCGCTTCATGACGCCCTCGGTGCTGGTCATCGACTACTCGATGCCGCAAATGAACGGCGTCGAACTGTGCGAAGCGCTGCATCACCTGCCGTGCAAGAAGATCCTGTTTACCGGCGCGGCCGACGAAAAAATCGCGGTCGAGGCGTTCAACCGCGGCCTGATCGACCGCTATATCAAGAAGAGCGACGACGACGCGCTTGAAAGGCTCGAAAGCGAAATCGTGGCGCTGCAAAAGGAATACTTCGAGACCCAGTCGGACACCTTGCGCGACCTGCTCGCCCTGCATGACTACAGCTTCGTGAGCGATCCGGCGATCGAGGTGCTGGTGCGCGAAGTGGCCGAACGCCACGGCATCGTCGAACACTACCTGTACCCGAATCCGAGCGGGATCCTGCTCTACGACGGCGAAGGCAAGGCGCGCCTGCTGGTGATCGAGACCGACGAAAGCATGGACTCGCACTACGAGATGGCGCGCGACAACGACGCCCCGCCCTCGCTGCTGAGCGCGCTGCAGGAGCGCTGTGTCATTGCCTGGTTCCGGGAAGGGGACGGGATGTATTCGAACTCGTTCGGCAGCGGCTGGCACAAGTACTGCGAGCCGGCCCAAGTGTGCCAGGGACGGCGCCGCTACTACTGGGCGATTTTCGAACTGGCCCCGGGCGAGCTGCCCGAGCGCGCCACCTCATTCGCCCAATTCCTGCGCGAACACCAGGCCGCCGCCTAGACTAGGGCAGCGGCAAGCTTCACGCCTCGCGCAGCGTTTGCAGCGGCGCTTGCCTGAGCACCTTGCGCAGGCCCAGAGCGCCGCCGATGATCGCGCATGCCATCCCGCCGGCCAGCCCGGCCAGCCACACGCCGGGGCTGAAACTCCAGGCGAACTTGAACTGCCAGGTCGCCAGCGCCCAGCCCAGCGCGACCGCGCCGCTGGCCGCCAGCACGCCGGACAGGCCGCCTGTCAGCGCAAACTCGATCCATTGCGCCTGCAAGAGCTGCTTGCGGGTCGCCCCAAGCGCGCGCAGCAGGCCGGCTTCACGGGTGCGCTCGTCCTGCGAGCCCATCAAGGCGGCATACAGCACCAGCACGCCCGACACGAGCGTGAAGGCGAACAGGAATTCGACCGCGGCGACCACCTGGTCGAGCACGTCCTGCAGTTGCTTGATGATGGCGCTCACGTCGATCACGGTCAGGTTCGGATAGTCGCGCGTGAGCGCATTGCCCAGGTTCGCGCTGCGCGGCGGCAGCCGGAACGCCGTCATGAAGGTTTGCGCCATGCCCTGCATCGCTTGCGGGTTGATGATGACGAAGAAGTTGGCGCGCATCGAGCCCCATTCGAGCTTGCGCAAACTGGTCACGCGTACCTGCGCCTGCTGGCCCCCGATATTGAACAGCAGCGTGTCGCCCAGCTTCAGTCCCAGCGTCTTCGCAAGACCCTGCTCGACCGAGGCTTCGGCCACGCCCGGCTTGTCCTGGTACCACGCGCCTTGCACGATCTCGTTGGTGGCGGGCATGTCCCTGGTGGCGGAGATGTTGAACTCGCGCTCGGCCAGGCGGCGCGCCCGCTCTTCGGTGTAGCTGGCGGCGCTGACCGGCCGCCCGTTGACGGCCATCAGGCGGGCCCGGATCATGGGATAGAGCACCGCGTCCTTCACCCCGGCGTGCGCCAGGCGCTGTCCGATCTCGTTTTTCTGGTCCGGCATGATGTTGATGATGAAGCGGTTCGGCGCGTCCGGCGGGGTGGCGCTGCGCCACGCCTGCATCAGGTCGGCGCGCACCACCGTCAGCAGCAGCAGCGCCATCAGGCCAAGCGCGAGCGCGACGATCTGCACCAGCG
>JBAQKU010000680.1:0-3161 GCA_049301315.1 Telluria sp.
GTGCGCATGCGCGCGCCCATGATGAGCATCCACACCGTGGCCGCCGGCGGCGGCTCGATCCTGCATTTCGACGGCAGCCGTTATCGCGTCGGCCCCGACAGCGCCGGCGCCAATCCCGGCCCGGCCAGCTACCGGCGCGGCGGGCCGCTGACGGTGACGGACTGCAACGTCATGCTCGGCAAGATCCAGCCGGCCCATTTCCCGCAGCTGTTCGGGCCGAACGCCGACCAGCGGCTCGACCTGGAGGTGGTGCGCGCCAGGTTCGTCGCGATGGCCCAGCGCATCGGCGCTGCCACCGGCGCCGCCCCGGCGCCTGAACAGGTGGCTGAAGGCTTCATCCAGATCGCGGTGGGGAACATGGCCAACGCGATCAAGCAGATCTCGGTGCAGCGCGGCCACGACGTGACCGAATACACGCTCACCAGCTTCGGCGGCGCGGGCGGGCAGCACGCCTGCCTGGTGGCCGACGCGCTCGGCATGAAGACCGTGTTCGTGCATTCGCTGGCCGGCGTGATGTCGGCCTACGGCATGGGTCTGGCCGACCAGAGCGCCATGCGCGAGGCGGCCGTTGAACTGCGCCTTGCCGACATCACCCAGCACACCCTGGCCGAGCGCCTTGCCGCCTTGGGCGAGGGCGTACGCCAGGAGCTGGTGGAGCAGGGCGTGGCGCCCGAGCGGATCGAACTGGTACGGCGCATCCACCTGCGCTACGAAGGCACCGATTCGGCCCTGATCGTCATGTTCGATAACGCCGAACGCATGAAAGCGCAGTTCGAGGCCGCCTACAAGAAGCGCTTCTCGTTCCTGATGCCGTCCAAGGCCCTGATCGTCGAAGCGGTCTCGGTCGAAGCGATCGGCAAATCGGATGCGCCGGCCGAGATCCCGGCGCCTAGCGAAGCGCGCAGCGGTGCGCTCGAGCCGCGCGAGATGGTGCGCATGTTCGGCGGCGAATGGTGGCACGACACCGCGCTATTCAAACGCACCGATACGCGCAGCGGCGACATCATCAAGGGGCCGGCCATCATCGCCGAAGACAACGCGACGACCATCGTGGAGCCGGGCTGGCAGGCGCAGGTTACGCCGCACAAGCACCTGGTGCTGACGCGCATCGAGGCGATGCCGGAGCGGCGCGCGATCGGCACCACGGCCGATCCGGTCATGCTGGAAATTTTCAACAACCTGTTCATGTCGATCGCCGAGCAAATGGGGCTGCGGCTGCAGAACACCGCCTACTCGGTCAACATCAAGGAGCGCCTCGACTTCAGTTGCGCGATCTTCGACGCGGCCGGCAACCTGATCGCGAACGCGCCGCACATGCCGGTCCACCTGGGCTCGATGGGCGAGAGCATCAAGACCGTGATGCTCGAAAACGCGGGCAAGATGCGCCCGGGCGACGTCTACATGCTCAACGACCCTTACCACGGCGGCACCCACCTGCCCGACGTGACCGTGATTTCACCGGTGTTCGACGAGGCCGGCAAGACCATCCTGTTCTACGTCGGTTCGCGCGGACACCATGCCGACATCGGCGGCACCACGCCCGGTTCGATGCCGCCCGATTCGGTCTTCATCGAGCAGGAAGGCGTCCTGATCGACAACTTCAAGCTGGTCGACGGCGTCGACGGCCTGCTGCGCGACGCGGAAGCGCGCGCCTTGCTGAGCGGAGCGCGCTACCCGGCGCGCAACCCGGACCAGAACATGGCCGACCTGCGCGCGCAGGTGGCGGCGAACCAGAAGGGCGTCGACGAACTGCGCAAGATGGTGGCGCACTTCGGCCTGGACGTGGTGCAGGCCTACATGGGCCACGTGCAGGACAATGCGGAAGAGGCGGTGCGGCGCGTGATTACCGCGCTCAAGGACGGCGCATTCACCTACCAGCTCGACAACGGCGCGCAGATCAAGGTGGCAATCCGGGTCGACCGCGCAGCGCGCAGCGCGCAGATCGACTTCACCGGCACCTCGGCGCAGTTGGCCAACAACTTCAATGCGCCCTCGGCGGTATGCATGGCGGCGGTGCTGTACGTGTTCCGCACTTTGGTCGACGACGAAATCCCGCTTAACGCGGGCTGCCTGAAGCCGCTCCACGTGATCATTCCGCCCGGCTCGATGCTCAACCCGCACTATCCGGCCTCGGTCGTGTCGGGCAACGTCGAGACCTCGACCTGCATCACCAACGCGCTGTACGGCGCGCTCGGGGTCATGGCGGCCTCGCAGGGCACGATGAACAACTTCACGTTCGGGAACGCGCGCTACCAGTACTACGAAACGATTGCGGGCGGCTCGGGCGCGGGCGAGGGCTTCAACGGCACCGACGTGGTCCAGACCAACATGACCAACTCGCGCCTGACCGATCCCGAGATCCTTGAATTCCGCTTTCCGGTGCGCCTGGAAAGCTACGAGATCCGGCACGGCTCGGGCGGGGCGGGGCGCTGGGTGGGGGGCAACGGCGGCATCCGCAAGGTGCGTTTCCTCGAGCCGATGACCGCTGCGATCCTGTCGAACAACCGGATCCACGCGCCGTTCGGCATGGCCGGCGGCGGCCCCGGTGCGACTGGCGTCAACAGCGTGCTGCGCTCCGACGGCAGGGTCGAACAGCTGGCCCATATCGGCAAGACCGAAATGGCGGCCGGCGACATGTTCGTGATCGAGACCCCGGGCGGCGGCGGCTACGGCGCGCCCGAGCAGGCCGACCCGGCCCTTTAGCCCGCGAGGCCGTACTTGCGGCGCGCGGCCAGGTAGGACTCGTGCAGCTCGGCGAGGCGCGGATGCGCCGGGTCGAGCTTGCGAATGGTCTCGATGTGGGCGCGGCATTGCTCGCCGAGCGGATGGTCCCAGCCCAGTTCGCCCAGCTGCCTCAGTATCGCGTCCACCAGCGCGAGCATCACCTGCAGGCTGGACGGGGTCATGTGCAGCGCTTCGAGCAGGGTCTGGACGGCTCCCTTGAGGTCGCCCATATTGGCTTTTTCGGTGGCCAGGTTCATCAGTTCGAGCACCTGGACCTTGAGGCGAGCGCCTATCCCTTCGGCCAGGTCCGCGCGCCCCGCCTTGACGAACACGTCGATCGCCTGCTGCGTCGAGACGCCGCCGTTCACGTCGTTCATCACCCCCAGCATGACTTCGGACGCTTCATCGTCGAGCCGGTTGTTCAGGCAGCTGCGCAC
>JBAQKU010000681.1:0-5007 GCA_049301315.1 Telluria sp.
GTGCTGCGGCTCGAGCTGAGCTTGCCGATGCCGCAGCAGGAATGGTGGGTCGAAGGCGTGGTGCGCGACCATCTCGCGCGCGCCGATGCCCCGGTGTTTTATGTGGAAAATGCGCTGATCAACGCCCTGTTCGGATTGCTGTGCTGGCGCGCGATCTTCAGCGCGATCCCGGGCGCGTTCTTCCACCCCTTCCATCGCGGCCCGGCCGACCTGTTCAGCCCTGATTTTTTCCAGCGCCGCGAGCCGGAGTTCCGCGCCTGCCTGGCAGAACTCGACAACGGCCTTTACCGCGCCACGATCAGGCGCAACTTCACCGAGAAACGGGGCATCCAGTCGCCCTTCCTGGCATGGGATTTCCTCGACGAGGAGCTCATTGGCCTGGCATTGGACTGCATTCCGGCCGCGCACCTGGAGAAATGGTGCGAACGCATCATGCAGGACATCAAGGCCAACCGCAGCGGCTTTCCCGACCTGATCCAGTTCTGGCCGGCCGAACGGCGCTACAACATGATCGAGGTAAAGGGTCCGGGCGACCGGCTGCAGGACAGCCAGCTGCGCTGGATCGAGTACTGCGCCGCGCATGCGATGCCGATCGCGGTGTGCTACCTGCAATGGTCGGAGAGCGCCGCTTGAGCTATGTTGTCGCGGTGCGTACCCTGTGCGAATTCGGCGCCAGGCATGCCGTCGGAGTAACGCGTACTACGCCGAACGTTCGGCGAGCATTCCCTGTTCGACCTGAGCCGGCATGAAGGCGGCGGATCTGCCCTGTGCACCGGCACACGCCGGTCAATTACCTGGCGTTTTTCAGCAGCTTGTCTACCTGATCGACGACCGCTTCGCCCAAAGCTCAGTGCGGGACTGCTGCCGCGCTGGTGGAAGGTCGAACGGCATGTCTAGCTAGCGCGTCAGGTTTTTCACTTTCTGGTAACCGGTGCGGCTGATCGGTATGCGCGTATCGTCGCGCAGGACTGCAACGTGGCTGTCCTTGCCCGACTGCTCAATGCGTGCGATGCACTCGATATTGAGAATGTAGGAGCGGTGTACGCGCAAGAACCTCTCCGGATCGAGCTGGTTTTCAAGGTCCGACAGGCGCTGGTTCTTCAAGTACGATTTGCCGTCCGAGCGGATTTGCACGTAATCGTCCTGCGCCTCGATGTAGTCGATTTTTCCGGCCGCGACCACGTGGACCTTGGAGCCATCGCGAATCAGGATGCGCTCGAGCGGCTTGTTGCGCAGCGCGGCCTCGCGCACCATCGTGTCGACCGATGCCTCGTTGCCGATGCTGGCGCGCGCATGCGCCACGGCTTCATCGAGGCGCTGCTGGCTAAACGGCTTGAGCAGGTAATCGACCGCGTGGATCTCGAACGCCTTGATCGCGTACTGGTCGAATGCCGTGACAAAAATGTAGCGCGCCTTGCGCCCCGCCAGTTCAACCACTTCGAATCCATCGAGCCTTGGCATCTGGATATCGAGGAACACCAGGTCCGGTTCGAGTTCCGCGATCGCCTTGACGGCTTCGAAGCCGTTCGCGCATTCGGTCACGATCTCGATGTCTTCATGCTGTGCGAGGTACTCGCGCACGACGCCGCGCGCCAGGTCTTCATCGTCGACAATAATGACACGCATGGCTTATGGCTCCGTCGTATGGGCGGGCAGCGACAGCTCCACCCGGAATTTATTATCCTGGCGCGAGCAGTGCACGCTGGCCTCGTGCCCATATGCCGCCGCAAGGCGCTGGCGCACATTGGCAAGCCCGATGCCCTTGGCGCGCGATTGCGGCAGGTCCTGGTCCACATCGTTTTCCACGCTCACGCGCAGGATCGAACCGGCCCGCTCCGCGCCAATGCGCACGGTGCCGCCAGCGAGCAGGTTGCCGACGCCATGCTTGACCGCGTTTTCCACCAGCGGCTGCAGTATCATCGGCGGCAGCAAACACTGCCTGGCCGTATCGCCAATGTCCTGCTCGATACGCAGGCGCGCGCCGAACCGTACTTTTTCAATTGCCAGGAAATGCAGGATCAATTTGCTTTCCGCGTCCAGGCTGACCATCTTGTGCGCTTCCAGGCCGAGGCTGTGGCGGAAGAAATCGGCCAGTTGCAAGGTCATTTCCCGCGCCAGCGCCGGATCTTGCGAGGTCAGGGCGCTGATCGAATTGAGGCTGTTGAACAGGAAATGCGGATCGATCTGGGTGCGCAGCATGCGCAGTTCCGCATCCTGGGCCATCAGCTTCGATTCGAGCCCGCGCCGCTCGGCCAGGCGCGAGCGCTCGAACTCGATCGCGAGGTAATGCGCCGCTGCGGAAAGCCCGTACAGGATCACGCCCAGCCCGAACATCATCGCCTTCAAGGGGCCTGTCATCTCGACGCCGGCCCATTCGACCGTCATCGCCTGCCACATCGCGTTCAGGGCGAGAGCGATCGCGCTCCAGGTCGCGCCCGCGAACACCGCGGTGATGCAAAACACCGCCAGGACCGATACCGCGCTTTTTTCGGACAGCGGATAGGCACGGCACAGGTAGTAGGCGGAAAAGCCGGTGACGAAGGCATACATCATCGTCACGGGGATGGCGAACAACAGGCTGTTGATCCACGCGGCGCCGCCAGAGCCAGCGATCAGGCCGGCCAGGATCAGGCCAAGCAGCAGCCATACCAGCAGGTACAGGGCCGCGCCACGCCGCGTGAAAAACGGCCCTTGCATCAGTTGCGCACTTCCACGCCGCCCATGATTGCGTAACCCTTGACGATCAGCCGTTTCGATTGATCGGGCGGCGCCACGGTTTTTTCTTCGAAGCCGCCCATGACGGGCGAACCCTGCAAGATGACGCTCCAGTCGGGAGGCACCTTCATCGTAATGCCGCCGAAGACCGCAAACACGTTGATCACCGCCTCGCCTTCGATCGACGAGCCACGCAGGTCAAGGCTGCAGCCGCCCATGATCGCGGTGACCTCCCCGCCACGGAAGGCCGGCGTCGAGATGCGCCGCTCGAAGCCGCCCAGGATGGCAGTCACGTCGATGACCGCGTCGGTGCCCTGTTCCGCCTTCTGCGCCGAATCGATCCTGCGCCGCCCGGTGAGCGCCGTGTAGACGACCGAGGCGCCCAGCACGATCAGCAGCACCGGCCACACCGTACGCCAGCTGAAATACAGGATGCCGAGGCGGTTCAGCGTCATCATGACACCGACGAAGACCAGGATCGCGCCGACCAGGAAACCGTTGCCCGACTTCGTGTCGAACATTTTCACGGTGCCGACCACGATGAAGAGCATCGGCCAGAATTGAATCGCGCGGTGGAAATCCCAGATGCCGAGGTTATCGAGCAGGAACAGCAACCCCAGGGCGATGACGATGATGCCGAGGATCACTTGGGAGGGCATGCCCTTGCATGGTTCATTTTTCATGGTCGGGCTCCGAATTTTTGACAAAACGCGATTTGATGAATGGCTCGAGGATCATCTTCACGCCCAAGGCGATGATCAGGAAGGGCCAACTGTTGTGCCAGGTCAGGCCGAACATGCGCTCGATATTGGCATACAGCCAGAGCCCGAGGAATACCATCCACAGGCCGTTGGTGAAATGGCGCGCGGTGGGAAAGCCAATCATGTTGTTGATGCCGAAAATGACCAGAAGCAGCGGCCAATAATGCCACACCTCCTCGAATTCGAACAAACCGAGCTGATCGAGGAAGACGGCAGTGCCGAAGGCGATCAGCAGCAGGCCCCACATCAGCTGCCGGCGCCATTCGTATGAAGATTCAGTGCTCACGTTACCTCCCTATGCAAAGAAGCTTAACGATACAGGCAGGCGCAGGCGCGCGACACGCGTTTTCGGCCAGCGGCGGTTGCGCACCGGCGAACGGCGAAAGAATCGGTGAATGGGGAGGATGCGAGGGCGATACGCGCCGCGCGGTCAAGGAACCGGCGGGCGTATTTGTCGTTGCAGTGGGAAGCGTGAACTCAGGCCGGGACAGAGGCTGCGGGCGCCGGCCGGTTCTTGACCAGGTTGCGGTATTTGCTCTTCGCAAGCGACTTCTTGATCGCCTCGCGCGCAATGTTGGCGCGCTTGGTTTCCTTCTTTTCTTTCTTGCTGCGCAGTTGGGCGTGGTCCTTGTTTCCGATACGGTTGGTCATCGTGGCTCTCCTGGGTGAAATGTGGACGTTTCAGGCGCGCGCGAAACAGCGGGCCTTGACCCTGCTGAAAACACGACCTGGCTAAGTGGCGCCGCAGGACGCGGCGCTTGTGTTCAGGGCCGGCGCGTCCCCGGTTTGAATTCGCCGATGAGCAAGCCCCAGCCCAGCTCACGCCGAATTTCTTCGGGCGTTGGCGGCGGTTTCTTGTCGCGCGAGCGCCGCTCGAGCCACGCGCGCACCACCTGCTTGGGTGGATGGGTAAAAGCAGACATTGAGGGCCTCCGCTTCCAGTCTGATTCATTCCACCGTGACATCTTTGCGGTGGCGCAATAAATTTGGTGCCGGTCTTCGAGGCGACCGGCTTACCTGTCGAGAAAGCGCCGCTTTCATCTTGACGAAGCGCGCTTCACTCACACGGCTTCATCTTAGCCAGGCCTGAAGCCCTCATCCGTTCGTTGCCGCACACTTCGAAAATTTTTGGCGGTGCAGCGCACGCGACAGCGCGCCGCGCTTGTCGGGAAATTTGACAGCGGCGTTCGCCGGCAACCCTGGCAGGCGTTTCGAATCCGCATCTCATTGCGGCAAACGGCTGGGCACGCTAAATGCGTCGCAGGGATTGCCGAAGCCGCCCCGGAGAATCTGATGAAGAAGCTGACACTGCCACCTTGTTGCATTCTTGCGTTCCTGGCCGCCTGCGCCGCTGCCGCGCCGGCGCAGGAGCCGCAGCGCATCGACACCACGCTGGAGGTCCACGATGCAAGCCCGGCCCTGGCCGTGCTCGCACTCGAAGCCGCGGCGCCGCAAGCGGGCGCGGCCAGGAAGGCGGTTTCCTTGCGCATGGTGCCGCCGCAAACGGGAGCGCGCCGCGCGCCGCATGAGG
>JBAQKU010000682.1:0-3372 GCA_049301315.1 Telluria sp.
AGAGGAGTACTGGCCTATCTTTTTTGCGCGGCGTCCCATGCTGGCATGGGCGGGCAATTATTGGACGCCCTGGACAAGGCCGGGATTTTGTTGGCTGGCGATCCTGGGATTACGAAGGACGTAACAGCAGCGACTAGAGTCGGCAATGCCAGGGCGGCAAAAGCAGCCCCTCAGATCACGAGCGGAAAAATTGGAACTTGTGGGTGCGGAAAATGAACATGACTCTATTACGGGTAATCTTGCTGCTAGAGGTTTTGATTATGGCGGCCGCCATCGGCACAGGGATTCAACTGGAGAGTTGGCGCGAGGTGCCGGTAGCGGAGATCCGCTCATCGCCGGACGCACTCTACTATATTCAAGGACTACTTCGTCAATACAGCTTTTTTAGCGGCGCCTACTCTGGGATGGCAATCGCGTTGAGCCTTGTCGCTTTCACCCAGCGCGGGAAGATAGTCCAAGGTTCAATCTTCTTAAAGGCACATTGGTTTGTGGTATTACTGCTGCCAATAGTGGTACTGACAGTGGCAGTGTGGTTTGGAAGCCAACCTTGGTGACATGGAGTTACTGGCAGCGCCGGTCATCTGGAAACAAAAATCCGGGACTGATTGCAATGGTGCTGCAGCTTCCGCACCTTCGGATGCCTTCATCGACCGCATATCGGCAACAACAATCAGCGGATTGATCACCGCTACGACAACAACGGCAATTTGCATGCGCACATCGACGCTGGCGGGCGTGGAACGACCTACGAGCATGACGCGCAGGATCGGATGGTTCAGATGACGGCTGTGAATTGCCCATCCCCGAAACGCACGCCGCCCCACCGTCAGCGGATGGCGCCAATCACGCGTTTGACGAATTCGGCCGGATTGCCCGCGTGCCAGCGCCACACCACCACGAGCTCGTGATCGGGCGAGATGGTGATGGTGTTGTTGCCCGCGCCCTGAGCCCCGTAGGCGTTGGCCGGCAGGTCCGGATAGTTCTTGCCGCGCGAGTTGAGCCACCACAGGTAGCCGTAGTCCGGCCCGTGTTCGCTCGGCGTGAGCGCGGCCTTGACGTAGCCGCCGGGGAGCACCTGCCTGCCGTTCCAGGCGCCGCCGCGCAGCCACAGATAGCCGAAGCGCGCCAGGTCCCAGGAGTCGATCCACATGCCGCCGCCCCAGCGCGTGCCGCCGCTGACGGAAGCGACCCGCTTGCCGGCGAGCTCGACGTAGCTGTTATGGTAAGGCAGCCACTTCCACGAAGTGGAGGCGCCGATGAGGTTCATCACCTCGTCCTCGAACACGTCCGGCAGCGCTTTGCCGAAGCTGCGCAGCAGCGACAAGGCGAAACGGTTGATGCGCACATCGTTGTATTCGTAATAGGTACCGGGGCGCTGCAGCACGCGCGCCTTGCGCTCGCCCGCGCCGAATGCGGCCGCGCCGATGAAGTCGTGCCGCTTGCCCCACATCTCCCCTTCCCACTCCGATTCCTGCTGCAGGTGGTGGCGCCAGCTGATGCCGGCGTTCTGGGCCGAATCGTAGCCGTCGTCGGCCACCAGCCTGGCCACCGGCTGCTCCAGGTCGAGGATGCGGCCGTCGCGCACAGCTACCCCGGCGAGCGTCGACAGCATGCTCTTGGCCACCGAGTAGGTCGGGTCGACAAAGGAGGTGTCGCCGAATTCAGCCACCACGTAGCCCTTGTAGATGACCAGGCCATTGGTATGCGCGCGCCTGGTTGGCATCGAGCCGAGCATGCTGCCGGAGGTGCGCTGCTGGTCCGAAAAATCGGGCGCACGCGCCGTTTCGTGCGCCTGCGCGTAACTGACTGCGGCCGCCAGCGCAGCCGGATCCATTCCCAGCTCGGCGGGGGCCTTCCTGGCCCAGCTTCCGGCGGGCGGGAAGTAGGCCGATGTGGCGGCATGCGCCGCAACAGCCAGGCAACAGTGCAAGGTGAGCGCGACGCACCAGCGCAACGCGCCACGGCGGGAGGGTGTTTTCATGGTCGGGGATGGTGGGATTGAAACAGGCCCGCTACCACTGCGAGTACGGGTGGCGGATCAGGTTGGAATTGTAGTAGCGCGCCTCGCCGGTCACTTCCTGGCCGGCCCAGGCGGGTTTGTCGAACTGCTGGTGCTCCGACGCCAGCTCGATCTCGGCCAGCACCAGGCCCTGGTTGGCGCCCAGGAATTCATCGACTTCCCAGGTATTGCCGGCGAACGCGATGCGGCGCCGGTATTTTTCGATCAGCGGGCGCTCGCACAGCGTGTCGAGCAGTTCGCGGGCGTCGGCCAGCGGCAGAGGATATTCCCATTCGCCGCGCGTGGCGCCCACGTTGCGGCCCTTGATGGTGAGCGTGGCGCGCTCGCCCTCGGTGCGCACGCGCACCACGCGAGCCGGATCCGCGCACAGGTAACCCTGGCGCAGCAGCACCGGCTGGCCCAGGCTGCGCCAGCCCTCGCCGGCGAGAAGGAACTTGCGTTCGATCTCGACGCCCACGTTCAGTCCAGTGAACCGAGAATCGGCTGCAGGATCGCCGCGCCCAGCATGGCGCTGCGCGCGCCGTTCCAGCCGGTATAGGCATCGGGCAGGTTGGCCCTGTCCGGGGAAGGCATGGTGTCTTTCGTAAAAGCTTGATTTTTCGGCATGGTGATGTCAGGTCGCATGACCGGTCGTCTCTGATTTACACAAAATTGTATCCACAGAGCCGGACTTCATGGGAATGGCAGCTGGTCGGATTGGTATTATTCTCGGTCACGCTGTTGAGAGCGTTGGCCGAGAAATCTTGATGGGCAAGCCATCCGATTCCAAATCATCGCATGCAAGCGCCATTCCGGCAAGATATGTGCGCCCGGGCTCGTGCTGTGTGTAAGCAAACACGGCGGAAACAAGCGGCTGGAATAGGACACCTTCCTCGTTTCCAGACCCGTTACCACCGATCGTGCCGACGTTCGCTACCTTCTGCATCCATGCTCAGCATTCCTGTTGTCGAGTTACTTGATTCTTGTCAATACAGAAAGAGATGCATTCTCTACAGTTTCCTTCTCGCATATGCGCGCATGTTGCTAAACCGTGCAAAGGCGTAGCCGATTGATCCGCAATGGGGAGTGCAATATGGATCGTGTCCCGTTTGGCGGTGCCGCCGCCGCCTTGCTCTCCCTGCGTGACGACCGGCAGCACAACCGGCTGCTCACGATCGACTTTCCGCGCGATGACGGCCCCACCGACGCAGTCGTCCTGGTGAACAAACTGGTCGCGCAAGAAGACCTGTCGCGCGACTTCCGGTTCGACGTCGAGTTGTTGTCCGACAATGCACGCATCCCGCTCAAGCAGGTCATGGGCAAGATGGTGACGATCTCGCTGGTGCGCGAGGACGGCAGCCTGAGACATTTCA
>JBAQKU010000683.1:0-34450 GCA_049301315.1 Telluria sp.
GCTGTACGAGCTGTTCATGAACCCGGCCTCGGTCACGGAACGGGTGCACTTCTTTACCGGCCAGTACGAACCGGCCGCGCGCCGCGGCGGCGGCGGCGGCCTGGAACACGAAGGCGAAGACATCGAAGTGCTCGAACTGGGCTATGAAGAGGCACTGGCCAAGATGGCCGCCGGCGAGATCGTGGACGGCAAGACCGTGCTGCTGCTGCAGTACCTGAAGCAGCACCTGATGAAATCGGACAGCCTGATGATCCTGCTTGCCGGTCCCTACCTGTGCGCGGGCGGCCGCGACTGCGCCATGATCGCCCACAATCTGGCCGCGCTGCAGGCCTACACCCTGCCCCTGTACCAGGCCGGCCACCTGCCGGTGTTCGGCGCCGGGCTCGCGCTGCCGCTCGGCCAGCTGAGCGAAACGGACTGTCTTGGCGAGGGGGAGTTCGATTCGCTGTCGAGGCAACACGCGGCACGCTTGCTGTCGCGCTGCGATGGCGTGCTGCGCATCGGCGGCCCCTCGCGCGGCGCCGATGCGCTGCTCGAACTTGGTCGCAGCCTTGGCCTGCGTATTTTCAATTCGCTGGCCGAAGTGCCGCACCTCAACATCGCCACTTAGAAATACTGGTCAAGATCAATGCCAACGCCGTTCCGAAGCGCGATAGTGGTTCCTATCTGCAATCTATTCGGGAGCACTGATGCATACCGAGCTACAGCATGCAGCAGCACTGGCGCCATCCGAGGAAGCCGAGGGTGCGCTCTGGAACCCGAGCGCGGCGGTGAACTGGAGCGTGTTGTTTACCCCCGCCTTCGGCTCCTTCGTCCAGATGCTCAACTGGAGCGCGCTGGGGGAAGCTGACAAGGCCGCGGGTGCGCGGCGCTGGTTCTACGCCAGCCTGGCGATGCTGGGGGCCGACATGCTGGCAGCCGCGCTCACGGCCAGGTTACAGGAGAGCTTCAATCCCCTGTTCTGGCTTGGCCCGCTGTACTTCGCGCTGTGGTATATCTGCGCCGGGCGCGAACAGGTGCTCGCGGTCAGGGCGCGCCATGGGCCGGGCTATGCGCATAAGTCGTGGCGCAATATCCTGTGCGCGGCGTCGATGGCGGCAGTGGCCTACAACGGCGCGAGCGCGCTGCTTACCTGGGTGTTCGTGGCGGCGACGTAGTAAAAACGATCGGCAACAAGCGAAACCTGGGGCAGAGTAATGAAAAATGGCAGGCGCCGTTGACCGGGCCTGCCTTTGCTGCCATTGCCGTACCCCTTACTTCGCGCCCTGCGCTGCGTCCTTGCCGGCCTTGGCGAAGTCACCCGCGCTCACGAACGAGACGTTGGCCGCCTTCAGATTCTGGCGCAGCGCCTCGTTCACCTGCGCCAGCGTGACTGCCGCGACCTTCGCTTCGAGCTCCTTGTCGTAGACCATCGTGCGTTCGAGCGTGAGGTACTGCGACAGGCGCCCTGCCAGCGGAGCGTCTGCGCTGCGCCCCACTTCCTGGCTCTGCGCCCAGCCTTTTTTCGCCTCCACCAGTTCGGCTTCGGTAAAGCCTTCCTTGAGCGCCTTGTCGATTTCCTCGCGCAGCGCCAATTCGACCTTCGCCGTGTTTTGCGGCGCGCTGATCGCGTACGCCAGCCACAGGCCGGCCGGGTCGCGCGCCGGCACGGTCAGCTGCGAACCGACGCCGTAGGACAGGCCTTCCTTCTGGCGGATGCGGTCGGCCAGGCGGCTGCGCAGTGCGCCGCCGCCGAGCATGTGGTTGGCCATCAGCAGGGCTGGATAGGCTTGCGCGTCGTCCTTGAGCGGCATCGGATGGATCGCCAGCAGCATGCTGTTGGCCTTGTCCGGAGTCTCGAGCGCGACCTTCTCGCCGGCCACGTTCTTCATGGTGGCCGGGATGCGCACGTATGGCTGGGCCGAACTCCAGTCGCCGAACAGCGCGCCAAGCTGGGTTTTCAGCGCCGGCGCATCGAAATCGCCCACCGCCGCGACGGTGGCGTTGTTGGCGCCGTAGAAAGCGCTATGGAAGGCTTTCACTTGTTCCACCTTGACGGCGCGCAGTTTTGCCAATTGCTCGGGCAGGGTCAGCACATGGTTGACGTGGCCTTGCGGCGTTGCGTCGACCAGGCGCTGGAACGCGTTGACGGCCAGCGGCTGCGGCTCGGGAATGTCCTGCTCGATGCGGCTGATGCGCGAGCGCTGGTATTCGTCGAATTCCTGCGCCGAAAAAGCGGGCTTCCTGAGCACCTCGGCCAGCAGCGCGAGTGCCGGCGCCAGGTTCTCGCGCGTGGTGGTGACCGAAGCATTGACGCCTTCGGCGTTGCCGCCCACGTTCACCTGCGCCTTGAGCTTGTCGAATGCGTCCTTGATTTCAAGACGCGACATGCGCTCGCTGCCGCGCATCAGCAGGTTCGCGGCGAACGAGCCGGCATTGGCCTGATCCTTGAGCGCGGCGGCGCTGCCGGTGCGCAGCTGGAGCGCCACGCTGACCGTGCCGCCCTTGGTCTTCTTCGGCAGCAGCGCGCCCTTCATGCCGTTGGCGAGCGTGAAGCGCTGTGTACGTCCTTCGATGTTGGCCGGGCTCGGATCGAAGGCTTCGCCCTGCGCCACGACGGCGCGTCCCTTGTAGTCCTTGACCATGGCCAGGATGTCGGGCTTGCCCGGCACCACTGCGCGCTCGGGCGTATCGGTCGGGATGAAGCGGCCCAGCGTGCGGTTGCTCGGCTTGAAGTACTTGTCGGCCACCGCCTGCACCGCTTTCGCGTCGAGTTTCTCGATGCGGTCGCGCTGCAGGAAGAACAAGCGCCAGTCGCCGGCCGCCATCGATTCGGTCAGGGCGATGGTCAGGCGTGCGGTGTCGTTGGTGGCCAGCTCGATCTGCTTGTTGATGGCCTGTTTGGCGCGCGCCACTTCGGCCTCGGTGACCGGCTCGGCTTTCAGGTTTTCCAGCACCTTGAGCATCGCGTCCTGGGTCGCGTCGAGCGCCAGGTCCTTGGGCACCACGGCGCCGAAGATGCGGTAGCCAGGTTCAAGGTTGCTGACCGCATCGGCGTCGAGCCGGGTCGCCAGCTTGGTCTCGACCAGCGCCTTGTGCAGGCGTCCGCTCGGCGCGTCCGCCAGAATGTGCGACAGCAGCGCCAGCGCCGCCGCGTCCTCGTGGCCGGACGGCGCCACGTGGTAGCCGGCGCCGACAAACTGGGTGCCGCCGCTGCGCCGCACCGTCACCGCGCGTTCGCCGTCCTGGGTCGGCTCGGCCGTGTAGGTGGGCTGGAGCACGCGCGCCGGTTTCGGGATGCGCCCGAAGCGTTCGTTGACCTGCCTGAGCACCCTGGCCTGGTCGAAGCGGCCGGCCACCATCAGCACTGCGTTGTCGGGCTGGTAGTAGTGCTTGTAAAAGGCGCGCAGGCGCGCAATGTTGACCTGCTCGATATCCGAGCGCGCGCCGATGGTCGACTTGCCGTAGTTGTGCCAGTCGAAGGCGACCGCCTGCAGGCGCTCGGTGGTCACGCCGACCGGGTCGCTCTCGCCCATCTCGAACTCGTTGCGCACCACCGTCATTTCGCCCTTGTTGGTCTTCGGATTCCACAGGTCGTTCTGGTCGATCGGCGAGTTGACCATGCGGTCCGCTTCCAGCGCCAGCATCAGCGCCAGGTTCTCTTCGTTGGCCGGGAAGGTCGAGTAGTAATTGGTGCGGTCGTACCAGGTGGTGCCGTTGAAGCGCGCGCCGCTCGCGTTGAGCACCTCGACCGGGGTCTTGGTGCCCTTCTTGATGCCGAAATTGGCGGTCGGCTTGAACAGCAGGTGTTCGAGCAGGTGGGCCATGCCGGTCTCGCCGTAGTTTTCGTGGCGCGAACCGACCATGTAGATGATGTTGGTGGTCAGGGTCGGCTTGCTCTGATCGGGGAACAGCAGCACGCGCATGCCGTTGCCAAGGCGATATTCCGTGATCCCTTCGACCGCGCTCACCTGGACCGGCGCGGCCAGCGCTCCGGCTTTTGCCGCGGCCGCGGGGGCTTGGGCGGGTGCGGCGAACGCCGGCGACAGGATGCCGGCGCTGAGCATGAAGGCGGTGAGCAGTTTCATTGATGAATTCCTATCAAGAAATTAAGGTTAAAAATTATGTCACACTTCTTATTTGGGAAAAAGAAACTTTTTTAAGCCCAGGCAAGCGATTTCTTACGCCAGGACAGACCAGGCTTGCGGTTTTGCGATAGGTGGCCGGTTTTGGTTTATTCTTGGGTATCACAACCGACCCGTCCGGAGTTCTCATCATGCGACCTATTCGCCCCAGCGCCCTCGCCGCGCTTGCTCTCTCCTGCTGCATGGCAATGCCATGCCTGGCCCAAAGTATGAAACCCGGATTGTGGGAAATCAACAATAAGATAAGCTCTGGCAATGGCGAGATCGAACAGGCGCTGGCCCAGATGCAGCGGCAGATGGCGGCCATGCCGCCCGCCGAGCGCAAGTCGATGGAAGAGATGATGGCCAAACAGGGGGTGAACCTGAGTGCGGCCGGCGGCGGCATGCTGGTCAAGATGTGCATCACGCCCGAAATGGCGGCGCGCAAGATGGTCCCGATGCAGCAGCAGGGCGACTGCACCCAGCGCCACTCCGAAATGAGCGGCAACATCATGAAAGTGTCGTTCTCGTGCAGCAAGCCGCCGTCCAGCGGCGAAGGCCAGATCGCGTTTTCCGGCGACACCGGCTACAGCATGAAGATGACGGTCACCGCGAACACGGCCGGCAAGGCCGAAACGATGCACATCGACGCGGCCGGCAAATGGCTGGGCGCCAACTGCGGCGCCATCAAGCCGATCGCGCCGCCGCCGGCGCGCTAGTTACAGGCTCTCGGCGTAGGCGAAATAGCGCGCGCGCGCGAGCGCCGCAACCGGCCCCGGCGCCAGGGTACGCCCTTCGTAGCGCACGCAGGCGAGCACCTTGCCGTAATTTCCGGTGTTAAAAATCTCGAGCGCGGTGTCGAGCTCTTCCGGCCTGACGGTGCGCTGCTCGACCTCCACGCCCGCCTCGGCCAGCAGGGCGATGACGCGCGCCCGCGTGATGCCTGCCAGGAAGGTGCCGTTCGGCACCGGCGTCACCACCTTCCCCTCGGGCGTGACCAGGAACAGGTTCGAGGAAGCGAATTCGGCCACATTGCCTTCGCTGTCGAGCACCACGGGATTGTCGAAGCCGCGCTGCTGCGCTTCGCGGATCGCGCGCGTCGAATTGGCATACAGGGCCGAGGCCTTGGCGTCGGTCGGCGCCATGCTGGCGTCGGGCCGGCGCAGGCTCGACAGGCAGGCCGAGAAACCGGCGCCAGTGGGAAGCGGCGCGTCGAACAAGGTCAGCGCAAAGCCGCTTTTCTCGGCCAACGGAACCAGGAAGCCCTCCGAGCCGAACACCAGCGGGCGTATGTACAGTTCTGCATCGGCGGGAAATTGCGCCACGCCTTCGCGCACCAGGCTTTCCATTTCGTCCACCGTAAGCGGACACTGCAGGCCGAGCCGCTCGGCCGAATGGATCACCCGCTGCAAGTGCAGGCGCAGGTCCGGCATGTGGCCGCGGATCGCGCGCGCGCCGTCGAAAACGGACGAACCCAGCCAGACGCTGTGGTCCATCGCGCCGAACAAGGGGGTGTTGCCTTCTGCCCACTGTCCATTGAAATAGGTCAGGTACATATTGTTCCTCATTGGTTGTCGCGCACCCAGTTTAACCGATGTGAGGCAAGGTTAAGTGGCGTGCCCGAATGTTTCAATGCTCAGTCTGTTCGCTGGCGTACAAAGATCGCGTGCCGCGCGGGCATACACTGTCTCATTAGAACTTGCTGCCCCAGACTTGCCATGCTTGCCATTCTCGAACGCATCGATCCCCGCAGCGACCACATCGACCTCCTCATCGAGCTGGTCGAGCAATTGCGCCCGCCGCGCAGGCACGCCGGCGTGCATGCCCGCGCCAGGGTCAGGATGCTTACCCAACTGCTCAAGGGAAATCCGGAGCAGGCCAGCGCGCTGCGCTGCTACCTCACCACCCTGCTCGAAAAACGCCGCCACGCCAGCCTGTACACCGACATCGGCATCTTGTCGAACGATGGTTTCTTTACCGAACTCAAGCACCGTATCGCCTACCGCTTCCTGCCGCCCGCACTGGGCGACATCTACCTGAGCGACGCCATCGACCAGGTACTGTATGTCGAGAGCGACCACCTCTGGATCCGCGCGGTGCCGAGCGCCGACTGGCTCGAGCTGTTCGAGGTGCTGGAGCGGGCCGCGCCTGTGCCGGGAGCCCCCTGCACCGCAAAAAAAATCATGCTGCAGGGCCTGCTCGAGGCGATCCGCACCCTGTCGTGCCGTGTCTGCGCGCTCGGGCTCGAGCCGCGCCTGGTGCGCAGCGACGCCAGGATCGAGGACTTCGACTCGCCCTTCCTGATGCAAAACATCGAGGTCAACGCCTATCTCGACGGTTATGCACGCATGCTGGGCGGTGAAGGCGAGCCGGAGGACGCCCTGCATTTGCTGGTGATGCTCGACCAGTGCGACACGGTGGTGGCCAAGGTGCGCAAGACCGCGCTCAGCCAGGGAACCAGCGTGGCGCTCACTTATCTGCTGGTGGCGCTCACCCAGAGCATCGACCGCCTGCGCAAGCTATTGTTCCTGGTCGACGTGAGCGGCAAGCTGCCGGCGGCCCCCACCCAGGACCTGGAAACGGTGGCCAGCGAAGCATCGCCGCCCTTCGCGGCGCCGATCAGCCTGCGCCGTGCAGGCGCCCTGGCGTTGGCCGAGGAACTGGTCGAAGCGCACAACAACAAATACACGGTGCGCGACCTGTTTGCCGACAATATCGACCTGCTCGCGCGCAATGTCACCGAGAACGCCAGCCGTACCGGCGAGCATTACATTGCCGAAGACCGGCGCGAACTGTGGGACATGTTCCGCTCGTCCGCGGGGGCCGGCCTCATCGTCGGTTTCATGGCCTTGTTCAAGATCCTGCTGTCCTACCTGAAGCGCGCCCCCCTGTTCGAGGCCTTCCTGTTCAGCATGAATTACTCGTTCGGCTTCATGCTGGTCCACCTGCTGCATTTCACCATCGCCACCAAACAGCCGGCCATGACGGCCGCGCGCATCGCCGCCGGCCTGTCGAGCAAGGACGGGCGCAATATCGACCTCGACAGCATGGCCGAGCTCATCAACAAGGTATTTCGCACCCAGTGCGTGGCCGTGCTGGGCAATTTGGCGACCGTGATCCCGACCGCCTACCTGATCGCGCTGGCCTACCGCTTCGCGACCGGCCACCACCTGGTGTCGCCCGACAAGGCCATGCACCTGCTGCACGATATCGATCCGGTCGGCAGCCTGGCCTTGTTCTACGCCGCCATCGCCGGGGTCTGCCTGTTCCTGGCCGGCCTCATTTCCGGCTACTACGACAACAAGGCGCTCTACACCCGCATGGCCCAGCGCGTGTACCAGTTGCGCGGACTGGGCCGGCTGCTCGGCCCGGACCGCCTGCAGCGCTTCGCGAACTACATTGAAAACAACCTGGGCGGCCTGATGGGAAATTTCTATTTCGGCGTCCTGCTCGGCACCATGGGCACGCTCGGCTTCCTGCTTGGCCTGCCGCTCGACATCCGCCATGTGACGTTTTCTGCCGCCAATTTTGCAACCGCCCACGTGGCCCTCGAGCATGCGCTGAGCTGGCAGCTGGCCGCCACCTCGATTGCCGGCTTCCTCGGCATCGGCGCGGTCAACCTGCTGGTCAGCTTCGCTCTCGCGCTGTGGGTCGCGCTGCGCGCGCGTAAGATTCATTTTGAGCATGGCATTGAACTGCTCAAGGCCTTGGGGCGGCGCTTCCTGGCCGCCCCTGTCGACTTTTTCATCGGGCCCCGACAGGCGCCGCCTGCAACGCCCGAGACGCCGCAAAGGGGATCGAAATGAGCAGTTCGCGCATCAAGGCCTGGGGAGGCTTGCTGGCATGTTGCTGGGCGATGAGTTCGTGCGCCAGCCTGCCCGACATGGATACCGCGCGCGACAAGACGGCGGACGCGCCAACGGTTGCGCTGGCCCAGGGCCGGCTGCCCACCAAACAGGCCAGCGCCCTGCTGGCGCGGCGCTGGGCCAAGGCCACCCCGGACATGAAGGCGCTGGCGGTGCTGGAAGAAGCGGCCACCGGCGTGCCCCTGATCGCCGGCAACAAGGTGACGCTGCTGTTCGACGGTCCCCAGACCATGAAGGAAATGATGGCCGCCGCCGCCGCCGCGAACAGCACCATCAACCTGGAAACCTACATCTTCGACCAGGACGAGGTGGGCATGCAGTTTGCCGACCTGCTCATCGAGAAACAGCGCGGCGGCGTGACCGTCAACATCCTGTACGACAGCGTGGGCACGCTCGGTACGCCCGCCCCGTTCTTCGAGCGCATGCGCGCCGCCGGCATCACCCTGATTGCCTTCAACCCGGTCAACCCGGCCGCGCGCGTGGGCAAGTGGGAGCTCAACAACCGCGATCACCGCAAGCTGATGGTCGTCGACGGCAAGGTTGCCTTCACAGGCGGCATCAACATCAGCAGCACCTACGCCAACAGCTCGTTTTTCCGCTCCAGGCGCAAGCCGGCCACGACGAACAGCAAGCAGGTCGGCTGGCGCGACACCCACATCAAGATCGAAGGGCCCGCCGTCGCGGCCCTGCAGTGGACGTTCATCGACGCCTGGGTGCGCCAGGAAGCCGGCGAACTGCCCGAGCGCGAATACTTCCCCAAGCTCAAGCCGGCCGGCGACAAGATCGTGCGCGTGCTGGCCACCGATCCCGACCGCGGCTCCGAGATCTACAAGTCCTTCATCCTCGCGATCCAGGAAGCGAAGAAATCGATCCATATCACCTCGGCCTATTTCGTGCCCGACCAGCAGTTCATCGATGCGCTCAGCGCCGCGGCCAGGCGCGGGGTCGACGTCAAGCTGGTGCTGCCCGGCGTGTCCGACCACGGCATCGTGTTCCACGCCGGGCGCGCCTTCTACGATGAACTGCTCTCGAACGGGGTAAAGATCTACCAGTTGCAGGTGGCCGTGCTGCACGCCAAGACCGCGGTCATCGACGGCACCTGGTCCACCGTCGGCTCGGCCAATATCGACCGCCGCAGCTTCCTGCACAATTACGAGCTGAACGTGGTGATCCTGGACGCCGCCTTCGGCAACGACATGGAAAGCGCATTCAACGAAGACCTGCGCGATTCGAAGCAAGTGACGCTGGAACAGTGGCGCCACCGGCCCTGGGCCGACCGCATCAAGGAATGGAGCGCGCGCCTGGCCGAATACTGGCTGTAAGGGCTAGCGCTAGTCTAGAGACCGGCCGCGTACAGCCCTTCGGTATGCGCGGCCCACACGCTGCCGCTGCGGAAAAACTGTTCGGTCTGGATCGGCCTGAAGGCCATGCCGACGATGTCCCAGCCGTAGCGCTCGACCTCGATGCGGCCGGCGTCGATCCGGATCACATTGAAGGAATTGACTTCGCCGCGCCCGCGCGTCGAGGTCGCCGTGCCGGCCTGCACCACCAGCGCCGCGTACTCGCTGATCTGGTAGCGCTGGGCGGTACTGGCCGCATGGCTGGTGTGCAGGTGGCCCGCCAGCAGCAGGTCGACCCCGCATTCGGCGAACGCCTGCATCGCCATCGGGGCCCGGTCGACCAGCTTGACGTGATCCGCGCTCAGTGGCAGGTCGAAGGGATGATGCGTGACGATGATGCGCGTCAGGTGCGGGTCCAGATCGGACAAGATCGCCCGGACATGGCGCACCTGATCCCAGTTCACGCGTCCGTCCTTGAAGGTAAGCGAGCGCGCCGTATTGACGCCCAGCACTGCGATTTCCTCGTCCACGTAGAGCGGGTTCATGTCCTCGGTGATGTAACGCTGGTAGCGCTGGAGCGGCTTCAGGAAACGGCGCAGCACGTTGTACAGTGAAATGTCGTGATTGCCAGGCACGATGATCTGCGGCTGCGGCAAGCTGTCCAGCCAGGCGCGCGCGGCAATGAACTGCTCGCTTTTCGCGCGCTGCGTCAGGTCGCCGGACACGACCACGACGTGCGGCGCGATGCGCTGCACCAGCTCGCGCAAGGGATCGAGCAAGATCGGATCGACGCGCCCGAAATGCAGGTCGGACAAATGAACCAGCGTACGCATGCAAACTCCTCAAACTATCGGGTGGCACGCGCCGCGCGCCGCCGCCTCAAGGTCGAACTGGCGGTAATGCACACCGCAAGCCAGGCACAGCCTTCGGCCAGCGCGGCCAGCACGTCGCTCAGGTAATGCACGCCGAGGTAGATCCGGCTCAGGGCGACCAGCAGCACCATCGTGCATGCCCCGGCGCCCACCAGGATGCGCGCACCCCAGTTGCGGGCCCGGCAAATCAGGTAAGCGGCCAGCACACCATACAACAGGGTCGCGTTGACCGTATGCCCGCTCGGAAAACTGTAGGTCGCCAGCGTCAGCAGCGGATGCTCGAAGCTGGGCCGGGCGCGCTGATAAACATACTTTAACACTACGTTCAACAGCATGCCGCCCGGCACCGCCACAGCCAGGGTTAACAGCCAGTACTGCGCCTTGCGGGTATAAAAATAGCCGGCCAGCAGCAGCGCCAGCACGCTGATCCCGGCAATGCTGTGCATGTGCGTGATGACCAGCATCACGCGCGTGAATCGGTCGGTGGCGCGCTGGTGGAACCAGTTCGCCAGTTCCACGTCGAGCAGCGTGATCTTGTCGGCCGCAACGACGTCCTCGGCAATGCCGCCAAAAATCCAGGCCGCAAACAGCATCAGGACCACCCCGACGGTCAAGCCCAAACCGAGTTCCCCTGACGGCGACAGACGCGCCGAGATGAACTTGTGCACCGTGGAAAACGACAATTTTTTCATCTGGAGATCCTGGACGTGGCCGATTGGCTAAAAAGCCACACATTGCAAAATTACTGTTTATTCGTACAGTAACTGTGGATTTATACAGTAGTTATGCTATTCTGGAATCTCTTGATCAACGCAAACCACAACGAGGAACGTGACATGACCACATTAAACAGCACCTTCGGCATGGAATACGCACCAACGCCCTTCCTGCTGCGCTTCGGGCGCCGCGAAGCGCTGGTAACGCGCGACTTCCGCAAGCGCTACTACCCGGTCAATCCCCTGATCGAATGCGACACCGGCGTCGAGCCAGGCCACGTGGAAGTGCTGCTGCTGCGCCGCTGGCTGCTGATCCTGTCGAAGGCGCACTGACAAAAAGCGAACGCTCGGGCCGGAAAAAAGCGCTCAATTTTTCGCGGCTGTGGCACACTGCTTCGTTGATGTTATTTTAAGCGAAGTAAGCCGAAGGAGACTGTCAATGACACGCCAGAGCGCAAGCGATTTCGACCCGGAAGTGCTGAAACTGTTCGACCAGTATGTACATGGCGAGTTGTCGCGCCGCGACTTCATGACGCAGGCGGGCCGTTATGCGGTGGCCGGCACGACCGGAGCGAGCCTGCTGGCGGCGCTGTCGCCCAGCTTTGCCGCGCAACAAGTGGCGGCGAACGACCCGCGCATCAAGGCAAGCTATGTCGAATATCCTTCGCCACAAGGCTATGGCAAGCTGCGCGGTTATCTGGTGCAGCCCGCCAACGCGAAGGCCAAGTTGCCGACAGTACTGGTGGTGCATGAAAATCGCGGCCTCAATCCCCACATCGAAGATATCGCGCGCCGCGTTGCGCTCGACAATTACATTGCCTTCGCACCGGACGCACTGTTTCCGCTCGGTGGTTACCCCGGCGACGAAGACAAGGCGCGCGAGCTGTTCGGCAAGCTCGACCAGACCAAGACACGCGCCGACATGGTCGCCGCGGCCAAGGTGCTCAAGACGCTGCCGAACGCGAACGGCAAGGTCGGCGTGGTCGGTTTCTGCTACGGCGGCGGCATCGCCAATTACCTGGCGACGGCCATTCCCGATCTGGACGCGGTGGTAGTGTTTTACGGCAGCCAGCCACCGGCGGCCGAGGTGGCGAAAATCAAGGCCCCGCTGCTGATCCACGACGCCGAAAAAGACGCGCGCGTGCGCGCCGGCTGGCCCGCCTACGAGGCAGCGCTGAAAGCGGCCGGCGTGCGCTACGAATACCACGTGTATCCCGGCGCCGAGCATGCGTTCAACAACGACACCACCCCGCGCTACGATGAAACGGCAGCGCGCCTTGCATGGCAGCGCACGATGGCGTTCTTTCAGGCCCACCTCGCGTCGTAGCCGGCGGAGCGAAACCGGGGTGAGGGGGGCGCCGAGCCTTTTTTTTCGCGGTGGGGTATCGCGAAAATTACTCTTACCCCGGTTTCGCTCTGTCTACCTTAACCCGAACATCGAAACAATCTTTTCCCACACTCACCTAAGTTTTTTCTCTTGCCTGCTTGCGCACCGCCATATCGCGGCCACTAACGCGCGGCTCCCTTCGAACCAATCCGGCGTATCGGCAGTCATCCATAGGTCACCTTCGCATACGAAAGGACCTGGCCATGGCTCTTCGCTTAAAGCATCTCTCCGAGCAGATAATGGTGATCGCCGGCGCTACCGGCGGCATCGGCCTGACTACCGCGCGCATGGCGGCCAGTCGTGGCGCGCGCCTGGTCTTGGCCGCGGACAGCGCCGCTGCGCTCGACCAGATGGCCGCCGAACTGCGGCGCCACGGCACTGTGGTACTCACCGTCACCGCCGATGTCGGCAGGCAGGCCGACGTGGCGCGCGTCGGCATGGCGGCCATCGAGCGCTTCGGGCGCGTCGACACCTGGATCAATCATGCCGGAAGCTCGATGTCCGCGCGCGTTTCACCGGAAGACAAGCAGCGCTTGTTCCAAACGAATTTCTGGGGCGTGGTGCATGGCTCGCTGGAAGCGGTCAGGCACATGAAAACGCGCGGCGGCGGCGCGCTGATCAACCTGGGCAGCGATCTGTCCGAGCGCGCCGTGCAAATGCAGGGCATGTACCCGGCATCGAAGCACGCGGTCAAGGGATTTACCGATTCGCTGCGCATGGAGCTGGAAAAAGAAAAGGCGCCGATCTCGGTGACCCTGGTCAAGCCGGCCGCGATCGACGCCCTGTACACCGTGCACGCCAGATATGGCATGGAGCGCGAACCGGCCCTGCCGCCGCCCGTCTACGCGCCCGAACTGGTGGCCGAGGCGATCCTGTACGCGGCCCGGCATCCACGACGCGAGGTGTTTGCCGGCGGAGCCGTCAAGCTGATGTCGTTGGGCCGCTTCCACCTGCCAGGCCTGCTCGACAGGTATATGCGCGCTGATGTTCGAGCAGAGGCAAGCGGAGGCGACGAAGGGGCCGGGGCTGGGCGACGCGCCGCATGCGCCCGATTCCCCGCATGAGCGCGCCTTATTTGCGGCGCGGCGCCTGGCCCGGCGGCGTGCTCGCCAGGAACTCGAGGTCTTCCTCGCTCAGGTCGAGCGATGGGATGCTCTCGATGTGGTCGACATCGATGTCGGCCCCGTCGCGCTCGACGCTGTCGCGCCCCGACGCGGCGCGCTCGCCGGTGCCGCCGGAATCGGTATCGCTGTCGAGATCGGCGTCGCCGACGTCCGGTCCGGCCGTGTTGCCGGCAGTGCCAGGTTCAAGGTCGGAGGTGGTGCCGGTGTCCAGGTCCAGGACCTCCTGCTGGGCAATGCCGGGCGCGCCGACCAGGTCGCTGCCGCTGTCGGAAGTGTCGCTCGGTCCGAGTGCGCCGGTGCCGTGGCCGCGGCCCAGTCCGCGCCCAGGCGGAGTCGGGAAATTGTCGGGATCAAGTGTGCTGGTCATATCGCCTCCAAAACAAAACGGGAAACAATCTGACAGCTTACTTATTTTTCACGCCCGGTGGCGCATGGCTGCATGCGCTCGGTGATGTCCATCCCGATCCCGCGGTAGCCGATGAAGCGGCTGCAGGTATCGAACATCGGCTCGCCGCTCACCTGCATGTATTGGGTCGCGCCGTCGGCCTTGACACGGCTGTAGACGAGATCGAGGAAGGGCCGCCGGCTCGCGATGTTGGCGTCAAGTAGCGCCCGTTCGGCCGCGTTCCAGCCGCCCGCACCGTCAATGCCGAGCATCTCCGTCACGGGGCCGGAACAATTGGTCAGCTTGCCTTGCGCATCCTGTTCCCAGTACCAGTCCGAGGACAGTTCGGTGAAACGCTGGAAGCGCGCCTCGCTTTCGCGCAGCTGCGCCGTACGCTCCAGCACGGTCTGCTCGAGCACCCGGTTGTAGTCGGCCAGTTTGCTGTACAGCAGCCGCACTTCGAGCATGTTGTGAATGCGCGTCTGCACTTCGACCAGGTCGAACGGCTTGCTCACGAAGTCCTTGGCGCCGGCCTTGAGGGCGCGCAGCTTGTGGCCCGGCTGCGCCGTGATGACCAGCACCGGCAGGTAGCCGTCGGTCTCGATCTCCTTCAGGGCGTCCATGACCTGGAAGCCATCCATCTCGGGCATCTGCAGGTCGAGCACGATCAGGTCGTAGCGGTGCGCGAGGTGCAAGGCTTGCACCGCGCAGGGATCTTGCGTGGTCGTGATGTTGACATAGCCAACATTGCGCAACATCTGCTCGAGCAGCATGACGTTCGCTTCCAGGTCGTCAACGATCAGGATGGAAGCGTTCAGGATTTCAGAGGCGAGCAGCATTAAAGTCTTCCCAGAATAATCATCGACGTGTTCATTGTTGTCCCGGTTCTACCGGGTCGGCCAGCCCGTGTTCAGCCGCATGATGCAAGGCAACGTCAAGCGCGTCCATGAACTCGCGCACCCTGATCGGTTTGGTCAGATAACGGAAGAAGCCCGCTTCCAGCCCTTTTTCTATGTCGCGCGGAACTGCATTGGCCGACAGCGCAAGAATCGGAATGTGGGCCGTTTCGGGGTCGTCGTGCAAGATCTTGAGGGCGCCGTAGCCGCTGACGCCCGGCAGGTTGATATCCATCAGGATCACGTCGGGCAGGTAGGCGCGCGCCAGTTCGATGCCCAGGTGGCCGTCGATGGCGGTCAGCAGTTTCAAGTCGCCGCGGCGCGCAATGAGCTGCTCGACCAGCGCCAGGTTGGCCGGGTTGTCCTCGACGTACAACAGCGTAGGCTGGTCGGTCGGACCGCGCGGGCTCGCCGGGCGCCGCACCAGCGCAGCCTCGTCGTGCTTGCCAAGCACGAGCTCGGGCGCCTCGGCGGAGGCAAATTCAACCCAGAATACGGTGCCGACCCCGACGCTGCTCTCGACCCCGATGGTCCCGCCCATCAGCTCGACAAGCTGCTTGGTCACGACCAGGCCGATGCCGGTGCCCTCCTCAACGCTGTCTTCCTGCCCAAGGCGGTTAAACGGCTGGAACAGCTGACCCAGTTGCTCGGGCGTGAGGCCGGCGCCGGTATCCTTGACGCTGATGCGCACGCGCTCCTTGCCCCTCGCGACGCACTGCACGATGACCGCGCCGCCCACGCCGTTGTACTTGATTGCATTGGACAACAGGTTGATCATCACCTGCTTGACGCGGGTGCGGTCGGCATGGATATAGAGCATCTTGTCGAACTTGGGGAAGGTCAGCTGGATCCCGCGCTTGGCGGCCTGCGGCTCGATCATGCCCTGGCAGTCCTGCAGCACATCGCCCATCGCCATCGATTCCTGCGACACCGACACCTTGCCCGATTCGATCATTGCCAGGTCCAGGATTTCATTGATCAGGCGCAGCAAGTACCAGCCGCCCTTGAGGATCTGGTCGATCGAGCGCTGCTGGTTCGGCGGCGGCGGCGGCACGTCCGAGGACATCAGCTGGGCGAACCCGAGCACCGCGTTGAGCGGGGTGCGCAGTTCGTGGCTCATGCTCGAGAGAAATTCAGATTTCGCGCGGTTGGCCTTCTCGGCGGCAGCCTTGGCCTTCTCGAGCTCGGCATTGGTCTCCTGCAGCGCATGCTCGAACTGCTTGTGTTCGGTGACGTCGCGCGCCGCCGCGAACACGCCCTGCAGCTTGCGGTCGCGGTCGTGAAAGGTGGTCGCGTTGTACGACACCACGGTCTGCTTGCCGTCATGGCCCAGCGCGGTCAGCTCGTAATTTGTAACCTTGCTCTCGCGCAGCACGCGCGTGATGGCGTCTTGGGCGCGTTGCGGTTCGGTGAAGTAATTCTTGAACGGCGCACCGATCAATTCGTCGCGGGTGCGGCCCGTGAGCATTTCCATTTGCTGGTTCACGTCGCTGATGATGCCGCGCGGGTCGGTCGTCATGATGGCGTCGATATTCGATTCGATCAGCGAGCGCGTGTAGAACTGCTGGTCGCGCAGGCGCTGGTCGAGCAGGGCCTGCTCGGCCTCGACCTGCTTGCGCGCGGTGTTGTCGGTGCCGATCAGCAGGTAGCCGATGGCCTTGCCGCTCGCGTCGCGCAGCGCCGTCACCGACACCACGGCCGGAAAACGGCTGCCGTCCTTGCGGATGTACGTGAGCTCGTAAATATCCTCGATCCCGCGCGAGGCCTTGAACACCAGCGCCTCGAAACCGGGCGTGATGGCCGCGTCGAACTCCGCGCTCAGGGCCTCGGCGCGCGTGATCAACTCCTGCTCATCGGAGATGTTGGCCGGGTTCAGTTTGTCGACCACGTCCGCGGCCGAATAGCCGAGCATGCGTTCGGCGCCGACGTTGAAGATCTGGATCACGCCCTGCGCGTCGGTCGCAATGCTGGAGAAATTGGCGCTGTTGAAAATGGCGTCCTGCAGCACGCCGGCCTTGAGCAGCAGCAGCGGCGCCTGGGCAACGGCCAATTCATGCGCGGCGCGGGCGCGGATCGCCCCTTGCAGCCGCACGAACAGCAGCGCCAGGAACAGCAGCAGCAAGATGATGCTCGTCTTGATGAGGTTGACGGCGCCGGCCGATTCGACCGCATAGCTGAGCGCGATGCCGCCCACCAGCAGCAGCACCCCCATCGTGGCGGCAAAACCGGCCAGCAACAGGCGTTCGACCGACTGGTTCTTAAAAAATTGCATAGATTGATACCCTGGTGACGGACTACTGAGCGCTGGCCCCGGCTCAAACAAGGTGATGCGAAAGTGCGCGAGTCAGGCAGTGCGGGCGGCGGCAGGCACTTGGCGCTGACGCACGTCCGACAACAGGCGCGTGAATTCTTTCTTGACGACACCGTAGCATTCGCATACGTCGTGTTCCAAGCCGACCCGGTCGAGTACGGTGATATGCCCGCGCCGGTAGCTGATGTAGCCATAGCCTTGCAGGCGCCCTGCGGCCTCGGTGACCCCCTCGCGCCGCACGCCGAGCATGTTGGCGATCAGTTCCTGCGTCATGGTCAGCTCGTTCGAGGGCAATCGGTCCAGCGTGAGCAGCAGCCAGCGGCACAATTGCTGCTCGACGGTATGATGGCGGTTGCACACCGCGGTCTGCGACATCTGGGTGATCAAGGCCTGGGTGTAGCGCAGCAGCAGCCGCAATACCGGCCCGGCCTGGTTGAACTCTTCCATCAGGATTCTCGAGGGCAGGCGGTAGCCGAAGCCCCCGGTTTGCACCACCGCGCGGCTGGGCGTGGTGTCGCCGCCCATGAACAGCGATATCCCAAGCACGCCTTCGTTGCCGACGCCGGCGATTTCGGACGAGCCGCCATTCTCGAGCAGGTAGTGCAGCGAGACGATCGACGTGGTCGGAAAATAGACGTGCGACAGCTTGCCGCCGGACTCGTAGAGCACGTCGCCAAGGGGCATGGCAATCAGTTCGAGGTGCGGTGCGAGACGGTCGAATTCGGCGTCGAGCAATGCGGCAAGAAGGTGATTTTGGTTCGGGTCATGCGGACTGGACATTCCAGGATACCTGCTTCCAGTGTGAACTTGCGGTGAATGTGGCGGTAGGGTAACACGCCGGGCCCAATCCGTACGGCAATATATAACGATCGACATATCAGCGTCCGTGCGGTACCGAACATAGCGTTTTCAGCTGCGATTCAGAAGGCGTGGCGCATGCCGATATTGACCGCCGACGAGCCCGAGCCGGCCTCGGTGGCGTTGCCGACCGTGTAGGTTGCCCCGTTGCGGTTGGTGATGCGCGAATAGGCCGCATAGAAATCGGTGCGGCGCGACAGCGAGTAGCTCGCGCCCACGGCAACCTGGTTGGCGTCGCGGTTGGCCAGGTCGCGGTCGTTCTTGCGGATATACGAAGCGAGCAAGGTGGTGCGACCGAACGGGACGGCCACGCCGACCAGGACATCGCGGCTGTCGGTCGAGGGGGTCGACGCCATGCCCGCGCCGTAGGGATTATCGGGATTCCACAACGGCGAACTGCCCCATCCGCGGTTGACGCTGTAGGCGGCGTACGCGGTCAGGTGGCGGCCCAGCTTGAGGTTGGCGGCGAGAATGCTGTTTTTCGCATCCATGTTGATGCCCATCTCGGTCGAGGGGGCGACCTTGGCCACATGCTTGTTCTGGTGCGCGGCGCGCAGCGACAGCGGCCCTTGGGCGAAACCGATCGAAATACCCCAGGCCCGGTTGCCCCTGGCGTTGCCGGGCTCTTCGCCGAGCGCGTACGAGGCCGCGGCCGACACACCATGCATGTCGCGCGTGTAGTAATGAAGGCTGTTGTCGACCTGCTTGTCGGAATAGCCGGCCAGGTTGGTCGCGCTGCCGGCCATGCCGCCCTTGAAGGGGTCGGCCACGTCGGTCAGCGCCAGGTATTCAAGATTGAACTGGCGCCCCACGGTGAGTGCGCCGAAGTTGCCTTCCAGACCGACAAACGCCTGGCGGCCGAACAGCCTGCCGCCCTGGTCGGAGCGTCCCGTGTCGGTCAGCAGGCCCGCTTCAAGTGTATAGATGGCCGACAGGCGCGAGCCCAATGCCTCACTGCCACGCAAGCCAAGGCGCGATCCCGAGGCGACGCCGCTGCTCACTTTCGTGACCGGACAACTGTCACACGTGCGTTCGACCACGATGCCTGCGTCCAGCAGTCCATACACGGTCGAAGAACTTTGCGCGTACGCACTTCCCACACCCGCACCAAGCACTGCAAGCACACTGCAGATTGTTCTCATTGTGTACTCCTGTTCAAGCTACGGCGCGACAGCCAGGCAGGACGCGGTGCCCCCGCTTGCCTTCCTTATCCTCCTTTCGATTTGCTCTGTCTGTCGGTTAGCTCACATAGCGAGCTCGCTTACGCCGGTATTACGCATTCCCTGAATTCATATTACTCCGGATGTGCCAAGAAGCAATGTATCGATGACATCGTCTTCCGGCACTGTTCCCGCAACGCCGGCGGGAATCATGCGCAAGCGACGCTTGTCCAAGTTATGGGAAGAGCGATACGTTTTCATTGCAGCGCCGGCCAAGGAGAAAACATGATGAATTGTTTATACTGGGGTATGCACGGCTTCGGTTTGATGTGGATCTTTCCCTTGCTGTTTTTTGGCGCCCTGATCTGGTTCCTGTCGCGCGGCACTGCCCGGTTTTCCCCGCGCGAAGGGCGAGAAACAGCGTCCGCCATACTCGACAGGCGCTATGCCAGCGGGGAAATCACCAAGGAACAGTACGACCAGATGAGGAAAGATCTTAATGTGAAATAGGACTTTTCGAAGCGTCCGTTCACGCCAGGTCCAGCCCGGCTTCGCGGCGGTAGGCAAGCGCTTCGGCTTCGAGCCAGTTCCGGAAATAGCCCAGCGCCGCACTTTCGGATTTGCGTTCCGGATACATGAAGTAATACGACCTGTCGCTGACAAACGGATGGATCACGGGAACCGTCAGCAAGCCTTGCCTGAGTTCGTCTTCGATCAGGAACGGCGGGATCAGCGCGATTCCCATTTCATGGATGGCCGCCTGGCCCAGCATCGAAAACAGTTCATGGCGCGAGCCGCTCATGTCCCCTTCCACTTCCATCCCGAGCGATGCGAACCACTGGCGCCAGGCATAGGGCCGGGTCGATTGCTGCAGCAGCGGGTATTGCCGCACCTGCGCGGGCGTCAGTTGCGTGTGCGGCGCGATCAGGCGCGGGCTGCACACCGGCACCAGGTTTTCCCGCATCAGGCAGCGCGCCTCGGCCCCCGGCCAGTTGGCGTCGCCGCAATGAATCGCCGCATCGAATTCGGTTTCGTTGAACAGGAAAGGACGCACCCGCGGCGTCAGGTTCACGGCGATGTCCGGATTATTTTTCTGGAACAGCGCCAGCCTCGGCATCAGCCATTTGGTGGCGAAGGTCGGCACCACGGCCAGTTCCAGCGTGCCGCCCAGCCCCCGGTGCGCCATCAGTTCAAGCGTATCGCGCTCGACCGCGTTGAGACGGATGGCCACCTGCCGGCTATAGGCCAGGCCGGCCTCGGTCAGCGCCACGCCGCGCTTGGTGCGGTGAAACAGGGGCAAGCCAAGGAACTCTTCCAGGGCGGCAACCTGGCGGCAGACCGCGCTTTGCGTGAGCGCCAGTTCGGAGGCCGCCTTGGTAAAGCTCTGGTGCCGGGCCGCCGCTTCAAACGCGGTCAGGGCCCAGGTGCTCGGAATTTTTCTGCGCATACAACCACCCAATCAAGTTTAACGCGTGCGTAAAACGCACATGCCAGTGCGGATTTTTCGTTTGCGGCACATCGTCCATCCCGCTATATTACTTTGAGTTAAGGCCGCAAGCATAGTCCGCTTATGCAACGTGTGCGAAACCAGAACACCGGATGATCCGGCACCCCCTTCAATACGATCGGCAAACCGATCCATCCTGAGAGAAAAACATGCAAACCAAAAACGCGAAACCGACCTTCAACTGGTTCGATCCACTGCTGCTCGACCAGCAACTGACGCAAGACGAGCGCATGGTGCGCGAAGCGGCTGGTGCGTATTGCCAGGACCGGCTCGCGCCGCGCATCCTGGAAGCTTTTCGCAACGAAAAGATGGACACCTCGATCTTCCGGGAAATGGGCGAACTGGGCCTGCTGGGCACCACCATTCCCGAGCAATACGGCGGTCCTGGCCTGAACTACGTCTGCTACGGCCTGATCGCGCGCGAAGTCGAGCGCGTCGATTCGGGCTACCGCTCGATGATGAGCGTGCAGTCCTCGCTGGTGATGGTGCCCATTTACGAATTCGGCACCGAAGCGCAGCGCCAGAAATTCCTGCCCAAGCTGGCCAGCGGCGAATGGATAGGCTGTTTCGGCCTGACCGAACCGAACCACGGTTCCGACCCCGGCTCGATGATCACGCGCGCCAAGAAGGTTGCGGGCGGCTATAGCCTGAGCGGCGCCAAGATGTGGATCACCAATTCGCCGGTGGCCGACGTGTTCGTGGTCTGGGCCAAGGACGATGAAGGCGAGATCCGCGGCTTCGTGCTGGAAAAAGGCATGGCCGGCCTGACCGCCCCTGCCATTCACGGAAAATTCGGCCTGCGCTCGTCGGTGACCGGCGAGATCGTGATGGACAATGTGTTCTGTCCGGAAGAAAACGCGTTTCCCGACGTGCGCGGCCTGAAAGGCCCCTTCACCTGCCTCAATTCGGCGCGCTACGGCATTGCCTGGGGCGCCTTGGGTGCGGCAGAAGCATGCTGGCACATCGCACGCCAGTACGTGCTCGACCGCAAGCAGTTCGGCCGTCCGCTGGCCGCCAACCAGCTGGTGCAAAAGAAGCTGGCCGACATGCAGACCGAAATCACGCTCGGCCTGCAGGGTTGTCTGCAACTGGGTCGCATGAAGGATGCCGGCACCGCCGCGGTGGAAATCACCTCGATGATGAAGCGCAATTCCTGCGGCAAGTCGCTCGAGATCGCCCGCGTGGCGCGCGACATGTTGGGTGGTAACGGCATTTCCGATGAATTCGGCGTGATCCGTCACATGGTCAACCTCGAGGTTGTCAACACCTACGAAGGCACCCACGACATCCACGCCCTGATCCTGGGCCGCGCCCAGACCGGCATCCAGGCGTTCTGCTGACAGAAGCAAGGGCACGCCGACGCGGCGTGCCCGCTACACCGCGAGCTTAACCAAGCTCCGCCACAAGTTGCGGCACCAGCTCCATCTTGACGTTGGCGGTATCGACACCGCTGCCGTCGGTTTTGACGCGCACCTTGACGATCTCCGCCCTTCAGGACGGGGAGGACGTCAAGTGATGATTAAGACAGGTCACGCCGGCACGCCGTGCGCATGCGCGCTGCCTTTGCCATAGCGATTGACGGTTTCACCCAAGGCAATGATCTGACCCAGTTCGTTTGTCACTTCAACGCTGGAAAAAAAGATACTGGTGCCGCCGGCGCGTTTGTGTCCGACGGCCGAAATCCGGCCCGTCGATGTCCGTCCGGTGAAGTTGGACGTGAGCGACAAGGTGATCGCTTTGCGAACATGCCCCGGCGTCTCGCAATACAGGCCGCACAGCGCGCCGGCGACATCGATCAGCGCGGCCAGCACGCCGCCATGCACCGTTCCCGCACGGTTGTGGTGCTGCGGGCCGATGTCAAGTTCAATCGTGACCCGGTCCGCTTCCCAGTGCGCGATCCGATGGCCCAGCAACTCCTTGAAACCGCTTTGCATGAGCGCCTCGTGTCCAGGCGGGGAAACGGCATCCACAGCGCTACCTTGCGAAATAGAGATCATGCAAGTGATCGAGGCTCACTTCGGCCGCCGGCTGGGACAGCACGACCTTCCCACTTTGCATTAAGTAAACGTGGTCCGCCACGCCGACTGCCCGCTGCGTATTTTGCTCGACCAGCACGATCGTGCGGCCCCCCTCTTTCAGCCGCGCCAGGGTCTCGAACAGTTCGTTTACCACCACCGGCGCCAGGCCAAGTGAAGGCTCGTCGATGATCAACAGCTTCGGGTCGGACATCAGGCCGCGCGCCATCGCCAGCATTTGCGCCTCGCCGCCGGACAGCGAACCGGCCAGCTGGCTGCGCCGTTCCCTCAAGCGCGGAAACATCTGATACGACATCTCGAGATTGTCCTTCACGCGCGCCCGATGCTGCTTCGCGAACGCGCCCACGATCAGGTTTTCCTCCACGCTCATGTCGCGAAAGGTCATGCGCCCTTCCGGAATCATCGCCATCGACACGTCCGCCATTTCCCATGTGCGGGTGCCGTTCAAGTTTTTCCCATCCAGCGTCACCTCGCCCTGCGACACCGGCAGCAGGCCCATGATGGCGCGCAGCAGCGTGGTCTTGCCGGCGCCGTTCGGGCCGATGATCGTGGTCAGCTGTCCACGCGCCACCTTCAGCGAAACGTCCCACAACACATTGATGGCGCCATAACCGGCGCGCACATTGGAAATTTCAAGCATGCTCGGCTCCCGTATAGCTCTTGATGACCGCCGGATCGCTGAAGACCTCGGCGGGCGTGCCATCGGCGATCACCTGGCCGAAGTCAAGCACCGCAACCCGGTGGCACAAATTGCTGATGGTTTCAATATCGTGTTCAATAATGACGATGCCGACCGAAAAAGCCGCGTGCAAATCCTTGAGCATGCCCATGAAGCGCCGCTTGCCGGTGGTCTCCAGGCCGGCCAGCACTTCATCGAGCAACAACAACTTGGGATTGGTGGCAAGCGCCTTGGCCACTTCGAGCGCCTTCAATTCGGTCAGGGCCAGCTCGGTGGCGGCGTCGCGCCCGTCCTTGGCGCCAAGGCTGGTGAACTCCAGGATTTCGTCGATCTTTTTCTGATCGACCTTGCCGGTGCCGAAGCGCTGGGCCACCAGCAAATTCTGCCTCACCGTCAGTTCATGCATCGGCTGCGGAATCTGGAAGGTGCGCCCGATGCCCATCCGGGCGCGCCGGTACATCGGCGCGGCCACCACATCGGTCCCGTCGAACATGATGCGTCCGCTGCTCGGACGCACCAGGCCGGAAATCGCATTGAACAAGGTGGTCTTGCCCGCCCCGTTGGGTCCCACCAGGCCGACCACATCCTTGGTTTCGATGGAAAGCGTCACGCGATCGACCGCGGTAAGGCCACCGAACGTGACCGATACATTCTCAAGCTGCAACATGTTTTTTCCTCATGAACTTGCGCACCAGGGAAAGCAAGCCCTCCGGACTGAAGACGATCATTCCCACCAGCAGCACGCCCAGTACCAATTGGTGCCCCGACGGGATGATGCTCTTGAAAATCAACTGGTCGACCAGATACACCACCACGGCGCCGACGATCGGCCCGGTAATGGTGCGGTAGCCGCCGAAGATCGCCGCCACGATCGGCAGCGTCACCCACAGGCCGCTAAAGGCGTAATCGGGCTCGAGGAAGTTGATGTAATGGGCGTTGAAGGCGCCCACCACCCCGCACATGAATGCGGAAACGAGCAGCATGAGCCCCTTGAGCAAGGTGCTGTTGACGCCCACCACCCGGGTCGCGTCCTCGCTCTCGTGCATGGCACGCAAGGCCAGGCCGTAATGGCTGACGCGAATGAAGTGATACAGGGCGGCAAAGGCCAGCACGATGGTGAGGATCACCAGGTAGCCGCCGGTCTTGCTGCTCAGGTCATAGCCGAGGATCTCGGGCAGGCGCGGAACGCTCGCCAGCCCGCCAGAACCTCCCGTCACCGAGGTCCATTCGGTTGCAAGGATGCGGAAGATATGGGCATATGCCAGGATGGCCAGCGCAAAATACGGCCCCCTCAGGCGCAGCACTGGCAGCATCAGCAGCGATGCGACAACAGCCCCGCCGCCCCCCATCAGGATCGCAACAAGTACCGGAACGCCGAGCTTCATGCTCACCAGCGCGGAGGTGTACGCGCCCACGCCGAAAAACGCCGCATGCCCGAAACTGACCATGCCGCCCAGGTTGCCGAGCAGCGCCCACGACAGTGCGACGCCACCGATGACCATCGAAGCGACCACCAGGCTCATTACATAACTGTCGCCGCCGAATGCCAGGGGCACCCCGACGTAGACGGCCAGCAGCGCGCCAACCAATGCCAGATTCGACTTCATCCGCGCCTCCCTTTCGCGCCGAACAGCCCGTTCGGCATGACGAATAAAACAACCAGGAACAATCCCATGCCAGCCAGCTCCTGCAGCGCCGAACTGGCCAGCGTCACCGTCAGTGCTTCGGCCACGCCAAGCAGCACCGCGCCGATCAAGACACCGGGAATCGAACCGATCCCTGCCAGCACCGTGATGATGAATGCCTTGACCGTCAGGACGTTTCCATAGGCAGGACTGATCACGCCATAGCTGAACAACGCCACGCCGGCAACCGCGGCAAGAATGCCCGCCACGACGAACGACACCAGTTCGGTATAGCCGGGATTGATACCCATGAGCATGGCGGCATTGCGATTGCTGGAGACAGCGCGCACCGCGCGTCCGTACCAGCTGCGCGAGAGCCACCACCACAGTCCGACGATCATGGCCAGGCTGACGACAAAGAACAGCACTTCGCCGCGCATGCTGTACAAAGGGCCGACCACGAAGGCTTCCTGAAGCCAGCTCGAACCGGTGGAGCGCACATCGGCCTTCCAGATCAACAAAATCGCATTCGTCATGATCACGCCAATGCCGTACGTGAGGATGAGCGAATTGATCTCGCGGTCGTGCTTGATGCGGCTGACCACCAGGTAGACCATCACCGACGCCAGGCACACCACCACCAGCGAGACCGGAATCGCGAACACCGGATTCCACCCCAGTTGCGACTCCACCGAGTAAGCGATGTAGGCAGAGAGCAGCACGAGCTCTCCGTGCGCCAGGTTGATCACTTTCATCGCACCGAACACCAGCGCCAGGCCGAGGGCGATCAAGGCGTACGAGCCGCCCTGCAGCAACCCCGAGTAGAGCGCTTGCAGTATCAATTCCGTCATATCGTTATTCCATTGAATTTATCCGCGCACAGGGCGCCGTTTACCAGGGCAGGCCCGGGAACTTGATGGTGCCGGTCGCCGCATCCTTGGGCCAGACAATCACGACCTTGCCGGCTTGATGCTGGCCCATGCGGTGCGTGAAATTCGGGTTGTCGCCATTACTGCCGAAACGAACGTGGCCAATCAGCGTCTCGCGGTCGGTCTTGCGCATCTCCTCGGCCACGCCATCCTTCTTGAGCGTGCCCTTGTCGGCAGCGCGCGCGAGCGCCTCGAACAACAGCATCGACTGGACATAGCCGAACTGGCCCAGATAGTCCGGCTCCTTCTTGTACAGCTTGCGGTAAGCTTCATTAAAGGATTTGCCGTCGGCGGTCTTGAACTCGGCAGGGAAAGGCAGCACGGCGGTGCCGTACACGTTGGGCATCAGGTCCGGAAAATCGGCCGCCATTTTCGGCGTCGCCAGCGACCAGACCCCGACCATCGCCTTGACTGCCGGCTTGAGCACGCGTGCAGCGCGCAGGATGCCGACATAATCATTTTCGTAGCCGACCATCGCGATGACTTCGGATTTGTCGCGCAATTTGATCTTGTTGATGATCGGCTTGAAATCGGTCATGGCCGGGTCGAACGCATGCCCCACGACTTTCACGCCTTTGGCGCTCAAGGTCTTCTCCAGATCCTTGGCAAGACCGGTGGTCGCCTCTTTGGTCGAATAGATGACCGATACCGACTTGATGTTCATATCGGCCAGCAGCCCGACCATGGCCTTCTGATAACCGGCAGTATTATTGATGCGGAAGAAATTCTTGTGGCCGCTGTTGACCAGGCTGTCGTCGACGCCACCCGATGTCACGTACACCAGGCCGAGCTTGCTGGCCGCATCCGATGCCGGCGCGATATTGTTCGAGCCGTAACCGCCCGTAATGGCAAGCGCACCCTGGCTGGCCAGCTTTTCCACGGCCGCGATCGCCTTTGCCGGAGCCGACTCGTCGTCGACCGTGATCAGCTTGATCTTGTGCTTGCCGTTGGCTTTGTTGAACACCTCGGCAGCGACCATGATCCCTTCCTGCATGCCCGATCCAACCCGCGCCAGGGTGCCGGTCATAGGCAATTGGACACCGACCGTGAGTTCGTCCGCGTGGGCTGCGGACAGGCCCAGGGTGCATGCCACCAGTGCTGCCATAGCGGCCCGTTTATACGTATTCTTCATATCTCCACCTCATCCATTGATTCGTCATGTCCTGTCAGGGACACATTGCAAAAATCCGGCAGACACTGCTACGTGCCCGCCAGCGCGCCTTCTTGTATTGGCTAACTTGATTCCTCGTCAGATGCCGGGCAAAGAGCCGCGTGGCGCGATGCGCCCAGGCTGTTTCCGCACAAATTCAAGGGGGAAAGACCACCAAAGTCCCGGACTGTCGTTACCCATTCGTCCGCTGGGAAATATTCTGGAAAGTACTATGCTACAGTTGCTGAAAAACGACAATACCCTTAATATAGGCAGGTCTGTTCAGTTTAATTCAACAAGCCGCCAAATGAACCTGAATTTAATCGGCATGTTCGTCGAGATTGTCGATTCGCACAGCCTGAGCGCCGCCGCCCGCAAGCTCGGGATGACGCGCTCCAACATCAGCCATCAGCTCAAGCTTCTCGAGCGCGAAACCGGGGCCCAGCTGCTGCGCCGTTCGACGCGCAGCCTGGAACTGACCCAGGCCGGACAGATCATGTACGACCACGGCCAGCGCATGATCGAGGACCTGAGCACCACGCGCGCATCGATCGACAGCCTTGGACAGACCCTGCGCGGCCATGTGCGCATCAGCGTGCCGACCGGCTTTGGCAGGATGTACGTCAGTGCGATCCTGCTCGAATTTGCGCGCGCCCATCCCGGCATCACGCTCAGTGTCACGTTCAACAACCGGATCCACGACCTGATCGCGGCCGAAGTCGACGTCGCATTGAAAATCACGCTGACGCCGCCGCTCGATTGCGTGGCGCGCGAGATATGCCCGATCCAGTGGAAGCTGTACGCCTCGCCCGACTACCTGCGCCAGCATGGCCCGATCGCGTCGCCCGCCGACCTCGAACAGCACACGCTGGTGGCGTCGCCCTACCCTGGCCACCTGGTCACCCTGAAGCTGACCAATCAGCACGATGACAGCGACAGCAAGACGGTCACGCTGCAAAGAACACTGCAATCGGACGATTTCCCGCTGCTCGCCGATGCGGTTTCCCAGGGCATGGGAATCGGCCTGCTGCCGGTGTACGTATCGCATTCACCGGCCTATCGCACCCTGCGCCCGCTCTTGCTGGACCACCGCATCGACAATCTCGGGGGCAACCTGTACGTCCTCACCCTGCCCAATCGTTATCCGTCCCCCGCGACGCGCACCTTGATCGACTACCTGCGCGATCACATCGTCGCGCTGGCGGGCCAATGGCAGAGTTAGCGACGCCACACCGCCATCGTCAAATCTAATTTGACTATCTGTCAAAGACAGAGGGAATTGTCAATAATTCCGATCCCGCCGACAATCGTCCTCCATTAGAGCCACTCGGCTCGATCATCTGGAGGCACGATGCACCCCGCCACGCAAGCCGAAGCCGTCATCCGCGAACTGCGCGGCAAGATTCTTCTAGTTACCATCAACAACCCGCCGGTCAATGCACTGGGCGTGGACGTGCGCCGCGGCCTGATCGCCGCGCTCGACGCGGCCGATGCCGATCCCGAGGTCGAAGCCGTGCTGCTGGTCGGCGCGGGACGCAACTTCATCGCAGGCGCCGATATCCGCGAGTTCGGCAAGCCGCCGCTGCCGCCCACCCTGCCCGAGGTATGCAAGCGGATCGAGTCCAGCGGCAAGATCGTGGTGGCCGCGATCCACGGAGCGGCGCTGGGCGGCGGGCTCGAAATAGCGCTGGGAGCGCACTACCGGCTGGCCGGCGCCGATGCCAAGCTCGGCCTGCCCGAAGTGCAGCTCGGCCTGATGCCGGGCGCCGGCGGCACCCAACGCACGCCGCGCCTGATCGGGGCCGCCGCTGCGCTCGACCTGATCCTGAGCGGGCGCCACATCGGCGCCGATGAAGCGCTGGCGGCCGGCCTGGTCGACCGCCTCGCCGATGGAACCGACATGATCGAGGCAGGCCTGGCCTACACCCTAGAACTGCTGGCCGCGCAGGCGCCGCTGCGTCCTACCCGCGCGGCCGGGGCACTCGCCGACCGCCAAGCCAGCCGTGCCGCCATCGAAAGCGCGCGCGCCGAGGTGGCGAAGAAAGCGCGCGGCCTGTTTTCTCCGATGAAGATCGTCGAGGCGGTCGAGGCTGCGCTCGATCTGCCATTCGAGGCTGGCATGCAGCTTGAACGCAAATTATTCCTGGAATGCATGGACAGCCCGCAGCGCGCCGGCCTGATCCACGCCTTTTTCGCCGAACGTGAAGTACTCAAGGCACCCGAAACGCGCAATGCAAAGCCGCGCCCGATCGAACAGATCGGCGTGGTCGGCGGCGGCATGATGGGCGCTGGCATCGCGGTGGCAGCGCTCGACGCGGGCCTGCCGGTCACCATGATCGAGCGCGATGAAGCGGCGCTCGCGCGCGGCCGCGCGCATGTCGAGAAGGTCTACGACAGCCTGGTCGCCAAGGGCCGCATGACGGCCGAGGCCAAGGCCGCCGTCATGGCGCGCCTGAGCGCCAGCACTTCGTACGAGGCACTGGCGCAGGCCGACCTGGTGATCGAGGCGGTGTTCGAGGACATCGAGGTCAAGCAGCAGGTGTTCGCGCAACTCGACCGCGTCTGCAAGAGCGGCGCCGTGCTGGCAACCAACACGTCCTACCTCGACATCGACGCGATCGCGGCGAGCATCTCGCGCCCCGCGGACGTGCTCGGCCTGCACTTCTTTTCGCCGGCCAACATCATGAAACTGCTCGAAATCGTGGTTCCGGCCAAGGTGTCGGCCGATGTCGTGGCGACCGCGTTCGAACTGGCGAAGAAGCTGCGCAAGGTGCCGGTGCGCGCCGGCGTATGCGACGGCTTCATCGGCAACCGCATTCTCGCGGTCTACCGCCAGGCCGCCGACTACCTGATGGAAGACGGCGCCTCGCCCTACCAGATCGACAAGGCGGTGCGCGATTTCGGCTACCCGATGGGGCCATTCCAGATGTCCGACCTGGCCGGCGGCGATATCGGCTGGGCCACGCGCAAGCGCCGCGCCGCCACGCGCGACCCGAAGGCGCGCTATGTCCAGATCGCGGATCGCATCTGCGAACGCGGCTGGTTCGGGCAGAAGACCGGGCGCGGCTATTACCTCTACCAGGACGGCGCCCGCAGCGGCACGCCCGACCCGGAAGTCGAAGCGATCATCAGCGCCGAGCGCACCCGCGCCGGCGTCACCCCACGCGACTTTACCGGCGAGGAGATCATGCGGCGCTACATGGCCGCGATGATCAACGAAGGCGCCAACGTGGTCCATCAGCGCATCGCGCTGCGTCCGCTCGACGTGGACGTGGCCCTCCTCTGTGGTTACGGCTTTCCGCGCCATCGCGGCGGGCCGATGAAATATGCCGACCAGGTGGGGCTGGACAAGGTACTGGCCGACATCGGCGAATTTGCGAAGGAAGCGCCGCTGTTCTGGCAGCCCTCGCCCCTGCTGGTCGAGCTGGTCGCGCGCGGCGCGAACTTCGACAGTCTCAATAAAGCCGAATAAACAAGGACATACCGACATGCGTGAAGCCGTCATCGTTTCAACCGCCCGCACCCCGCTCACCAAGGCGCACCGCGGCGAATTCAACATCACACCGGGCGCAACGCTCGCCGCCTTCGCAGTGCGCGCCGCGGTCGAGCGCGCGGGCATCGATCCGGCCCTGATCGAGGACGCCATCCTCGGCTGCGGCTATCCTGAAGGCACAACCGGGCGCAACGTGGCGCGCCAGGCCATCATCCGCGCCGGCTTGCCCGTCACGATCGCCGGCACCACCGTGAACCGCTTTTGCGCCTCCGGGCTGCAAGCGATCGCGATGGCGGCCGGGCGCATCGTCGTCGATGGCGCGCCAGCCATGATCGCGGGCGGCGTCGAGAGCATCTCGCATATCCGCACCCGCGAGGACGGCGACAGCGGCATGGACCCATGGATCGTCGCGAACAAGCCGGAGCTGTATCTGTCGATGATCGAAACGGCAGACATCGTGGCCGCGCGCTACGGCATCAGCCGCGAGACGCAAGACCGCTTTTCGGCCGAGAGCCAGCGCAAGACCGAAGCGGCGCAACTGGCAGGGCGCTATCGCGACGAAATCATCGCCTGCACCACCACCATGGCCGTCACCGACAAGGAAACCGGTGTCGTCTCCAGGCGCGAAGTGACGGTCGACGCCGACACCTGCAACCGGCGCGGCACCACCTATGAAGCGCTGGCCAGGCTGGCGCCGGTACGCGCCCCGGACCAGTTCATCACCGCGGGCAACTCGTCGCAGCTCTCCGACGGCGCCTCGGCCTGCGTGCTGATGGAAGCGAAACAAGCCGAGCGCGCCAACCTGACCGCGCTGGGCGCCTTTCGCGGCCTCGCGCTGGCCGGCTGCGAGCCCGACGAAATGGGCATCGGCCCGGTCTTTGCGGTACCCAAGCTGCTGGCGCGCCACGGCCTGACGGTCGACGACATCGGCCTGTGGGAACTGAACGAGGCGTTCGCCTCGCAGTCGATCTACTGCCAGCAGCGGCTCGGCATTGCCGACGACCGGCTCAACGTCAACGGCGGCGCGATTTCGATCGGCCATCCGTTCGGCATGACCGGAGCGCGCCTGGCCGGCCACGTGTTAATTGAAGGTAAACGACGCGGCGTGAAATACGCGGTCGTGACCATGTGCATCGCCGGCGGCATGGGTGCCGCAGGCCTGTTCGAGATTTATTGAGGAACGTTGAAATGGATTTGAATTTTACCGCCGAAGAAGAGCTGTTCCGAAGTGAAGTGCGCGCCTTTTTGGCCGACAATCTGCCGGCCCGCCTGTCCCACAAGGTCGCCAACGGCAAGCACCTGTCCAAGTCCGACATGGAACAATGGCACGCGATCCTCAACGCGCGCGGCTGGCTCGCCAATCACTGGCCGGTCGAACATGGGGGGCCGGGCTGGAGCGCGGCCGAAAAGTTCATCTTCGAGCACGAGTGCTGCCTGGCCAACGCGCCGCGCATCGTTCCCTTCGGCGTCAACATGCTGGGACCGGTGCTGATCAAATACGGCAACGAGGCGCAGAAACGCTACTGGCTGCCACGCATCCTCGACGGCTCCGACTGGTGGTGCCAGGGTTACTCCGAACCGGGCGCCGGTTCCGACCTGGCCGCGGTCAAGACCACCGCCGTGCGCGACGGCGACCATTACATTGTCGACGGCCAGAAGACCTGGACCACGCTCGGCCAGCACGCCAACATGATCTTCTGCCTGGTGCGCACCAACCGCGAAGCCAAGAAACAGCAAGGCATCAGCTTCCTGCTGATCGACATGGCCACGCCAGGCGTCGAAGTTCGCCCCATCATCACGCTTGAGGGTGAGCACGAGGTCAACGAAGTGTTCTTCACCGGCGTGCGCGTGCCGGTCGAAAACCTGGTCGGTGAAGAGGACAAGGGCTGGACCTGCGCCAAGTACCTGCTGACCTACGAGCGCACCAACATTGCCGGGGTCGGCCTTTCGGTCGCGGCGCTCGAACGCCTCAAACGCATTAGCGCGCAGCAGACCCGCAACGGCCGGCCGCTGGACGAAGATCCGTCGTTCGCGGCCCGCGTGGCGCGCGTCGAGATCGACCTCGAGAACATGAAGACCACCAACCTGCGCGTGATCGCGGCGGTGGCCGGCGGCGGCGTGCCGGGCGCCGAAAGCTCGATGCTGAAAATCTGCGGCACCGAAATCCGCCAGGAGATCCTGTCGCTGACACGCCGTGCGATGGGCCCCTACGCGCGCCCCTTCATCCCCGAGGCGCTCGAGGACGGCTACAGCGCAATGCAGATCGGCCCCGAGGCGGCGGCCAGTGCCGCCGCACAGTACTTCAATAACCGCAAGCTGTCGATTTTCGGCGGCTCCAACGAAATCCAGAAAAACATCATTTCCAAGATGATCCTGGGACTGTAAGGACAGTATGAACTTCGAACACACAGAAGAAAGGCGCATGCTGGCCGACAGCCTGAACCGCTTCATCGCCGAACAATACGATTTCGAGACCCGCGACCGCATCGTCAAGTCGGCGCCGGGCTTCAGCCGCGAGATCTGGCGCCAGTTCGCCGAACTGGGCGTCATCGGCGCCCTGTTCCGGGAAGCCGACGGCGGCTTCGGCGGCGCCGGCTTCGACATCGCAGTCGTCTTCGAGGCGCTGGGACGCGGCCTGGTGGTCGAACCCCTGCTCGGCAGCGCCATACTCGCAGGCGACGCGATCGCCGCGGCCGGCAATGAAGCGCAGCGCGCGCTGCTGGCCAACATCGTCGACGGCACCACCATCGCCTCGTTCGCGCATGACGAACCCGGCACGCACTACGAGCTGGCCCGGGTGCACACCCGCGCCGAACGCAGCGGCGGCCAGTGGGTGCTGAACGGCGCCAAGGCCGTGGTGCAGCAAGGCGAGCACGCCGACCTGTTCGTGGTCTCGGCCCGCACCGCGGGCGCAGCCGGCGACGAAGCCGGAATCTCGCTGTTCCTGCTACCGGCAGGCACACCGGGACTGAGCGTGCGCGGCTGCCCCGTGATCGACGGCGGGCGCGTGGCCGAACTCACCCTTAACGATGTAAGACTGGACGCCGGCGCGCAGCTGGGCGCCGAGAACCAAGGCTACCTCACGCTCGAACGCGCGGTCGGACGCGGTGTGCTGGCACTGTGCGCCGAGGCCTTGGGCGCGATGGAAGTGGTCAAGACAGCCACCCTCGAGTACCTGCGCACGCGCAAGCAGTTCGGCATCCTGATCGGCAGCTTCCAGGCCCTGCAGCACCGCATGGCGGACCTGCTGCTGGAGATCGAACAAGCCCGTTCTGCAGTGATCAACGCCGCCGCTGCGCTCGATACCGAGCGCCTGCCCCGCGAACGTGCGCTGGCGGCCGCCAAGGTCAGCATCGGCCGCATCGGCGCGCTGGTTGCCGAAGAAAGCATCCAGCTGCACGGCGGCATCGGCATGACCTGGGAACTGCCGCTGGCGCACTATGCCAAGCGCCTCGTGATGATCGACCACCAGCTCGGCGACGAAGACCATCACCTGCAGCGCTTCATCGCGCTTGGCAAGCGGTTGGCGGCATGACGGGCGCCGTATTGAGCCGGCAGGAAGGCGCGGTGCGCATCCTGGTCAACAATAATCCGGCGGCCCGTAACGCCTTCACGCCTGGCCTGTACCAAGGCTTGCCGGCGGCGCTGGCCGAGGCAGCGGCCGATTCCGCGGTCGGCGCCATCGTGCTGACCGGCGCCGGCGAGTTCTTTTGCTCCGGCGGCGACCTGAACCAGCTCGCAACGCGGCGCGCGCTGTCGCCCGTCCAGCGGCGCAAGAAGCTCGAAAACCTGCACCAGCTGGTGCGCGCGATCCGCGATTGCGGCAAACCCGTGATTGCCGCCGTCGAAGGCGGTGCGACCGGCGCCGGACTGTCTCTCGCGCTGGCCTGCGACATGCTCGTGGCCGCGCGCAACGCCTTTTTCTCGGTGGCCTACATCAATGTCGGACTGACGCCGGACGGCGGCGCGACCGCCTTTCTGTCAGAATTCGTCTCGCGCCAGGTGTTGACCGA
>JBAQKU010000684.1:0-9387 GCA_049301315.1 Telluria sp.
AGCGGACGCATGTCGGCGCGCGAGCAATTCCTGGCCGGCAGCGCGGCCGGCAAGCCGGCCTTCGGCGCGGACGGCCACAGCATGACGCTGAGCGATTTTTCGGTCGAGACGCGCGACGGCCTGGCGCTGGCCCCGACCACGCTGTCGGAAACGTTCACGCCGGCGCGCGGCGGCAGGCCGGAAAAAATGGAGCTGCGCGCGCGCCAGCTTGACCTGGAAACGCTGGCCGCGCTGGCCGCGCAGCTGCCCCTGAGCGCGCCCCAGCGCCAGATGCTGGCCGACTTCGGGCCACGCGGGCGCCTGCTCGATTTTTCGGCCCAGTGGCAGGGCCGCTACCCGGCCATTTCGGCCTACCGGGTGCAGGGCAAGGTGGCCGGACTTGGCCTGAAGGCCCAGCCGGCGCGCCTGGCCCGCCCCAGGACGGCGCTGGCGCCGGCGCAGGCCGCGATGCCGGCGATCCCGGGTTTCGAGAACCTGTCCGGCGCGATCGACGCGACCGACGCCGGCGGCAGCGTGAGCCTCGATTCGCAGCAGCTGGTGCTGCAGTTGCCGTCCTGGTTCGCCGATCCGGCCATGCCGTTCGACCGGCTTGCGCTGCGCGCGCACTGGTCGTTCGAGCCCAAGGACCAGCTGCTGGTGCGGGTCGAGTCGATGAATTTCGTGCAGGGGCGGCTGGCCGGCACGGTCTCGGGCAAGCACCTGATGCCGCTCAAGGCACAGGGCGGCAAGGCGCTCGGCAACGTCGATGTCAACCTGTCCTTGTCCGGCCTGGAACTGAACCGGATCGACAAGTACCTGCCGCTGCAGACCCCGCCCGAGCTGCGCGCCTGGCTGGGCGGCGCGCTCGAAGGCGGCGTGGCCGAGGACGTGAGCGTGAAGCTGCGCGGCGAGCTGTCGCAGTTCCCGTTTCGGGCCGGCGCCCCGGGCCAGCGCCCCAAGGGGGAATTCCGGGTGGCCGGCCGCATCGTCGACGGCAAGCTCAATTACGCGCCCGGGCACCTGGCCGGCGACGGCAAGGCGCCGCTCTGGCCGCAGGCCGAAAACATCAACGGCACCATTGCCTTCGATGGCGCGCGCATGGAGATTCGCGCCGACAATGCGCGCACCGCCGGCATGGCGCTGCACAAGGTGAAGGCGGTGGTGCCCGACCTGATGGCGCCGGACATGCTGCTCGATATCGACGGCAGCGCAAGCGGCGCTCTGCAGGGCTTCCTGAACTACGTGGCGGCCAGCCCGGTGCTCGGCTGGATCGGCCATTTCACGGAAGATACGCGCGCCAGCGGCAACGCCAGGCTCGCCCTCAAGCTGCACCTGCCGCTGGCGCGCCTCGAGCAGTCGGGCGTACTCGGTTCGCTGCAGCTGATGAACAACGACGTGCTGCTGCTGCGCGAGCTGCCGGCGCTGCAGTCGGCCATCGGCAAGCTCGAATTCAACGAGCGCGGGGTGACCCTGAACGGCATCGGCGCCAGCTTCCTGGGCGGCCCGCTGGCGCTGACCGGCGGCAGCGGGCGCGACGACGCTATCCTCATCAAGATGGGCGGGACGGTGTCGGCCGACGGGCTGCGCCGTGCCTTTCCGGGGCCGGCCATGCAGAACGTGGCCGCGCGCATCGGCGGCAGCACGCGCTTCACGGGGGCGGTGCAGTTCAAGGACCATCAACTGCAGGTCACGCTCGATTCGCAGCTGACCGGCCTCGGCCTGGATTTCCCGGCGCCGCTCAAGAAGGCCGCGGCCGACGCGCTGCCTTTGCACTTCGCCCTGAACGGGACCCTGCCCGGCGAGGGCGGGGTGGGCAGGGACGACATCAAGATCTCGCTCGGCACGGCGGTGGCGGCGCGCTACCAGCGCCAGAAGCAGGGCAGGGGAGCGTGGACGGTGCAGCGCGGCGGCATCGGGGTCAACCTGCCGGCCCCCGAACCGGACAGCGGGATCATGATGAACGTGAGCCTGAAGTCGCTCAACGTCGACCAGTGGAGCGCGATCGGGAGCGCGATCGGCGCGGCCAAGCCGGCAGGCACGCGCGCGCAGGCCGAGCCGGACGGCATCAGCCTTGGCCAATACATCGTGCCGGACATGATGGCCGCGCGCGCCGACGAATTGATCGTCGGCGAGCGCAAGCTCGACAACGTGGTGGTGGGCGCCACCCATCAGAAAAACAGCTGGCAGGCCAGCATCGATTCGCGCCAGGTCTCGGGCCACGTCAGCTGGGAAGAGTCAGGCACCGGCCAGGGCCTGGGCAAGGTCACCGCGCGCCTGGCCTCGCTCATCATCCCCGAGTCGGCCGAAGCGCAGGTCAAGGACCTGCTCGAGAGCGGCACCAGCACGGCCACCATTCCGGCGCTCGACATCGTGGCCGAACGCTTCGAGCTGTTCGACAAACAACTCGGACGGCTCGAGCTGGCCGCCAGCAACGAAGCGGCGCTGGCCGGGCGCGAGTGGCGCATCAACAAGCTGTCGCTGAGCAACCCGGACGGCGAACTCAGAAGCACGGGCAAGTGGATCACCAAGGAAGGGCGCAGCAGCACCAGTCTCAATTTCGTGCTCGCCATGGACGACGCCGGCAAGCTGCTCGACCGCTTCGGCTTTCCCGACACGGTGCGCCGCGGCAAGGGCAAGCTGAGCGGCGACATTGCCTGGAACGGCCTGCCGTATTCGCTCGACATCCCGAGCCTGTCGGGCCAGATCGAGCTGGACGTGGAATCGGGCCAGTTTCTCAAGCAGGACCCGGGCGCGGCCAAGCTGCTGGGCGTGCTCAGTCTTCAGGCCCTGCCGCGCCTGCTCAAGCTCGATTTCCACGACGTGTTTTCGCAAGGCCTGGCATTCGACGGCATCAGCGCCAACGCCGTCATCACCAAGGGCGTGCTGAAGACGGATAACCTGAAGATGCACGGGGTGTCGGCCACGGTGCTGATGGACGGCACGGCCGACATCGCCAACGAGTCGACCAACCTGCATGTGGTCGTGATTCCCGAATTTAACCTCGGCACCGGCCCGCTGGTGTATGCGCTGGCGGTCAATCCCGTGATCGGGCTGGGCGGCTTCCTCGCGCAATTGTTCCTGCGCGCGCCCATGATGAAGGCGCTCACTTACCAGATGAAGATAAGCGGGCCATGGAAGGCGCCGCTGATCACCAAGCTCGACAACGCCAGGAACGACCCGGCTCCGGCCCAACCCGACTAGGCACGACGCCATGAAGACGACCGTTGCAGCAGTGCAGATGATTTCCACGCCTCATATCGAGGACAACACGGCCAGCGCCGCGCGCCTGGTGCGCCAGGCCGCCGAAGGCGGCGCGCAACTGGTCGCGCTGCCCGAGTACTGGCCCATCATGGGCATGTCCGACGCCGACAAGGTGGCGCATGCGGAGCAGCCTGGCAGCGGGCCGATCCAGGACTTCATGGCGGAGACCGCACGCCGGCACAAGATCTGGCTGGTCGGCGGCACCTTGCCGCTCGCTGCGAGCGCCGCCGGCAAGGTCATGAACACCACGCTGGTGTACGGCCCGGACGGCGCATCGGTGGTGCGCTACGACAAGATCCACCTGTTCGGTTTCACCAAGGGCGAGGAATCCTACGACGAGGCGCGCACCATCGTGCCGGGCGCCGCGGTGGGCAGTTTCGAGGCGCCGTTCGGGCGGGTCGGGCTGTCGGTCTGCTACGACCTGCGCTTTCCCGAACTGTACCGCGCACTGGGAGAGTGCGCGCTGATCGTGGTGCCGGCCGCCTTCACCCACACCACCGGGGTGGCGCACTGGGAAGTGCTGCTGCGCGCGCGCGCCATCGAGAACCAGTGCTACGTGCTGGCCGCGGCCCAGGGCGGGCTGCACGCGAACGGGCGCCGCACCTTCGGCCACAGCATGCTGATCGACCCGTGGGGCGAGGTCAAGGCCCAACTGAAGGAAGGCGAGGGCGTGGTCAGCGGCCAGGTCGACCAGGAATTCCTGGCCTCGGTGCGCGAAAGCCTGCCTGCGCTCAGGCACCGCAGGCTGTAGCGGGCGCGCGTCCATGATATGCAACGAACAATTGCGAATGCTGGCACAATGACGCCTTCATGCCAGATCCAACCTGAAAGAGCCGCACCATGACTCCATTTGAACCGAACCTGTCGACCCTGGCGGTGGCGCGCGACGTGCTGCTGACCCCGTTTGGCCTCGACGAAGGCAAGCTGCTCCAGACCCTGGGAACCATGTTTACCCACCGCGTCGACTACGCGGACCTGTATTTCCAGTTCACCAAGAGCGAAGGCTGGAGCCTGGAAGAAGGCATCGTCAAGACCGGCAGTTTTTCGATCGACCAGGGCGTGGGCGTGCGCGCCGTCTCGGGCGACAAGACCGCGTTCTCGTATTCCGACGAGATCTCCGAGAGCGCGCTGCTGGAGGCGGCGGCGGCCACCCGCACCATCGCGCGCGCCGGCGCCGGCAAGATCAAGGTGGCATCGGGCATGCGCCCGAGCGGCGGGCGCTCGCTGTACCTGCCCAACGATCCGCTCGCCTCGCTGGACGCGACCGCCAAGGTCAAGCTGCTCGAACGGGTCGAGAAAATGGCGCGCGCCAAGGATCCGCGCGTGGTGCAGGTGATGGCCGGACTGGCCGGCGAATACGACGTGGTGCTGGTGGTGCGCAGCGACGGCGTGCTGGCGGCCGACATCCGTCCGCTGGTGCGCGTCTCGGTTACCGTCATCGCCGAACAGAACGGGCGGCGCGAGATGGGTTCCTCGGGCGGCGGCGGGCGCTTCAGCTACGCCTATTTCGACGACGCCATGCTTGAAAAATATGCCGGCGAAGCGGTGCAGGCGGCCCTCGTCAACCTCGACGCGCGCCCCGCGCCGGCCGGCCCGATGACCATCGTGCTCGGACCGGGCTGGCCCGGCGTGCTGCTGCACGAAGCGATCGGGCACGGCCTCGAGGGCGACTTCAACCGCAAGGGCTCGTCCGCCTTTTCGGGCCGCATCGGCGAGCGCGTCGCGGCCAAGGGCGTGACCGTGGTCGACGACGGCACCCTGGCCGAGCGGCGCGGTTCGCTCAACATCGACGACGAAGGCAACCCGACCCAGTGCACCACCCTGATCGAGGACGGCATCCTGAAAGGCTACATCCAGGACACCATGAACGCGCGCCTGATGCAGATGCCGGTCACCGGCAATGCGCGGCGCGAATCGTTCGCGCACCTGCCGATGCCGCGCATGACCAACACCTACATGCTGGCCGGCGACAAGGATCCGGCCGAGATCCTGGCCTCGGTCAAGCACGGCCTGTACGCGGTCAATTTCGGCGGCGGCCAGGTCGACATCACCAACGGCAAGTTCGTGTTCTCGGCCAGCGAAGCCTACATGATCGAGGACGGCAAGATCAGCTATCCGGTCAAGGGCGCGACCCTGATCGGCAACGGGCCTGACGTGCTGAACCGGGTCTCGATGATCGGCAACGACATGCGCCTCGATTCGGGCGTGGGCGTGTGCGGCAAGGAAGGCCAGAGCGTGCCGGTGGGCGTGGGCCAGCCGACCTTGCGCATCGACGGCGTGACCGTGGGCGGCACCGCCTGAGCTTGTTTTTTCCAAGAAAATTGCCGTTCAGACATGGGCTGAACGGCATTTTTTTTGGCCTGCGTGTTCGTGATACGGATCAAGCGGATTTGTCATCATTGCCACATGATGATCATCTTCATGAAACGATGACAATGAGACGCGCATGTTGTTCCAGACCAAATACGAAAGCCTGGTGTCGCAAGCGCTGTTGTCCGCTGCCGAGCTGGACGCGGCCGCGCTGACGGCGCGCGCCCAGCAGCTCGACATCGAGGACGTGCTGGCGCGCCAGTTCAAGGTCGGGCTGCCGCACATCGGCGCCGCCTTGTCGCGTTTTTTCGAGGTGCCGTACGAACCGTTCCGCTCCGCGCGCATCAGGCCGGCGTTCCTGCTCAAGAACCTGAAGGCGCAGTACGTCGAAGAGAACCAGTGGCTGCCGCTCGAGGGCGACCTTGACGCGCTGCTGGTGCTCACGCGCGATCCGGGCCGCATCAAGGCCAGCAGGATCGTCGACCAGGTGTTCCCGAAGTCGGCGGTGGCCTATCGCGTCACCACCGGGATCGAATTCAAGCTCACCATCGATCAGTTTTTCGGCACCAGTGCGCGCAGCGACGGCAGTTCGCTGCGCGAGCTGCTCTCGGGCATGGAGCACGACGGGAACGGCGCGCCCGCGCAGGTGGCGTCGGAGGCGATCGAGAACGAACTGGTCAGGCTGGTCAACAAGATCATCATGGACGCCTACCGCCAGGGCGTGTCCGACATCCACATCGAGCCGATGCCGGGCAACGGCAGGACCGGCATCCGTTTTCGCAAGGATGGCGCGCTGGTGCCCTACCTCGACATCGCGGCCAGCTACCGCAGCGCGCTGGTGGCGCGCGTGAAGATCATGTGCGACCTCGACATCTCCGAGCGGCGCAAGCCGCAGGACGGCAAGATCATGTTCAGGAAATACGGGCCGCTCGACATCGAGCTGCGGGTCGCCACCATCCCCTCCTCGGGCGGAGTGGAGGACATCGTGATGCGGATCCTGGGAGCGGGCGACGCGGTGCCGCTCGCCAAGCTGGGCGTGCTGCCGGTTAACCTCGCGCGCCTGCGCGCCGCGATCGGGTCGCCGCACGGGCTGTTCCTGGTGTGCGGCCCGACCGGCTCGGGCAAGACCACCACCTTGCATTCGCTGCTGAACCACCTGAACCGGCCCGACACCAAGATCTGGACCGCCGAAGACCCGGTCGAGATCACCCAGAAGGGACTGCGCCAGGTACAGGTGAACCGCAAGTCGGGCCTCGATTTCGCCACCGTGATGCGGGCCTTCCTGCGCGCCGACCCCGACGTGATCATGGTCGGCGAGATGCGCGACCGCGAAACGGTCGGCATCGCGATCGAAGCATCGCTGACCGGTCACCTGGTGTTTGCCACGCTGCACACCAACAGCGCGCCCGAATCGATCGTGCGCCTGCTCGACATGGGCATGGATCCGTTCAATTTCGCCGATGCGCTGCTGGGCGTGCTGGCGCAGCGCCTGGCCAGGCGCTTGTGCCCGGCGTGCAAGGCCGCTTACCATCCGCTGCCGGCCGAGATCGAGATGCTGTCGGGCCAATTCTGCCAGGAGCTGCTGCACACGGAGCGCTTTAAAAGCGACCCCGCGGCGGCCCGCATCCAGGTACTCGACGGCTGGCGCGAGCGCTATGCCGACGCGAGCGGGCGCTTCACGCTGTACCGCGCGCTAGGCTGCCAGAAGTGCGACGAGGGTTATTCCGGACGCGTGGGCCTGCACGAACTGATGATCGGCAGCGACCAGGTCAAGCGCCTGCTGCAGGAGCGCAGCCGGGTCGCGCTGCTGCTGGCCGCGGCGCTCGACGACGGCATGCTGACGCTGCGCATGGACGGTATCGAAAAGGTCTTGCTGGGCATCACCGATTTCAAGGCGGTGCGCCAGGTGTCGGCCAAGTAGGGCCGGGCAGGCCGGGATGGCGCGCATCCCGGCCCCGCCTGCACTAGAACGCGTAGCGCGCGCCGAGCGTGAAGAAGCGGCCGACCGCGCCGCTGTAGTCGAGCGGATTATACGAGGTGGCGCCGTAGGTCAGCGGGTCGAGCGGCGCGACCTTGTCGAACAGGTTCTGCACCGTACCGAACACCTCCAGGCGCGGCATCGCCTTCCAGCGCAACACCAGGTCGACCGACGTGAACGAGGCCAGCTTGCAGCCGGTGGGCGCATCGGCGCCGTTGGCAAAGTGGGTGGCGCAGCCGTCCGGATCGTCCTTGAAGAAGGTGTTGTCGATGGGCGCGCGGTAATTCACGTTGGCCGACACGCGCCAGGCCGCCATCTCCCAGGTGGCGCGCAGGTTGACCCTGTCGTCCGGGGTGCCCACGCAGTTGGTCACGTCGCAGTTGCCGTGGGTGCCGGCGAAATCGCGCTCGCTGCCGTCCTGCTCGGTGCGCAGCCATTTGAACAGGTGGGTCCACTTGGCGTCGAAGCTGAGGGTGCCGCGCCCGGCGCCCAGGTCGAAGCTGTGGCGCGCGTCGAGGTCGGCGCCGCGCACTTTCGACTGCGCCGAGTTCACGTAGTTGGCCAGCACGGCCGTGATCGCGCCGGGGTCGCCCGGAATGGCCGGGTCGGCCGTGCTCGCATCGCGCGCCACGTGGCCGGCCGCGATCGCGGCATCGCTCTGTTCCTGGTTGATCTCGTTCTTGCGCTTGATCTGCCACACGTCCAGCGACACGCTGGTGCGCGGCAGCGGATCCCAGATCAGGCCCAGGTTCATGCTTTTCGATTTCTCCGGCTCGAGCGCCGGGTTGGGCGAGGTGATGATGGCCACCGCCGCCGGGTCGCATGCGGCCTCGATGCCGAGTGCGCAGCGCACCGGGTCGCTGGCGCTGGAAAACGCGGCCAGCCCGCCCACCCCGTTTTCGGCCGCGCTCGGCGCACGGAAGCCGCGCGCATAGGTGCCGCGCAGCGCGATGGTCCTTTGCGGCGTCCATTTGAAACCGAACTTCGGCGTGTACGAGTCGCCCACGTCGGAGAAGTGGTCGGCGCGCAGCGCGCCCGACAGCTCGAGCCCCTTGATGACCGGCGCCAGCACCTCCGCATACAGCGCCGCCACGTTGCGGCTGCCCTTGTAGGCGGAATAGCCGAGCCCGATGATGTTGCCGCGCTCGGTGCCCGTGGTCGGATTCAGCTCGGTCTTTTCGTGGCGGTATTCGCCGCCCAGCGCGACGCCGAGCGCGCCGCCGCCCAGTTGCCCGAATTCGCGGCTGGCCTTGAAGTCGATCTGCGCGATGCTGGTCTTGGCGTCGTTCGAGATGGCCGGCGCCAGCGCCGCGTACAGGGCGGGCGAGTTCAGGCCGGCGTTTTCCGCGATGCGCCACAGGCTGCCCGGCGGCAGGGCCGCGTAGGCCGGGTTGGCGCTGGCCGCGGCCACGTTGGCCGCGCTCGGGTTGAGCAGGGCGAAGGTGACGTCGCGCTGCAGGAAGCCGTTGCGCTCGCTGTCGACCTTGTTGCGCGAGTACAGCAGCGCACTGTCGTACTCCCATTGCGCGAAGCTGCCCTTGATTCCGGCCAGCGCGCGCACGAAGTCCGATTCGATATGGCTGGTGCGCGCTCCGACATCGGCCGCCAGGTAGCGCAGCCGCGCGGCGCTGCCGAAGTAGGGGTTGTCGGGATGGGCCGCGCCCAGCGCCACCCCGGCGTTGCTGACCGGCCCGCCCGGATAGCCGACCGAACCGCTGATGGCCGACGGCGTCGAGGAGGAATCGGACTTGCTGGTGTAAAGGTTCAATTCGCCGTACGCCTCGATCTCGGGACGCAGCTGCATCGCGGCGCGCCCGAAAAAAGTCAGGTTTTCCTGCTGCGGCTGGACCTGGTTGTAC
>JBAQKU010000685.1:0-3073 GCA_049301315.1 Telluria sp.
CGGCGGCGATGCGTCCCACGTCGCGCAGCTGCTGCGACGACATGCCCTCATGGCGCAGCAGCTCGAAATGCGACTTCACGCAGAAGTGGCATTTGCCGATGATCGAGGCCGACAGCGCGTACATCTCGAAGCGCCGCTTGTCGAGCCCGCCGTGATTGGCGTAGGCGTTCATGCGCAATTGCGCAGGGTGCGTCTTGAGCTCGGCGTCGCCCGTCATCTCCACGAAGGGATACCACGCATTGTTCATGCCCATCAGGGCAGCGGCGCTCAATGCCGCATTGCTCTCCTCGGGCGAGAGCGTGTTGCTGTCCAGGATGACATCGATCATCGGGCGGCACTTGGCCGCGAAGGCGGCGGCCAGCGCGACGCCGACCGCGTCATTGCCTTCCAGGCTGGAACGGGCGATCGTGCCGTCCAGGTTCAGGCGGATGTCCTTGGCATAGTCGGGGATCATTTCTTTAATCGAATTAAGAAAATCCATTGTTATTTCCTATCGTTTGAAGGTTTAAAAACCCGCCGAAGCGGGTTCTCGGGACACGCTGTTACAGCGTCGCGCCGCCCACGCTGCGGTTGCAGGGGCACAGTTCGTCCGTTTGCAGGCCGTCCAGGATACGCAGGATTTCGCTCGGGTTGCGCCCGACGTTCAGGTTGTTGACCGACACGTGCTGGATCACATTGTCCGGGTCGACAATGAAGGTCGCGCGCAGCGCCACGCCAGCGGCAGGGTCGCGCACGCCGAGCATGTCGACCAGCGCGCCGGTCGAATCGCCGAAGGAATAGTGGTTCAGCTTGTCGAGGTCCTTGTGCTCGCGGCGCCATGCCAGCTTGCAAAATTCATTGTCGGTCGAGCCGCCCATCAGGACCGCGTCGCGGTCTTTCAGGTCGCTGTTGAGCTTGGCAAACTCGACGATCTCGGTCGGGCAGACGAAGGTGAAGTCTTTCGGGTAGAAATAGATGACTTTCCACTTGCCCGAAAAGGAAGCCTCGGTGATGGTCTCGAACGCCGATACGCCGTTCTCTTCATGGTGATTGAAGCCTGGCTTGGCTGCCGGCACACTAAACGCGTCTAATTTTTCGCCTACGGTTTTCATTCTTGATCGTCCTTGTGGTGGGTGAAAAGGGGTGTCCAAGTCCGTAGTATAGGACTATTGGAAATACATTTGAAATAGTATTTAACTAAATGACCGATAGCCTGCGCCACGCCGCAGGATAAGAAATCCTTAAGGTGCCGACAGCAACATGGACACAAAGGAGATGCCCATGAAAAACCTGTCAATCCTGTCCCACGCCGTTGCCGGCCTCGGCGCTGCCGCCGCGCTGGTGTTCGCGTCAAGCCCCGCCAGCGCCGCCGACCCCGCGCAATTGCTGTCGACTTACTCGGCCCAGGCCGGAGCGGCGCCGGTCCCTGCCCGCGGCCAGCAATTGTTTACCTCCCGCCACGGGCGCGAATGGAGCTGCGCATCGTGCCATGGCGCCGTGCCGACCGTTGCCGGCCAGCACGCCGGCACCGGCAAGCCGATCCGGCCGCTGGCGCCGGCCTTCAATCCCGAGCGTTTCAGCGCCGCGGACAAGTCCGAGAAATGGTTCCGCCGCAACTGCAACGACGTGCTCGGGCGCGCCTGCACGGCCGCCGAAAAAGCCGACGTGCTGGCCTGGCTGCTCACGCTCAAGCCGGCCCAGCCGGCCCCCAATTCACCGAAGGAGAAACTGCAATGATGCATTATTCCCATCCCGGGCGCGCGCAGCGCGTCCTGCTCAGCCTGCTTTTGGGGCTCGGCCTCCAGCAGGCCGCGCTGGCCGACGACGAGCGGGCGATGCCGCGCGTGCCGCTGTTGCCCCAGTACCGGCAAGAATGCGCCGCCTGCCATATGGCCTATCCGCCGGGGCTGCTGCCGGCCGCTTCATGGCGCCGCCTGCTCGCAAACTTGCCGCGCCACTACGGCACCGACGCCTCGCTCGACGCGGCCACGCTGGGCCAGCTTGAACGCTGGCTCACGGCCAACGCCGGCACCTATGAACGGGCGCGCGAAGCGCCGCCGCAAGAGCGCATCACGCGCTCGCCGTGGTTCCTGCGCAAGCACGACGAGATAGCGCCGGCCACCTGGAAGCTGGCGCAGGTCAAGAGCGCGTCGAACTGCATCGCCTGTCATACCCGAGCCGATCAAGGAGATTTCAATGAACGACACATCCGCATTCCGCGCTGAGGCGCCGGCAACCGAAGCGCGCGGCGCCAGGATTTTGGTGTGGGACGCCCCGGTCAGGGCGGCTCACTGGCTCATGGTCATCAGCTTCAGCGGCGCTTACCTGAGCGCCGAGAGCGAACGCTGGCGCTTGCTGCACGTCACGCTCGGCTACACCCTGGCCGCGCTGGTGCTGTTTCGCATCGTCTGGGGCCTGGTCGGCACGCGCCATGCCCGCTTCGCGACCTTCGTGCGCGGCCCCAAGGCCGCGGCGCGCTACCTCGCCAGCCTGCTGCGCGGCAAGCCGGAACACTACACCGGCCACAATCCGGCCGGCGCGCTCGCCATCCTTGCCCTGCTCGGCCTGGCGCTGGGGGTGGCCGCATCGGGCTGGGCGCTGTACAACGAGCTCGGCACCGAGCTGCTCGAGGAAGTACACGAAGTGCTGGCCAACCTCATGCTTGCCCTGGTCGGGCTGCACATCGCCGCAGTCTTGCTGAGCAGCTGGTTGCACCGCGAAAACCTGATTGCGGCGATGATCGACGGGCGCAAGCGGGGCACGCCGCGCGAAGCCATCCGTAGCGCCTGGCGCAGCCTGGCGGTGCTGATGCTGGCCGGCGTGGTAGGCTTTGGGTGGCTGCAGTGGCAAAGCGCGCCGGCGCAAGGCGGGCAGCCGGCGCCATCGTCCCAGGCCAGGGACCATGAGCGTGACCACGACTGAACAGGCATACCGATGCGCATCTTGCTGGCCGAAGACGATCCCCTGCTTGGCGACGGCCTGCGCGCCGGCCTGCGCCAGCTCGGCTTCCTGGTCGACTGGGTGCGCGACGGCGAGGCCGCCGAGCGCGAGCTGCGCGGCCAGCCTTACGCGGCGGCGGTGCTCGACCTCGGGC
>JBAQKU010000686.1:0-6629 GCA_049301315.1 Telluria sp.
ACCCGGGCACGCCCTTCCTCGAATTTTCCCAGCTGGCCGCTTACCGGATGTACCAGGACGCGAACGGCGTGGACGGCGCCCCGGCGGCCGGCGTCATTACCGGCATCGGGCGCGTGGCCGGCCAGGAGTGCGTGATCGTCTGTAACGACGCCACCGTCAAGGGCGGCACCTACTTCCCGCTGACGGTCAAGAAGCACCTGCGCGCGCAGGAAATCGCGGACCAGAACAACCTGCCCTGCATTTACCTGGTCGATTCGGGCGGCGCCAACCTGCCCACCCAGGACGAGGTGTTCCCCGACCGCGACCACTTCGGGCGCATCTTCTTCAACCAGGCCAATCTCTCGGCCAAGGGCATTCCGCAGATCGCGGTGGTGATGGGCTCGTGCACCGCCGGCGGCGCCTATGTGCCGGCCATGAGCGACGAGTCGATCATCGTCAAGGAACAGGGCACGATTTTCCTGGGCGGACCGCCGCTGGTGAAAGCGGCCACCGGCGAAGTGGTGACGGCCGAAGACCTGGGCGGCGGCGACGTCCACACCCGCATGTCGGGCGTGGTCGACCACCTGGCCCAGAACGACCTGCACGCGCTCTCGCTGGCGCGCGGCATCGTCTCGAAACTGAACCGCAAGAAGCCGCAGCAGATGGTGCTGCGCGAGCCGGTCGAGCCCAGGTACGCGCCCGAGGAACTGTACGGCGTGATCCCGGTGGACACGCGCAAGCCCTACGACGTGCGCGAAGTGATCGCGCGCGTGGTCGACGCCAGCGAGTTCGACGAATTCAAGGCGCGCTACGGCACCACCCTGGTGTGCGGCTTCGCCCATATCTACGGGGTCCAGGTCGGCATCATCGCCAACAACGGCATCCTGTTCTCGGAGTCCGCGCTCAAGGGCGCCCACTTCATCGAACTGTGCTGCCAGCGCAAGATCCCGCTGGTGTTCCTGCAAAATATCACCGGCTTCATGGTGGGCCGCAAATACGAAAACGAGGGCATCGCGCGCAACGGGGCCAAGATGGTCACGGCGGTGGCCACGGCCGCGGTGCCGAAGTTCACGGTCATCATCGGCGGCAGTTTCGGCGCCGGCAACTACGGCATGTGCGGGCGCGCCTATTCGCCGCGCTTCCTGTGGATGTGGCCGAGCGCGCGCATCTCGGTCATGGGCGGCGACCAGGCTGCCAGCGTACTGGCAACCGTACGGCGCGACGGCATCGAAGGCAAGGGCGGCCAATGGAGCGCCGAGGAAGAGGCCGCGTTCAAGCAGCCGATCAAGGACCAGTATGAACATCAGGGCCACCCGTACTATGCGACGGCCCGCCTGTGGGACGACGGCGTGATCGATCCGGCCGACACCCGCATGGTGCTCGGCCTGGGCCTGTCGGCCGCGCTCAATGCGGAAATTCCGGATACCAGGTTCGGCGTGTTCCGGATGTAAAATGTAAAGGACAAGCCATGCAACACCAGACACTCGAGATCTCGCTGGCCGACAAAGTCGCCACCGTGACACTGAACCGCCCCGATGTGCGCAACGCGTTCAACGAAACCACCATTTCGGAACTCGCCATCACGTTCGACCAGCTCGGACGCAACGAGCTGGTCCGGGTAATCGTGCTGGCCGCGAACGGCCCGGCGTTTTGCGCCGGCGCCGACTTGAACTGGATGAAAAAAATGGCGGCGTATTCGCAGGCCGAGAACACCGCCGATGCGGCCAGCCTGGCCGACATGCTGCGCACGATCTACCTGTGCCCCAAGCCGGTGGTGGCGAAAGTGCAGGGCGACTGCTACGCCGGCGGCATGGGGCTGGTGGCCGCGTGCGACGTGGTGCTGGCGGCCGAGGAAGCCAATTTCTGCCTGAGCGAAGTCAAGCTCGGGCTGATCCCGGCCACCATCTCGCCCTACGTGATCAAGGCCATGGGCGAGAACGCGGCGCGGCGCTACTTCCTGACCGCGGAACGGTTTGGCGCACGCGAAGCGCACCGTATCGGCTTCGCGCATGAAGTGGTGCCGGCCGCCGAGCTCGACGCGCAAGTGGCGCTCGTCGTCAAGGCGCTGCTGTCGAACAGCCCGCACGCCGTGCGCCAGGCCAAGGTGCTGGTGCGCGAAATGGCGGGGCAAGCGGTCAGCGACGCCCTGGTGGCCGACACCGCCCTTCGCATCGCGCATATCCGCGCCTCGAGCGAGGGGCGCGAAGGAGTCGCCTCGTTCCTCGAAAAACGCAAGCCCTCGTGGCTGAACTGACGCAGCATATGACAATTGAAATGGCATCGACAACAGCATCGAACGACTGGGTCGCGCGCAGCCTGCGCAGCGTGTGGCATCCGTGCACCCAGATGCAGCACCACGAAACCGTGCCGCTGATCCCGGTCAGCCACGGGCGCGGCGTCTGGCTGTACGACCACGACGGCAAGCGCTACCTCGACGCCATCAGCTCGTGGTGGGTCAACCTGTTCGGGCACGCCAACGCCCGCATCAACGCCGCCCTGAAGGACCAGCTCGACCGGCTCGAGCACGCCATGCTGGCCGGCTTCACCCACGAACCGGTGATCGAACTGTCGGAGCAGTTATCGAGCCTGACCGGCAATGTGCTGGGACACGCCTTCTATGCGTCCGACGGCGCTTCGGCGGTCGAAATCGCGCTCAAGATGAGCTTTCATGCGTGGCGCAACGCGGGGCGCGGCGACAAGCAGGAATTCGTCTGCCTGGCGGGCAGCTATCACGGTGAAACCATCGGCGCGCTCGCCGTCACCGACGTGGCACTGTTCAAGGATGCGTACGGCCCGCTGCTGCGCGCCTCGCGCGTGGTGAGCTCGCCCGACGCGCGCGGCGCGCGCGAGGGCGAATCGGCGCAGGACGTGGCACGGCGCGCCGCGCAGGACGTCGAAAACCTGTTCGCCGAAAGCGCCGACAAGATCGCCGCGATCATCATCGAGCCGCTGGTGCAGTGCGCGACCGGCATGGCGATGCACGACCCGCTCTACCTGACGCTGGTGCGCGAGCTGTGCGACCGTTACCAGGTGCACCTGATCCTCGACGAAATCGCGGTCGGCTGCGGGCGCACCGGTACCTTCTTCGCCTGCGAGCAGGCCGGCATCTGGCCCGATTTCCTGTGCCTTTCCAAAGGCATCAGCGGCGGCTACCTGCCGTTGTCGCTGGTGCTCACGCGCGACCGGATCTACCAGGCCTTCTACAGCACCGACGTCACGCGCGGCTTTCTGCATTCGCACTCGTACACCGGCAATCCGCTGGCCTGCCGGGCGGCGCTGGCCACGCTGGCCATTTTCAGGGACGACGATGTGCTCAACCGCAACCGCGCCCGCGCCGCGCAACTGACAGCGCAGCTGGCGCCGCTCGCGCACGATGAGCGGGTGCGCAACTTCCGTCAGCGCGGCATGATCTGGGCGTTCGACGCGCTCGAACCCGATGCCGCGCGCGCCGCCACCTTTTCGCGCCGCTTCTTTGCCAGCGCGCTCGACAACGAGCTGCTGCTGCGCCCGATCGGGCGCACCGTGTACCTGATGCCGCCCTACGTTCTCGACGACGAGGAAATCGCCGGCCTGGCCGCGCGCACCCGCGCCGTGTTCGATTCAGTGATGGAGGCGTAAATGGACCTGATCGCCACCATCGACCGCAAGCTGCAGGAACTCGACGAGCGCAGCCTGACGCGCCGGCGGCGCATTGTCGAAACGCCCTGCGCGCCGCGCCTGGAAGTGGGCGGACGCCCCATGCTGGCGTTTTGCAGCAACGACTACCTTGGCCTTGCCGCGCATCCGCGCGTTGTGGCGGCGCTGCGCGAGGGCGCCGAACTGTACGGCGTGGGCAGCGGCGCATCGCACCTGATCAGCGGGCACGGCCGCGCGCACGCCCAGCTCGAGGAGCGCCTTGCCGAATTCGAAGGTCCCCACCTTGAAGCGGCGCGCGCGCTGTATTTCTGCACCGGCTACATGGCCAACCTGGCGACCCTGTGCGCGCTCGGGGCCGACCTTGAGGCCGAGATTTTTTCCGAATCGCTCAACCATGCCTCTCTGATCGACGGTGCGCGCCTGGCGCGCGCCAGTGTCAAGGTGTATCCGCACGCGGACCTCGATGCGCTCGCGTTGCTGCTCGCCGCAAGCAACGCCAGCACCAAGCTGGTCGTCACCGACAGCGTGTTCAGCATGGACGGCGACCTGGCTCCCCTGCCCGCCATGCTGGCGCTGTGCGAGCGGCACGGCGCCTGGCTGGTGGTCGACGATGCGCACGGCTTCGGCACGCTCGGCGCCAATGGCCGCGGCGCGCTCGAACACTTCGCGCTGCGCTCGCCCAACCTGGTGTACATCGGCACGCTGGGCAAGGCGGCCGGTGTTGGCGGCGCCTTCGTCGCGGCCCACGCCAGCGTCATCGAATTGATGATCCAGCGCGCCCGTCCCTACATCTACAGCACCGCGGCGCCGCCCGCGCTGGCGCACGCGCTGCTCACCAGCATCGAGATCATCGGCAGTGCCGAAGGCGCTGCGCGCCGCGCGCACCTGCATTCCCTGATCGCGCAGTTCAGCCGCGAGCTGGACCTGAAGCGCTGGCGCCATGCGCCGTCCGATACCGCGATCCAGCCTGTGATCATCGGAGGCAACGACGAAGCGCTGCGCGCCGGCGCCGGCCTGTACGGCCAGGGGCTGTGGGTACCGGCGATTCGCCCGCCCACGGTGCCCGCCGGAACCGCGCGCCTGCGCGTGACGCTGTCGGCCGCACACACGCATGAAGAAGTCGCGCAGCTGGCCGCTGCGCTCAACGAGTTGGAAAGGACGTGAAATGAGCCTCAATGATCCACTCCCGGTCCTGGAAACAGAACCGCAGAGCGTTGCGGCGGCGCCGGGCATTCCTTCGCGCTTCTGCTGTTTCGTGACCGGCACCGACACCGAAATCGGCAAGACGCTGGTCTCGTCGGCGATCCTGCACAAACTGGTCCACGCCGGCCTGCGCGCGTGCGGCATGAAGCCGGTCGCCGCCGGCGCCGAGATGCGCGATGGCGAACTGCATAACGACGATGCCGACCAGCTGATCGCGGCCGGCAATGTGCACCTGCCGCGCAACATCACCACGCCCTACATGCTGCGCGAACCGGCGGCCCCGCATATCGCCGCCGCGCTCGAAGGCATCAGCATCGACCCGGTGCCGATCATTGCCGCCTATGCCGAAATCGCGGCCGCCTCCGACGCGGTCGTGGTCGAAGGCGTGGGCGGTTTCCGGGTGCCGCTGGCGGACAACTTCGACACGGCCGACCTGGCCGAACAGCTCAACCTGCCGGTGATCCTGGTGGTGGGCCTGCGCCTGGGCTGCATCAATCACAGCCTGCTGACGGTGGAGGCGATCCTGGCGCGCGGCCTGGTGCTGGCCGGCTGGATAGCGAACGAGGCCGAACCCGGCATGCGCTTCGCCGATGAAAACATAGACACCCTTGTGCTGCGCATTCCGGCCCCGCTGCTGGGACGCGTGCCGCATCTTGAATCAGCATCGGCCGCCGCCGCGGCCGGCTTTATCGATCTCGCGGAACTGCCAGGCTGGCCGCCCGCGCGCAATTGAACTACCACGAAGGAATCACGATGTCCCACAAACAAGCTGTCTCGTTCCACCCGCCCGCAGCCCCGATTGCCCTGCCGGAAGCGGCCACCTGGCCGCTGGCCGACGTGCTGGCGCTGTTCGAGCTGCCATTTAACGACCTGATGTTCCAGGCCCAGGGCGTGCACCGCGCGAATTTCCCGGCCGGCGACGTCGAACTGGCAACGCTGTTGTCGATCAAGACCGGCGGCTGCGAGGAAGACTGCAGCTACTGTCCGCAGGCGGCGCGCTACGACACCGGCGTCGAAGCGAAGAAGCTGCTCGGCATCGACACCGTGCTCGACGCCGCACGCCAGGCCAAGGCGAACGGCGCGACGCGCTTTTGCATGGGCGCCGCGTGGCGCAGCCCGAAGGAGCGCGACATCGAGAAGGTCGAAGAAATGGTACGCGAGGTCAAGGCGCTCGGCCTGGAAACCTGCGCCACGCTGGGCATGCTCGAAGAAGGCCAGGCCGACCGCCTGAAGAAGGCCGGCCTGGACTACTACAACCACAACCTCGACACCGCGCCCGAGTTCTACAGCAACGTGATCTCGACCCGCGAATACCAGGACCGCCTCGACACGCTGGGCCGGGTGCGCAACGCGGGCCTGAAGGTGTGCTGCGGCGGCATCGTCGGCATGGGCGAATCGCGCCAGCAGCGCGCCGGCCTGATCGCGCAGTTGGCGAACCTGAACCCGTATCCAGAATCGGTGCCGGTCAACCACCTGGTGCAGGTGGAAGGCACGCCCCTGCACGGCCTCGATCCGCTCGATCCGTTCGAATTCGTGCGCACCATCGCGGTGGCGCGCATCACCATGCCGCAGGCGCGCGTGCGCCTGTCGGCCGGACGTCGCCAGATGGGCGAAGCGGTGCAGGCGATGTGCTTCCTGGCCGGCGCGAACTCGATTTTCTACGGCGACAAGCTGCTCACCACCGACAACCCGGAAGCCGAAGACGACCGCGCCCTGCTGACCAAGCTGGGGCTGCAAACGCGTGCGGCGACGCTCGAAGCGGCGCCAAAAGCGAGCTGCGGCGGCTGATCGCCGCCCGCTCATTCCTGACC
>JBAQKU010000687.1:0-5526 GCA_049301315.1 Telluria sp.
TTGGCGTACTGCCCGCGCACCAGGCGCTCGGCCACCTTGCCGCATTTGGCGCCTTTCCAGCTGGCCGAGCTGCCCGTGATGACGAAGCCGGCCGACAGCGCGTTCATGCTGATCAGCTCACAATCGGTCTGCAGCACCTTGGCCAGGCGCTTGGCGAAATGGGTCTTGCCCACGCCCGGGTCGCCCAGCAGCAGGATCGGCATGACGTTGATGCCGGCATCGCCCGCATGCGCCAGGCCCAGGTAGCGCGTCAGGTCGCCCACCACTTCGTCGAAATTGGGACATTCTTCGGCCAGCGGCGCCAGTGCGTCGGTCGACGAGGGTGTCGTCACGAAGCGTTCGGCGCCGGTGTCGAGCATGCGTTCATAGAATGCGTCGAGTTCGGGCGAACGCCCTTTGCTGCGGTCAAGGGCGCCTTGTACTTCGCTGATGTCATACACGGCGCGGGTACGGGCCAGGGTGATGCTCACGTCAGTCTCCTCGGCGGCACTTGCCTCCGCCAGTGACGGCTCGCTGCCGGGATGCGCCAGGCCACCGAGCGAGTCGGACTGTGGACTGGCACTTTCGTCACGGCTTCATCCTACCTTGGACGCTGAGAACGCGCAATTTGAACGTGTGCATGGCAATGTTGCTCGGGAGCAGAGCAATGTAATTATTTTAAGCGCTGTTTTGGCCCGGAAACCCATGTGTACAGATGAAGTAGCACATTCAATGTCTTTTATAAGTACCTAATTTATCGACATATTTTCACTTGAGCCTGCATCAACGATGTGCGCTAAGTCATTGACTTTATTGGCAAATTTCCTATTTCGCACGGTTGAAACCGCTTGACCACCAAGAATGCTTCATCTAAAGTGGGCAACTGTGTGAAAAAGTGTAGTTTTGTGGGAGGAATTGAACACTCCCGGCGCCCAAAACACCGATTCATCAACTCCTTTTCAGGCTAGGCACAACGTGTTTCAAGGCGCGTCCTCAATCAATCTCGATGCAAAAGGCCGGATGTCGATTCCGGCCAAGCACCGCGACGCTCTCGCAGTCCAGTGCGAAGGCCGCCTCACGCTCACCAAACACCCGCATGGCTGCCTGCTGTTCTTTCCGCGCCCGGTATGGGAGGCGCACCGCGAGCAAATCGCCGCCTGGCCGATGTCGGCGCGCGCGTGGCAGCGTATTTTCCTCGGCAACGCCTGCGATGTCGAGATGGATTCGGCCGGCCGCATCCTGATTTCGCCCGAATTGCGCAGCGCGGTCGGCCTCTCGCGCGACGTGATGTTGCTGGGCATGGGCTCCCATTTCGAGATCTGGGATGCCGCCAAGCTTGCCGACAACGAGCAGGACGCCGTGGCCGGCGGCATGCCCGATGTGTTATCCAATTTTTCCTTCTGAGGCTGCCCAGATGACGACAGTGGCGCTGCCGGAATTTGAGCATCGCACGGTGCTCCTGGACGAGGCGGTCGACGCGCTCGACATCGCCGGCGCGCGCGCCGACGGCATCTATGTCGACGGCACCTTCGGGCGCGGCGGCCATAGCCGCCTGATCCTGTCGCGCCTGGGTCCCCGGGGCCGCCTGATCGGTTTCGACAAGGACCTGCAGGCCATTGCCACCGCCGGACGCATCGCGGACCCCCGTTTCGAGATCGTGCACGACAGTTTCGCCACCATGCGCAGCGCGCTGGCCGAGCGCGGCGTCGCGCAGGTCGACGGCGTGCTGCTCGACCTGGGCATCTCCTCGCCGCAGGTCGACGACGCGGCGCGCGGCTTCAGCTTTCGCAACGAAGGCCCGCTCGACATGCGCATGGATACCACGCGCGGCATCCCGGCGGCACAGTGGCTGGCCACGGCCACCGAACAACAACTAGAAAAGGTGATACGCGATTATGGGGAAGAACGGTTTGCTTTTCAGATTGCAAAGGCGATTGTTGCTCGCAGGGCAGTCGAGCCAATTTCAAGCACACGACAGCTTGCCGGTATCGTGGCAAACGCGGTCAAGACACGGGAAAAGGGCAAGGATCCGGCTACTCGCACCTTTCAGGCTATCCGGATTTTCATCAATCAAGAGCTTGAAGACCTCGAAGCCGGCCTGAACCAGGCCTTCGCGCTGCTCGCTCCCGGCGCGCGCATGTCCGTCATCAGCTTCCACTCGCTGGAAGACCGCATGGTCAAGCAGTTCCTGGCGAGCAAGGCCAAGCTGGAGCAGCCGGACCGGCGCCTGCCGATCCGCGCGGTCGACCTGCCGCAGCCGCTCATGAAGCTGGTCGCCAAGATCAAGCCCTCCGCGGCCGAGGTGGCGGCCAACCCGCGCTCGCGTTCGGCGGTGCTGCGCGTGGCCGAACGGCTGCCTGAGAAAGGCGCGCGATGAGCACCAAGATCAACCTCGTGCTGCTGGCGCTGCTGGTCGCTTGCGGCCTGGCGCTGGTCAATTCCCAGTACCAGGCGCGCCATCTGTTCATCGAACTGGAGCGCCTGCAGCAGCGCGCGCGCCAGCTCGACATCGACTGGGCCCAGCTTCAGCTCGACCAGTCCACGCTCGGCAAGAACGCGCGCATCGAACAGATCGCGCGCACCGACCTGGACATGGCGCCGCTCACGCCGGAACGCACCCAGTACCTGACGCAAGGCGAGAAATGAAGCGCGGCGCGAACGGCTCGACAGGATCACGCGTGGCTGCCTCGAAAGGCATCTCGTTTACGACCAGCCCGGTGCTCGCGGTGCGCCTGCCGACCTGGCGTTCGCGCGTGGTGCTGTTCGTGCTGTTTGTCGCCTTCGCGGCGCTGGCCGTGCGCGCGCTGTGGCTGCAGGGCGTGTCCAACGAGTTCCTGCAAAAGCAGGGCAAGAGCCGTTACGAGCGCACCATCGAACTGCCCGCCACGCGCGGCAAGATCATGGACCGCAACGGCCAGGTGCTGGCATTGTCGATGCCGGTCAAGGCGGTATGGGCGATTCCCGAGGATGTGCTCAAGTCGCCGCCGCAAAAGCTGCGCGCGCTGGCCGGCCTGCTCGACATGAGCGACGCGGAGTTGCGCAAGAAGCTAGATTCCGACCGCACCTTCGTCTATTTGAAGCGCCAGGTCGAGATGGACGTGATCGAGCAGATCGCCAAGCTCGATATCGAGGGCATCGACACGCGCAAGGAATACAAGCGCTTCTACCCGCAGGGTGAAGTGATGACCCACATGGTCGGTTTCACCAACGTGGAAGACGCCGGCCAGGAGAGCATGGAGCTGGCGCAGCAGAAGACGCTGGTGGGAACCACCGGAAGCCGGCGCGTGATCAAGGACCGCCTCGGCCATATCGTGGAAGACATCGGGCTGGCCAAGGAGCCGCATGACGGCAAGAACCTGACGCTGTCGGTCGACAGCAAGATCCAGTACATCGCCTTCACCCAGCTCAAGGCCGCGGTCGAGAAGTTCAAGGCCAAGGCCGGCGGCGCCGTGGTGCTCGACGTGCACACCGGCGAAGTGCTGGCGCTGGCGAACTACCCGAGCTACAACCCGAACGACCGCAGCAAGCTGACCGGCGCGCAGTTGCGCAACCGCGTGATGACCGACACCTTCGAGCCCGGCTCGACCCTGAAGCCGTTTACGGTGGCGCTGGCGCTGGACAGCGGGCGCGTCACGCCCAACACCCGTATCGATACCGGCGAGGGGCGCTATGTCATCAACGGCGCGCCGATCTCGGACACCAAGGGGCATGGCGTGATCAGCGTGGCGCAGGTGATCGAAATGTCATCGAACATCGGCACCTCGAAAATCGCGCTCAGCATGCCGTCCCAGGAAATGTGGGAAATGTTTACCAAGGTCGGATTCGGCCAGGCGCCCAAGTTCGGCTTTCCGGGCGCGGTGGCCGGCCGCGTGCGCCCTTACAAATCGTGGCGCCCGATCGAGCAGGCCACGATGAGCTACGGGAACGGCATCTCGGTGTCGCTGATCCAGCTGGCGCGCGCCTACATGATGTTCGCGCGCGACGGCGACACCATTCCGCTGTCGTTCCAGCGGGTGGACGAACTGCCGCCGGGGCAGCAGGTGATCAAGCCGAAGACCGCGCAAGCGATGCGCGAGATGCTCGAAAGCGTGGTGTCGGGCGAACACGGCACGGCCAAGCAGGCGCAGGTCGCCGGCTACCGCGTGGGCGGCAAGACCGGCACCGCCTACAAGGTCGAAAACGGCAAGTATGCGATGCCGCGCAAATACATCGGCTCCTTCGTCGGCATGGCGCCGATGTCGGCGCCGCGCTTCGTCATCGCGGTGATGATCGACGAACCGACCACCCGCGAGCACTTCGGCGGCCAGGTCGCCGCGCCGACCTTCGCCGCGCTCGCGGCCAACGCCCTGCGCGCGATGAATGTCCCGCCCGACTCCGCGGTAACCGAAATTGTCGTTCCGGCCGATGCCGAAGTGGAGGCCATGTGAGCGCTGGCGTGACTATCGAGCAAATCGGCGCCTGGATCGCGCGCAACGCGCCGGCCGGCCGGCTGGCCTCCGATTCGCGCCGCGTCAAGCCGGGCGATGTGTTTTTTGCCTATCCGGGCGACGCCGGCGACGGCCGTGCCTTCATCGCCGCGGCCATCGCCCAGGGCGCTGGCGCGGTGCTGTACGAGAGCCGCGATTTCGCGTGGGATGCGGCGTGGAGCGTGCCGCACCTGGCCGTGGCGGACCTGAAAAAGCAGGCCGGAGCGATCGCGCACGCCTGCTACGGCATGCCGGACCGGGCCATGTTTACCATCGGCGTGACCGGCACCAACGGCAAGACCTCATGCGCGGTCTGGCTCGGACAGGCCTTGTCGCATCTGGGCGAAGCGGCCGCGGTGATCGGCACGCTGGGCGTGGGCCTGTTCAAGGGACGCGGCGAAACCGATTTCGACGTGACCGGATACACCACACCGGACGCCGTCTTGCTGGCCGGCAAGCTGGCCGAGCTGCGCGACGCCGGCGCTGAATCGCTGGCCATCGAAGTGTCCTCGATCGGGCTGGAACAGGGCCGCACGTCCGGCATGCACTTCGACGTCGCGCTGTTTACCAACCTGACGCGCGACCATCTCGATTATCACGGCGACATGGCCAGCTACGAGGCGGCCAAGACCCGGCTGTTCGAGTGGGGCGGCCTGAAAACAGCGGTGCTGAACCTGGACGACCCGGCCGGGCTGCGCCTGCTCGCGCACCTGCGCGCGAAGTTCGGCGCGGCGTTGCCGCTGATCGGCTACACCCTGCAGGCCGAAGCGGCGCAGCCGGACATCGAAGGCGTATCGGTGCTGCGCGCCTCGCAGTTCCGCAGCCGCCATGCCGGCACCGATTTCCGCCTGGAGTCGCCCTGGGGCGGCGCCACCGTCAAGACGCGCCTGGTGGGCCACTTCAACATCAGCAACGTGCTGGCGGTGCTGGGCGCGCTGCTGGCCAAGGGCGTCGCATTGCGCGCCGCGCTCGAGGCGCTCGAAGCGCTGACGCCGGCGCCGGGCCGCATGCAGCAGGTCGGCGGGCAGGAAGCGCCGATGGTGGTGATCGACTATGCGCACACGCCCGACGCGCTGGAAAA
>JBAQKU010000688.1:0-2728 GCA_049301315.1 Telluria sp.
GGTTACGCATCTGGAATGGGGCAATTTGCCCCATTTTTGCCACCTGACCTGGAGAAAAATAATGTCGCTATCGAAAATGATTGCCCTGGCCGGCTTGCTGATGGCCGCCCAGGTGCATGCGCAAACCAGCTTGCCGACTGGCGGTACGCTGGTCATCGTGCCCGCTTATGGCGAGGTCACGCACGTGAACGACGAGGCCGTCGTCACCTTCATGGTCGAGGAGTACGACAAGGACAAGGCGGCCGCTGCCTCGCGCGTCAACCAGAAAATGAAGCAGGGCGCCGAGATCGTGCGCCGGGAAGATCCGCAGGCCATCCTGAAAACGCTGGGCTACTTCACCTACCCGGTGTATCCCGAGGATCGCCCGATGCCGAGCGGTATGCCGGCCAAGCCCCGGTTGCCGGACGGCTGGCGCGTGGGGCAGTACCTGGAAGTTAAGACAAGCAACCTGAACGCCCTGCCGAAAATGACGGCTGCGACCCAGGCCCTGCTCGGCCTGAACGGCTTGCACTTTCGCCTGAAGCCGGCCACCGTGCGGCTGCTCGATGAGCAGCGCATCGCCGCCACCTATCGCAACCTGAACGAGCGCATCGCGTCGATCGCCGGCGCGATGGGGCGCAAGGTGTCGGACGCGGTGCTCGACACGGTCGATTTTGAAGGCTCCGGAAACCATGCCCGCCCTCAGGGCAACATGGCCGAGACACGCATGGCCGCCAGTGCGTCGCGCAATCGCGAGGTCGCCGAACCGAGCTTCGAACCGGGCGAAACCACGCTGCAAATGCGTCTCGTAGGAAAGGTTAAGTTCAAGTAACACGATCTGCTCGCTAAGTTGACTGCCTGCCCACTATAATAAGGGCGCAAAGGGCAGGCCCGATCCGGGCGCGGCCGCGCGAAGCGATACAATCACTTGAAACGGAAACCTATGGCAACCTTCCCCCGCCGCAGAAAACCTGGCGCCGCGCAAGCCGCGAAGGCGCCGAAACTGCCCCGTTTTGGCAAGCTTGGCCGCAAGGTCGACGCCAGCGGGTTGCCGGTGCGCCGGCGCGGGATCTACCTGTTGCCCAACGCGTTCACGACAGCGGCGCTGTTCTGCGGCTTCTACGCCATCGTGATGGCGATGAACCAGAAATTCGAACACGCGGCATGGGCCATTTTCATCGCGATGATCCTGGACGGGCTCGACGGCCGCATCGCGCGCCTGACCAACACCCAGTCCGAGTTCGGGGCCCAGTACGACAGCCTGTCGGACATGGTCTCGTTCGGCGCCGCGCCCGCGCTGGTGATCTACGAATGGTCGCTGCGCGGCCTGGGCAAGCTCGGCTGGATCGCCGCCTTCGTCTATTGCGCCGGCGCCGCTTTGCGCCTGGCGCGCTTCAACACGAATATCGAAGTCGTCGACAAGCGTTTCTTCCAGGGCTTGCCCAGCCCGGCCGCCGCTGCCATGGTGGCCGGCTTCATCCTGATGATGACCGACCTGCGCTTTCCCGGCACCGAGATGCCGTGGATTTCCTGGGGCATCGCGCTGTTCGCCGGCCTCACCATGGTCACCAATGTACCTTTTTACAGCTTCAAGGACGTCAACTTCCGCAAGTCGGTTCCGTTCATCGCGGTGTTCCTGATCGCGCTCGGACTGGCGCTGATCGCGCTCGACCCGCCCAAAGTCCTGTTGCCGCTGTTTGTTTTATACGGCTTGTCCGGTTACGCGGTGTTCTTCTGGCGCCTTGCAAAAGGCAAGCCGGTGAGCATCATCCAGACCGATGACGAGCCAGTCGATCAAAGCGAGCGCCGCTGACCGTTCGAACCGGTTCGACGGCGCCCATCGCACGCACATGTTTACACACCTATTGGAGCTGCCATGACGAACTCGAACCGCCTCATCATTTTTGACACCACCTTGCGCGATGGCGAGCAATCGCCGGGCGCATCGATGACCAAGGATGAGAAGGTCCGCATCGCGCGCCAGCTCGAACGCATGAAGGTCGACGTGATCGAGGCAGGCTTCGCCGCTGCCTCGCCGGGCGACTACGAAGCGATCCGCGCGATTGCCAGCGTGATCAAGGACTCCACCGTCTGCTCGCTCTCGCGCGCCAACGACCGCGACATCGCGCGCGCCGCCGAAGCGCTGCAGCCTGCCGCGCGCAAGCGCATCCATACCTTCATCGCCACCTCGCCGCTGCACATGCAGATGAAGCTGCGCATGGAGCCCGAGCAGGTGCTCGAACAAGCCAAGCTCGCGATCCGCTGCGCGCGCCAGTACACCGACGATATCGAGTTCAGCCCCGAAGACGGCAGCCGCTCGGACGAGGATTTCCTGTGCCGCGTGCTGGAAGCGGTGATCGCCGAAGGCGCCACCACCATCAATTTCCCCGACACCGTCGGCTATGCGGTGCCCGAGATCTTCGGCGCCACCATCAAGCGCCTGCGCGAGCGCATTCCGAATTCCGACAAGGCGATCTGGTCGGTCCACTGCCACAACGACCTGGGCCTGGCGGTCGCCAATTCGCTGGCCGGGGTGATGGTGGGCGGCGCGCGCCAGGTCGAGTGCACCATCAACGGCCTGGGCGAGCGCGCCGGCAACACCGCGCTCGAGGAACTGGTGATGGCCTTGCGCACGCGCGCCGACTACTTCAAGCTGCAGGTCGGCATCGACGCCACCCAGATCGTGCCGGCCTCCAAGATGGTGTCGCAGATTACCGGCTTTGCGGTGCAGCCGAACAAGGCGGTGGTG
>JBAQKU010000689.1:0-3408 GCA_049301315.1 Telluria sp.
GAGCGCGCCGGTCCTGGAGGTCGACTTCTCCATGTGCGTGGCCGCGATGGTGCGCAGGTAGTAGGTCGTCTTCAGGCCGCGCAGCCATGCCAGCTTGTAGGTCTCGTCGAGCTTCTTGCCGGACGCGCCAGCCATGTAGATGTTGAGCGACTGGGCCTGGTCGATCCACTTCTGGCGGCGCGATGCGGCTTCCACCAGCCAGCTTGGCGAGACCTCGAACGCTGTTGCGTAAATGTCACGCAGGTCCTGCGGGATGCGGTCGATCTTCGAGAGCGAACCGTCGAAGTACTTCAGGTCCGCGATCATCACTTCGTCCCACAGCTCGCGTGCCTTGAGGTCGCGCACCAGGTAGGCATTGATCTCGGTGAATTCGCCCGACAGGTTCGACTTCACGTACAGGTTCTGGTAGGTCGGCTCGATGCAGGCCGACACCCCGATGATGTTCGAGATGGTCGCGGTCGGGGCGATCGCCACGCAGTTCGAGTTGCGCATGCCGAACTGCCTGACGCGCTCGCGCACCACGTTCCAGTCCATCGCTTCGGAGCCGTCGACCTCGAGGTAGCCGCCGCGTTCCTGGCCGAGCAGCTTGACCGAATCCTGCGGCAGGATGCCGCGGTCCCACAGCGAGCCGCTGTACGACTCGTAGCGGCCGCGCTCTTCGGCCAGCTCGGTCGAGGCCAGGTAGGCGTAGTAGCATACCGTTTCCATCGAGCGGTCGGCGAATTCGACCGCCGCGTTCGAGGCATACGGCATGCGCATCATGTGCAGGCAGTCCTGGAAACCCATGATCCCCAGTCCGACCGGACGATGGCGCATGTTCGAATTCCTGGCCTTGTCGACCGCGTAGTAGTTGATGTCGATCACATTGTCGAGCATGCGCATGGCGGTACGCACCGTCTTTTGCAGCTTGATCTGGTCCAGCTTGCCCTCTTTCATGTGCGCCGGCAGGTTGACCGAGCCGAGGTTGCAGACCGCGATTTCCGAGTCATTGGTGTTGAGCGTGATCTCGGTGCACAGGTTCGAGCTGTGCACCACCCCCACGTGCTGCTGCGGGCTGCGGATGTTGCAAGGGTCCTTGAACGTGATCCACGGATGGCCGGTTTCGAACAGCATCGAGAGCATCTTGCGCCACAGGTCGAGCGCGGCGACCTTCTTGTAGACGCGCATCTCGCCGGCGGCCGCCTTCGCTTCGTAGCCGAGATAGGCCTGTTCGAAGGCGCGTCCGACCTTGTCGTGCAGGTCGGGCGTCTCGGAAGGCGAGAACAGGCTCCAGTCGCCTTTTTCCATCACGCGCTTCATGAACAGGTCGGGAATCCAGTTGGCCGTGTTCATGTCGTGGGTGCGGCGGCGGTCGTCGCCGGTGTTCTTGCGCAGGTCGAGGAACTCCTCGATGTCCAGGTGCCAGGTCTCGAGGTAGGCGCACACCGCGCCCTTGCGCTTGCCGCCCTGGTTGACCGCGACCGCGGTGTCGTTGACCACTTTCAGGAACGGCACCACGCCTTGCGACTTGCCGTTGGTGCCCTTGATGTGGGCGCCCAGGGCGCGCACCGGGGTCCAGTCGTTGCCCAGGCCGCCGGCGAACTTGGCCAGCAGCGCGTTTTCCTTGATCGCTTCGTAGATGCCCTCGAGGTCGTCCGAGACGGTCGTCAGGTAGCACGAGGACAGCTGCGAGCGCAGGGTGCCCGAGTTGAACAGGGTCGGCGTCGAGCTCATGAAGTCGAAGGTGGACATCAGGTTGTAGAACTCGATGGCGCGCGCTTCGCGGTTATCCTCGCGCAGCGACAGGCCCATCGCCACCCGCATGAAGAACGCCTGCGGCATTTCGATGCGCACGTCGCGCACGTGCAGGAAGTAGCGGTCGTACAGGGTCTGCAGGCCGATGTAGCCGAACTGCAGGTCGCGGTCGGCCACCAGTGCGCGCGCCAGCTTGGCCAGGTCGAACTTGGCCAGCTCGGTGTCGAGCAGTTCGTTCTCGATGCCCTTGGCGATATATTGCGGGAAGTACTCTATATAGTGTGCGGCCGCTTTCGCCTGCGGCACTTCCTGCCCGAACACTTCCTTGCGGATCGTGTGCAGCAGGATGCGGGCCGTGACCTGGCTGTAGGCGGGGTCCTTTTCCATCAGGGCCCTGGCAGCCAGGATGGCGGACTTGTGCAGCTCTTCGACCGGCACGCCGTCGTACAGGTTCCTGACCGTCTCGGCCAGGATGGCGTCGGCGTCGACGTGTTTTTCCAGGCCGACGCAGGCCGCGCCGATCAGGTCGCGCACCTCGTTCATGTCGAGCAGGCGGCGCGCGCCGTTTTCGAGCACGTGGATCTGCGGCGCGGCGACCTGGGCGGAAGCGCCTTGCGCCTCCTTCTGCTGGCGCCGCTCTTCCATGTGCTTGGCGCGGTACAGCACGTAGGCGCGCGCGACATCGTGCTCGCCCGAGCGCATCAGCGACAGTTCGACCTGGTCCTGCACGTCCTCGATATGGAAGGTGCCGCCGCCAGGCTGGCGGCGCACCAGCGCCGCGACCACGTTGCCGGTGAGCTGCTCGACCAGTTCGCGCACGCGCGCGGAGGCCGCACCCTGCCCGCCGGTGACGGCGAGGAAGGCCTTGGTGACCGCGATCGCGATCTTGGACGGCTCGAACGCCACGACTGCGCCGTTGCGGCGGATGATGCGGTAGTCGCCGTTCGCGGCGATGGCGGCCGCGCTGTTTTGAGCCGCGGGAAGCGTCGATCCTGGGGTGACCTGCTGCTGGTTGGTGGACGTGTCTTGTGAAGTTTGCATTAAGCCTCCAGGAACGGCATGCAGTCGTGCTGCCGCCGATTGTTATCAGGTGGACCGGCCGCTTGGGACGGTCCGTCTACAAATGAAAAAGCAAAAAAAATACCCACCGGCCTGGGCCACAGGCTGGCATAACGACGTCAAATCTGGATGGATAACGTTTGTTCGAGGCCTTTTCCGCGTTGCCGGGCGGGCGATGAACGGTGTTAGGTGACGATCCCTGGTACCACTACATCTAGTGAAGAGCTTTAAGATGACACTAATTGTAGTACCTGACTGGGCACCTTGCAATAGATTTTCGGGAGAACCTTGTCAAATTATTTGCATTTTTTCTCAGCTACAGCCTTGACTTTGATCAAGGGCGGACGCGAAGCGCGGCGCGCGGTAAGCGGGCACTAACACTGCATTATTTTCATGCAGGTTTGGAACGCGCAAGGGCCCGATCCGGAACGCCAGCGGCGTTCCAAAACGATATTGCGCTGGCGAGAAAGCAACAAAATCTCGGAACAAGCCGCGTCAGGGTTCGTGGATGTCGAGCTTTTGCATCTGGTAGCGCAACTGGCGAAAGCTGATGCCGAGCAGTTGCGCCGCCTGGGTGCGGTTGAACTGGGTCTGGGCCAGCGCGCGCATGATGAT
>JBAQKU010000690.1:0-2172 GCA_049301315.1 Telluria sp.
GCGCTGGGCGCCGCCATCGCCGAGGTGCGCGCGCTCGGCTTTGCGGTGGGCCTGCATAGCGCCGGCGTCTATCCGCGCCGCCTGGCCGGGCTGCTGCCGCTGCTCGACTGGGTCGGCTTCGACGTCAAGGCGCCGTTCGAGCAGTACGAGGCGATCACGGGGGTGGCCGGCAGCGGCAGCCAGGCGCGCGAGTGCGCCGAGCTGATCCTTGCCAGCGGGGTCGACTACGAATGCCGCACCACGATCCATCCGACCCTGCTCGCTGCGGCCCAGGTCGAGGAACTGGCCGCCACCCTGGCCGAAATGGGCGTGCGCAACTATGCGCTGCAGGTTTTCAGGGCGCAGGGCTGCGCCGACAGCGCCCTCAATGCGATGGCCACGGCCGGCTATCCGGGCGATGCACTGCTGCACCGGGTCGCCGGCATGTTCGGCCAGTTCACCCTGCGCCGCAGTTAATACCGCTTCCCTTCCCCCTTTGGGACTAGCCCGGCATGCGCCGGGCTAGTCCTTCCTGTCGATCCCGCTAGCCATCCCGCACGCTGCCCCCACCCATGCGGCGAATGGCGCGTTGACCTTCGGAAACATAGACTGTAATCTACGAAGTGCAGCTTCGACACCTTTCATAACTCGCAAGGGGATTTTCATGAGACTCATATCCAGCTCGTTTGCCAGCGTAATTACCGTAGGCGCCGTGCTGTTCGGCCTTGCCGGCGCATGCGCCCCGGCTATCGCTGCGGTCAAGGCAGCGGCCCGCCCGGCCGGCGACTTCGGCCCCCCGCGGGGCATGCCGATCCAGGCCGTCCTGACCAGCCCGCCATTCGTGCCGCCCCCGATCAAGCGCAACTATCCGGCCAAGGTGATCGTCAACCTCGAGGTGATCGAGAAGGAAATGCCGATCTCGGAAGGGGTCAGCTACACCTTCTGGACCTTCGGCGGCACCGTGCCGGGCAGCTTCATCCGGGTGCGCCAGGGCGATACCGTCGAGTTTCACCTGAAAAACCATCCCAGCAGCAAGATGCCGCACAATATCGACCTGCATGGCGTGACCGGCCCGGGCGGCGGCGCCGCCTCGAGCTTCACCGCCCCCGGGCACGAATCGCAGTTCAGCTTCAAGGCACTCAACGAAGGCATTTACGTGTACCACTGCGCGACCGCGCCGGTGGGCATGCACGTGGCGAACGGCATGTACGGCCTGATTCTGGTCGAGCCGCCCGAAGGGCTGACGCCGGTCGACCGTGAATACTATGTGATGCAGGGCGACTTCTACACCACCGGCAAGTACCGCGAAAAGGGCTTGCAGGGCTTCGACATGGAAAAGGCCATCGACGAGCGGCCAACCTACGTGCTGTTCAACGGCGCCGAAGGTGCGCTCACCGGCGACAAGGCGCTCAAGGCCAAGACCAACGAAAGCGTGCGCCTGTTCGTGGGCAACGGCGGTCCCAACCTGGTGTCGAGCTTCCACGTGATCGGCGCCATCTTCGACAAGGTGCGCTTCGAGGGCGGCAGCAACTTCCAGAAGAACGTCCAGACGACCCTGATTCCGGCGGGTGGCGCGGCGGTGGTGGAATACCAAACCTACGTGCCGGGCAGTTACGTGATGGTGGACCACTCGATCTTCCGCGCTTTCAACAAGGGTGCGCTGGCGATCATGAAAGTGGAGGGTCCGGAAAACAAGGCCATCTACTCGGGCAAGGAAGTCGATTCGGTGTACCTGGGCGATCGCGCCGCTCCCAACATGAAAGCGGTCACCACCGCCGCCGCGGCAGCGGCCAAGGGGCAACTGACCGTGCAGGAGCAGATCAACGCGGGCAAGGCGCTGTTCAACGGCACCTGCTCGGTCTGCCACCAGGCCAACGGCGCCGGGCTGGCGGGCGTGTTCCCGCCGCTGGCCAAGTCGGACTACCTGAACGCCGATCCGAAACGCGCGGTCAGTGCCGTCATTCACGGTCTGTCGGGCAAGGTGATTGTCAACGGCAAGGAGTACGAGTCGGTGATGCCTCCGATGAACCAGCTTAACGACGACGAAGTGGCCAACATCCTCACCTATGTCTACAACAGCTGGGACAACAAGGGCGGCAAGGTCACCAGCGACGACGTCAAGGCGGTCCGCGCCAAGCCGGCGCCAAAGCAGGTGAGCGAGCATTAAGCCATGCCGGCCGCATCTGCCACCAT
>JBAQKU010000691.1:0-1655 GCA_049301315.1 Telluria sp.
GCGAATCGCTGCGCGGCATGCTCGAGCGGGCGCTCGGCGCGCATGCGCACGTGGGCGACATCCGCGGGCGCGGCCTGCTGCTGGCGCTGGAAATGGTGCAGGAGCGCGCCACCAAACAGCCGTTCGCGCCGGAGCTCAAGCTGCACGCGGCGATCAAGGCGCAGGCCATGTCCAGGGGCCTGATGGTGTATCCGATGGGCGGCACCATCGACGGCCGGCACGGCGACCATGTGCTGCTGGCGCCGCCGTTCATCGTGACCGATGCCGACCTGTCGGAGATCGTCTCGCGCCTGTCCGACGCGATCGACGCCGCGCTCGCTCAGGTCTTGAGGTAGGCGATCACGTCCTGCTGCTGTTCGCCCAGTCCGGCGATCCCGAGGCGCAGCGTGTCGCCGCGTTTCAGGAAGCGCTGCGGGACGCGCGCCACGCCCACCCCGGGCGGGGTCCCGGTGGCGATGATGTCGCCCGCTTCGAGCGTCATGAAACGCGACAGGTAGCTGACGATCTGCGCGACCGTGAAGATCATGGTCGAGGTGCTGCCGCTCTGCATGCGCTTGCCGTTCAGCTCGAGGTACAGGTCGAGGCTCTGCACGTCCGGCACTTCATCGCGCGTGACCAGCCAGGGGCCGACCGGGCCGAAGCTGTCGCAGCCCTTGCCCTTGTCCCATTGCGAGCCGCGTTCGAACTGGTAGGCGCGCTCGGAGACGTCGTTGACCACGCAATACCCGGCCACGTGGCCGAGCGCGTCGGCTTCGCTCACGTGCTGCGCGCGCTTGCCGATGACCACGCCCAGCTCGACCTCCCAGTCGGTTTTTTTCGAGCCGGGCGGGATCATCACCGGGTCGTCCGGGCCGGACAGGCAGCTGACCGCCTTCATGAACACGATCGGCTCGGTCGGCAGCGGCAGTCCGGTTTCGGCCGCATGGTCGGCGTAGTTAAGGCCGATCCCGATGAATTTTCCGACGCCCTTGACCGGCACCCCGAGACGCGGCGTGCCGCGCACCAGCGGCAGCGTCTTGTAGTCGATCCGGGCCAGTTTCTTGAGCGCCTTGTCCGACAGCGCGGCGCCGTCGATGTCGGCGAGCACGCCCGACAGGTCGCGCAGCCGGCCCTGTTCGTCGAACAGGCCGGGCTTTTCCTTGCCGGGACGGCCGTAGCGGACCAGTTTCATATTCTTCCTTGCGAATTGATGCGAAGTTCGCATTCTACCGGAGAGCGGCGCAGGAAGAACAGCACCAGGCCGGGCAGCTGCAGCAGCACCAGCACCCCGAACGCAACCCGGTAGGCCAGCGCCGGATAGTGGTTCAGATGGTCGGGCCGCCACAGGCCAAGCACCAGGCCGAAGCCGGCCTGCACCGCGAAGGCGCCGACGAAAATGAGCAGGTTCAGGCAGGTCGCCGCGCGCCCGGTCTGTTCTTTCGGCATGCTCTGCGCGACGATCGCATACTCGATGCCGGTGACGGTGCCGATCAGCGTAAACAACACCGACAGCAGCTGGAAACTGGGCGCGTAGTTGCACACGATGCCCACCTGGACCAGCACGAAGGCGACGATGCCGACGCCGGCCACGTCGAGCGGCGTGATGCCGCGCCGGGCCGCCCATTCGGTCAGCATGCCCACCGCGATCGCGCCGAAGATCACCGCGGCCATGCTCA
>JBAQKU010000692.1:0-1944 GCA_049301315.1 Telluria sp.
CTCGAGGACGGCGCCGTCCTCGAGCGCGAAATGGACGCGCATGAAGAACAGCTTCGATTCGGCATCGCCGAACTGGGCCGAGTCGATGATGTTGCAGCCATGTTCGGCCAGGAAACCGGAAACACGATGCACGATTCCGCGCTGGTCCAGGCAGGAAAGGGTCAGGATATATTCAGGATGCGTCATGGTGGGCGAGTCGAAAGCAATAGAGTCGTGCAAGGCCGGTATTGTCGCATGCGCTGGCGGATTCATCACTATCGCGCAAAATTCCACCAGGTTCAAGCTGCAACAGCGCTCACCGGCCTTCCCGTCCCCTGCCGGCCGGGCCCGGCTTGATGCAAGGCGTGCCCTGGCACGGTTTGCGGAACTTGCCGTTGCAATCAACGTCTATCTCTATCTCTTTCGCTCATCCGGAGCACAGCCAGCCATCAATCCCTTGCAAGAGGGATCCACTTGAACATTCCCATCGAGGACATCATGCAAGCCTTGCCCAACACACCCGCCCTGAAGACCCAATTCGACAGCCAGATGAACCTGGTGACCGAACTGACCCAGAAAACCTACGACTCGGTGCGCAAGCTGAGCGAACTGAACCTGCAAATGGCGCGCCAGATGATCGAGGATTCCATGAACGCGAACCGCGAGCTGCTTGCCTGCTCGGATCCGTTCCAATGGGCATCGACACTGATGAACCAGATCCCCCCGGCCGCGGAACGCCTGCGCAACTACCAGCAGGAGCTGATCGGGGTGATGACGGCCGCCCAGGCCGACCTGACCCGCGCCGCCGAGGCGCACATGCCGGAAGTAAACCGCAGCGCCATGGCGGTGGCCGACGAAATGGTGCGCCGGGGCACCGAGGAAACCGAACGAATGGCGGGCCGCCAGCGCGCCACCCTCGACAGCCTGAGCGGCGCGCCCTACGGCGGCGGCAGCGGCAGCCGGCACTAGGCCGCACCTGAACCCCAGCAACCAGGAGCCCACTATGGCATCGACAGGCAAGCAAAAAAAACGCTCGGCGATGGACGCGCTCGAGCTGCTCAAGGCCGACCACGAGAAGGTGCGCGAGCTGTTTCGCGAATTCGACAGCATGAAAGGCATCGAGGACGAAGACGAACGCAAGGCCGAACTGGTCGACGACATCTGCTACGAGATCACGCTGCACACCATGATCGAGGAAGAAATATTTTACCCGGTGGTGCGTTCGGCGATCGACAACGACGAACTGATGGACGAGGCCGACATCGAACACGCCGGCGCCAGGGAGCTGATCAGCCAGCTCGAAGTCATGTATCCGGGCGACGACCATTTCGATGCGACCGTCAGCGTGCTCGGCGAGGAGCTCGAACACCACATCGACAAGGAAGAAAGCGAGATGTTCAAGGCGGTGCGGCGCACCGGCATCGATCTCGACGAGCTCGGCGAGCAGTTACTGGCGCGCAAGAAAGAGCTTGAAGACGACCTGACGGCGCCGGCCGCAACGCTCGATGCGATGGTACCGCACGATGCGCGCCGCACGCCGCGCCCGCCCAACTAGCACTGCCTGGCAGCCGGTGGCGGAACTATTGAAATTGAGCGGCCCTCTAACCCCACGAGCGCAGCAATGCGGGCGCTCGTCGAATGAAGTTCCGGCCAACAGGGCCGCCGCTTCTGATAATGATGTGCACCCAAGGAGATCGACATGGCGACAAGTAAAGAAGGTGGCAGCAAGGGCGCAGGAAGCTCGGGCGGCAGCGCCCAAAAAGGCGGTGCCGGCAGCACCCAGGGCACAGCCAAGCGTGGCTTTGCTGCAATGGATGAAAACCAGCAGCGCGAGATCGCCAGCAAGGGCGGCCAGGCTGCTCACCAAAAAGGAACCGCGCACGAATTCGATTCGGAAGAAGCGCGGCGCGCCGGCCAGAAAGGCGGCGAGGCAGTCAGCCGCGACCGCGAGCACATGGCTGACAT
>JBAQKU010000693.1:0-6228 GCA_049301315.1 Telluria sp.
GTGGCAGGCCATCACCACGCTGGCGCCGGCCTCGATCATGGTCGGTATGAGCGCGATCACCTGTTCGCGCGCGGCGCCGTCCAGATTGGCGGTCGGCTCGTCGAGCAGCAGCAGCCTGGGGCGCAGCACCTTGGCGCGCGCCAGCGCAACGCGCTGCTTTTCGCCGCCCGACAGGCGGGCCGGATCGCTGTCGCGCAGGTGCTCGACCCCGGCCCAGCCCATCGCCCGTTCGACGTGGGGCTCGGCCTGCGCCTTGGACATCCCGCGCGCCAGCAGGCCGTAGCCGATGTTGTGCGCCACGCTGGTCGAAAACATGATCGGGTGCTGGTGCACGTACACGATGGCCTCGCGCATCGCTTGCGGATACGGCGCGAGCTGCATCGGCTGCTGCCCGAATTCGACCCCGGCCGCCTCGGCCGGCTCGAGCCCGGCCAGGATGCGCAGCAGGGTGCTTTTTCCGGCGCCGTTCACGCCCGTGAGCACGTAGGCGCGCGCGGTGTCGATGGCGAAGCGGTCGATCTCGAACAGCAGACGCTCGCCGTGCCGCTTGCGCAGCTGTTCGATCGCGAGCAGGGTGCTCACGCCCTGCCTCGCGCGGCCGGGGCGTCGCCTTGCAGCAGCATCAGCGCGCCATTCATCAGCAAGGCGATGCTGACCAGCACGATGCCGAGCGCGATCCCGTGGGCGAACTCGCCCTTGCTCGTTTCGAGCGCGATCGCGGTGGTGATGGTGCGCGTTTCGCCGGCGATGTTCCCGCCCACCATGAGCGCGCAGCCGACCTCGGAGATCACGCGCCCAAAACCGCTGATCACGGCGGCCATCACGCCGAACCGCACTTCGTAGAGCAGCGTGAGCATCACGCGCCAGCCCGAGGCGCCGTGCGCGATCGCCGTTTCGGCGTAGCGCGGATCGGCCGCCTGCACCGCCGCCAGCGTGAACGCGACCAGCACCGGAATGGCGATGACGAACTGTCCGAGGATGATGCCCGGTTGGGTAAACAGCCAGTGCAGGCCGCCCCACGGTCCCTGGCGCGAGAGCAGCAGGTAGAGCAGCAATCCGATCAGCACCGTCGGCAGCGACAGCGCGGCCTGTGCCAGCCAGATCGCCACGCGCCGGCCCGGAAAACGATAGCTGGCGATGCCGTAGCCGAGCGCCACGGCGACCGGGGCCGCGAGCGCCAGGCCGATCAGGCTGGTCTTGAGGGAAATCCAGATAATGCCCCACAGCGTGGCGTCGCCCGAAAACAGCAGGGCGAACGCGCTGTGGGTCGCGTCGAGCAGGGGCATCAGAGTGCCCGCAGCGCCGGGTCGAGCAGGTGCGGTTCGAAGTCGAGCCGCTCGTGCCCGGTCAGCAGCAGGAAGTGCTTGCCGGTGCAGCGCGCCAGCAGCGACATGCCGACCCGCTCGGCCACCATGTGGCCCATCTGGGTGGTGCCGGAACGCGACAGCAGGAACGGTATGCCCATCTGCGCGCCCTTGATCACCATTTCGGAGGTCAGGCGCCCGGTGGTGTAAAAAACCTTGTCCTCGCCCTTGATATCGTCGAGCCACATGCGCCCGGCGATGGCGTCGACCGCGTTGTGGCGCCCGACGTCCTCGACGAAGTACAGTAGTTCGCCGGCGCTGTCGAACAGGGCGCAGCCGTGCACCGACCCGGCCTGCTTGTAGATCGATTGCTGGGTGCGGATGGTTTCGACGATGCGGTACACGGTCGACTGGCGCAGGCGAGCCTCCGGCGGCAGCGCGATCTGGTCGACCTCGTCCATCAGGCCGCCGAACACCGAGCCTTGCCCGCAGCCGGTGGTGACGACCTTTTTCGAGGTACGCTCTTCGACGTTCGCGATGCCGTGATGCGTGAGCACCGCGACCGCGTCCACGCTCCAGTCGACCTGGACCGAGGCGATGTCGTGGATCGATTTCACCAGGCGCTGGTTGCGCAGGTAGCCAAGCGTGAGCGCTTCGGGCGCGCCGCCCAGCGTCATGAGCGTGACCAGTTCGCGCTTGTCGACGTACACCGTCAGCGCTCGCTCGGCCGGAATCGAGATGAGCGAACGGCGCCCGCGCTCGTCGGCCACCTCGACCTCGTGGGTAAGGCTTGCGTGCGCCTGGGACAGCTGGGGCCGTTGTTTGAACACTGGCGGTGTCATGTCCACTATTGTGCCATGGCCTTCAAAACCTGGCCACCACCATAGCTGCCCTGCTCGGCCACCTCGCCGCCCAGCGCGACCCGGATCGCGCAGTACTTAAACTCGGGAATCTTCCCGAACGGATCGAGCGCGGCATTGGTGAGCTTGTTGATGGCCGCCTCGTAGTAGCAGAACGGGACGAAGATGGCGCCGCGCGGCGAGCTTTCGTCGGCGCGCGCATACAGCGCCACCTTGCCGCGCCGCGATTCGATCGTCACCACGTCGCCCGGCTTGCCGCCCATCGCCGACAGGTCGAGCGGATGCACCAGCGCGACCGGATCGGGCTCGATCGCGTCGAGCACGGCGGTGCGGCGCGTCATGCTGCCGGTGTGCCAGTGCTCGAGCTGGCGCCCGGTGATGAGCACCATCGGATAGGCTGCGTCCGGCCTTTCGTCGGCCGGGATGATATCGGCGGGCACGAAGCGCGCGCGGCCGGATTCGCGCGGGAAGGTGTCGGTAAACACCACCGCCTCGCCGGCGTCGCCTTCCCGCAGGCAGGGATAGGTCACCGCGTGTTCGCGCTCGAGGCGCTCCCAGGTGATGCCGCCGATGCTGGGCATGGTGTGGCGCATCTCGTCGAACACCTCGGACACGTGCGCGTAGTTCCAGTCGAGCCCGAGCCGGCGCGCGAGCTGTTCGATGATCCACAGGTCCTGCTTCGCCTGGCCCGGCGGGTCGATGGCCTGGCGCCCGATCTGCACCAGGCGGTCGGTGTTGGTGAAGCTGCCGGTTTTTTCCGGAAATGCGGTGGCGGGCAGGATCACGTCGGCCAGGTAGGCGGTCTCGGTCAGGAAAATGTCCTGCACCACCAGGTGATCGAGCGCGGCGAGCGACTCGCGCGCGTGGTTGGCGTCGGGGTCCGACATGGCCGGGTTCTCGCCCATGATGTACATGCCGCGGATCTGGCCTTGTTTGATCGCGTGCATGATCTCGACCACGGTCAGGCCGGGCTGGGCATCGAGCGTGGTGTTCCAGGCCTTTTCGAACTTGGCGCGCGCGGCCGCATTGTCGACGCGCTGGTAATCGGGGAACATCATCGGGATCAGGCCGGCGTCGGACGCGCCCTGCACGTTGTTCTGTCCGCGCAGCGGATGCAGGCCGGTGCCGGGGCGGCCGATCTGGCCGGTCATCAGCGCCAGCGCGATCAGGCAGCGCGCGTTGTCGGTGCCGTGGATGTGCTGCGACACGCCCATGCCCCACAGGATCATCGAGCCCTTCGAGGTCGCGTACAGGCGCGCCACGTAGCGGATGGTGTCGGCGTCGATGCCGCAGATCGGCGCCATCAGTTCCGGGCTGTAGCCGGCCACGTTCCGTTCCAGCTCCGCGTAGCCGATGGTGCGGCTGGCGATAAAGTCGCGGTCGACCAGATCTTCGCTCACGATCACGTGCATCATGGCGTTGAGCAGGGCCACGTCGGTGTCGGGCTTGAACTGCAGGAAGCGGTGCGCGCTGCGCGCCAGGTCGGAGCGGCGCGGGTCGCACACCACCAGCTTGGTGCCGTTCCTGATCGCGTTCTTGATCCAGGTCGCGGCAACCGGGTGGTTGACGGTCGGGTTGGCGCCGATGATGATGACCACTTCGGCCTTCGTGACATCCATCACCGGGTTCGACACCGCGCCCGAGCCGATTCCCTCGAGCAGCGCGGCGACCGACGAGGCGTGGCACAGGCGCGTGCAGTGGTCGACGTTGTTGCTGCCGAAGCCGGTGCGCACCAGTTTCTGGAACAGGTAGGCTTCCTCGTTGCTGCCCTTGGCCGAGCCGAAGCCTGCCAGCGAGCGCTTGCCGTGCGTGTCGCGGATCTTCGCCAGCGTGCCGCCGGCCGCCTCGAGCGCCTCTTCCCAGCTCGCTTCGCGGAACACGTCCATCACGCGCGCCGGGTCCATTGTGAAGTCGCCGCGTTTGGGCGGCGCGTCGGCGCGCCGGATCAGCGGCATGGTGAGCCGGTGCGGATGGTGCGCGTAGTCGAAACCATAGCGTCCCTTGACGCACAGGCGCTCGTGGTTGGCGGGACCGTCGCGCCCTTCCACGAACAGTATCTTGTTGTCCTTGATGTTGTAGGTGAGCTGGCAGCCGACCCCGCAATACGGGCAGACCGATTCGACCTTTTTGTCGGGTACGCCCAGCGCCGCGTCGCGCGCGGGCATCAGGGCGCCGGTCGGGCAGGCTTGCACGCACTCGCCGCAGCCGACGCAGGTCGAAGCGCCCATCGGGTCGTCCATGTCGAACACGATCTTCGCATGCTCGCCGCGGAAGGCCAGGCCGATCACGTCGTTGACCTGCTCGTCGCGGCAGGCGCGCACGCAGCGGGTGCACTGGATGCAGGCGTCGAGGTTGACCGTGATGGCGGCGTGCGAGGCGTCTCGCGGCGGCTGGCGGCGCGCCGCGAAGCGCGGCTTGCCGAGCGCCAGCTTGCGCGCCCAATAGTCCACTTCGTTGTGGCGCGTGTATTCGGTTTCCGGCATGTCGGACTGCAGCAGTTCGAGCACCATTTTCTGGGCCGCGCGCGCGCGCTCGCTGTCGGTGCTGACCTTCATGCCGCTGGCCGGATGGCGGCAGCATGACGGTGCGAGCACGCGCTCGCCGTCGATCTCGACCATGCACGAGCGGCAGTTGCCGACTTCTTCCATGCCCGGCTTGTAGCACAGGTGCGGGATCTCGATGCCTTCGCGTTTGGCCACTTCGATCAGCGTTTCGTGGGCGTAGGCGTCCACCTGGCGCCCGTTGATCTCAATTGTCAGCGCGGCGCCCTGCAGGGCCGCGCGGTCGATTCTGGTAATCGCGTTCATGATTTCTCCAGCTCATGCGGAAAGTATTTTACGACGCAGTCGATCGGGTTCGGGGCCGCCTGGCCCAGGCCGCAGATCGAGGCGTCTCGCATCACTTGCGACAGTTCGGCCAGCAGGCCCGTGTCCCACTGGGGCTGTTCGATCAGCGCGAGCGCCTTGGCGGTGCCGACCCGGCACGGCGTGCACTGGCCGCACGACTCGTGCTTGAAGAACGAGAGCGTGTTGCGCGCGGCGCCTGCCGCGCTGTCGTGCCCGGACAGCACCACCACCGCGGCCGAGCCGATGAAGCAGCCGTAAGGCTGCAAGGTGTCGAAGTCGAGGGGAATCGCATTCATCGAGGCCGGCAGGATGCCGCCCGAGGCGCCGCCCGGCAGATAGCCATAGAAGGTGTGCCCTTCCTGCATGCCGCCGCAGTATTCGTCGATCAGTTCGGCGACCGTGATGCCGGCCGGGGCCAGTTTGACGCCAGGCTGCTTGACCCGTCCCGACACCGAGAACGAACGCAGTCCATGGCGCCCGTTGCGCCCGAAGCTGCCGAACCAGCCCGCGCCCTTTTCGACGATCTCGCGCACCCAGTGCAGCGTTTCGAAATTGTGTTGCAGGGTTGGCCGTCCGAACAGGCCGACCTGCGCCACGTAAGGCGGGCGCAGGCGCGGCATGCCGCGCTTGCCCTCGATCGATTCGATCATGGCCGATTCCTCGCCGCAGATGTAGGCGCCGGCGCCGCGCCGCAGCACGATGGCCGGCATGCCCGGCATGGGCGGGTCGGCGCGCAGCAGCTCGAGCTGCGCTTCGAGCAGGTTGCGGCAGCCGTGGTATTCGTCGCGCAGGTAAATGTAGATGGTGTCGATGCCGACCGCCAGGGCCGCGATCAGCGCGCCTTCGAGGAAGCGGTGCGGGTCGCGCTCGAGGTAGACGCGGTCCTTGAAGGTGCCCGGCTCGCCTTCGTCGATATTGACCGCCATCAGCCGCGGCCCCGCCTCGGCGCGCACGATGCGCCATTTGCGCCCGGCCGGAAAACCCGCGCCGCCCAGGCCGCGCAGGCCCGAGTCTTCCATTGTCTTGATGACCGATTCGAGTTCGCGCGCGCCTGATACGCACTCGCGCAGCAGCGCGTAACCGCCCTGCTCCCGATATTGCTGATAGCCGATGAAGTCTTCCGGCACGTGCGTCACTTGCTTCGCGCTCACCTTGGCGGCGACCGTCTCGCAGCTCGCGAAAGGCACCGGATGCTGGCCCACCACCGCGGCTGGAGCC
>JBAQKU010000694.1:0-4695 GCA_049301315.1 Telluria sp.
AAGCGCGCCGCCGGCCAGCGCCGCGAAGCGTAGCGCGCGCCCGGGTGCACGCAGACATAACTGCCGGGCGGTGGCAAGGGGCCGGATGCGGCCAGGCTCTGGTAGTCGGCCTCGCGCAGCGGGAACTCGAGCGAGGCGTCGGCGGCGCGCGCGCCCAGGAAGCGCAGCAGCGAAAGATAGCGCGCCACTTCGTGTTCGCCTTCTTTCCACGGCATGAACAGGCCGGGGTCGGGACAATAGGCGCCGGGAAGGAAAAATCCGGCATGTTGCAGCGCGCCCAGCGCGGCGGTGATGGGGTTGCTCAGTGCTCCGCTGCCGTGCAGCTGGATCGCAAGGTCGAAGCGCTTGTGCTGCGCTTCGAACAGGAAGCGCGGCAGCCTGGCGATGTCCGGCTTGTTCTCGGGCAGTCCGGGAAAACCGGGAAACGCGAGGTAGTCGTCGATGTAGTGCGAAAAACGCTCCGCGAACTGCTCGGCCCACGGCAGCCCGACCAGCGTGATCTTCGCGTGCGGGGCGGCGCGGCGCAGGGCGCGCAGGGCCGGCACCACGCACAGCATGTCGCCTAGCTGCAGGGTGCGGAAAACGGCAATCCGGCGCAGCGCGCCGAAGTCGAGCTTGCGTGCGCTCATCGCCCCCCCTGCCCGGTCGTCAGCGTGTTTTTCTCGAGCAGGAACGAGCCGATCGCGAGCGCATCGAGGGAGCTGCTGCAGAACGACTCGAGCGCATCGCGCGGCGTGCAGACGATCGGCTCGCCACGGGTGTTGAACGAGGTGTTGACCAGCACCGGCACCCCGGTCAGGCCGGCGAACGCCTGCAGCAGGTCGTAACAGGCGCTGTGCTGCGAACGCCGGATGGTCTGCACGCGCGCGCTGCCGTCGACGTGGCGTACCGCGGGAATGCGGTCGGCCTTGTCGGGGCGCACGTCATAGACGAACAGCATGAAGGGCGAGACGCCGCCGCCCACGAACCAGTCGCCGGCCGCCTCTTCGAGCACCATCGGCGCCACCGGCCGGAAGTCTTCGCGTTCCTTGATGTGGTTGAGGCGTTCCTGCATCGAAGGGTCGAGCGGCGAGGCGAGGATCGAGCGGGCGCCGAGCGCGCGCGGCCCGAACTCCATGCGGCCCTGGAACCAGCCGACGATCTTGTTGCGTGCCAGCAGGGCGGCGCTCTCTTGCACGATGTCGCCCGGGCGCCGGTACGGCAATCCCGAGTGCAGCAGCAACTGCTCGATCTCGTCGTCCGGGAATGCCGGGCCGAGGAACACATGCTCCATCTGCCAGCGCGGCTGCGCGCGCACCTGCTGCTGCGCATCGATCCAGAGCGCGGCGCCCAGGGCGGTGCCGGCGTCGCCGGCGGCCGGCTGGACCCAGATATCGGCAAACGGGCCACGCTCGCGCAGCTTGGCGTTCAGCACGCAATTGAAGGCCACGCCGCCGGCCATGGCGAGGCGGGACGCCCCGCTTTCGCGGTGCAGCCAGGCGGCCATGTCGGCCACCGTTTCTTCCAGCACCACCTGGAGCGAATGGGCGATGTCGAAGTGCAGCGCCTCGAGCGGCGCCCCCGGTGTGCGCGGCGCGCCCAGCACGCAGCGCCAGTCGGCCGGCGCCACTTCGTAGTAGCCGTGGTCGCGATAGGTGACCAGCTCGCGCAGGCGCGCCACGAAGCGCGGCTTGCCGTACGCGGCCAGCGCCATCACCTTGTATTCGTCGCACGAGCGCAAAAATCCGAGATGGGCGGTGATGTCTTCGTACAGCAGGCCGAGCGAATCGGGAAGGTCGACCTGCCGGATGCGCCGGTACTTGCCGTCCCGGTAGATGCCGTAACTGGTACAGGCGCGCTCGCCGCGCCCGTCCATGACCAGCACCGCGCACTCGTCGAACGGCGCGGCCAGGAAGGCGCTGGCCTCATGCGCCAGGTGGTGTTCGACGAAATGCCATTGATAGGGCCCGTCCGCGCGCACTCCCTCGAAACGGCGCTGCAAATGGTGCGGCGCGCCGCTGGCCAGCTGGCGCGGCGCATTGACCACGTACGACAGCGCCAGCGGTTGCCACGGCGACAGCCAGGCCGACGCCTGCGCGGACGGCTCGAGCGGCAAGGCGATGCTGGCGTCGTGCGCGTGCTTGCCAAGTTCGATGCGCGGATCGTAGGAATAGGCCACGTGCGCAAGCTCGCGCAGCGCGATGCCGGCCTGCGCCAGGCAGTAGTCGATGGCGTGGAACGGCAGCTGCCATACCGTGAACGGCAGTGGCCGCTTGCCGTGCTTGATGCGCGTGAAGCGTTCCTCCTCGGCGGCCGCGATGACGGCGCCGTCCTCCACGAGGCAGGCCGAACAATCGTGGAATGCTGCGTTGATGCCCAAGGTATACATGCGAACCGTCCTCACTCATCCGAACAAGGATCAACATACTTCGCCGCAAAGCATTTGCAAGCAGAGAGTGCCGGGTTCCCGCAAAAACTCAGCCGGTGTTTGATGCATGACAGACAGCCGTTGCGGGAGCTAAGCGCTGGCGGCCGCTGTCCAACCGGTGTTTCATGCACAAGAAGGAAAAAGCATATGGAACAGCACACCGACCCGCAGGGCCAGCCCCCCGGCGAACGGCGCATCACGGCCGAGCTGTGGGACGTGGTTTCCCGGTATCGCTGGCGCATCATTGCCGCGTTCGCCTTCCTGGTGACGGCCAAGGTGGCCACGGTGGCCGTGCCGCTGGTGTTAAAGCGCATCATCGATGCGTTTGCCGTGCCCGGCAACCTGGCGCGCCTGCCGATCTATCTGCTGGCCGGCTATGCCGTGCTGCGCTTTGCCAGCACCTTGTTCAACGAACTGCGCGACCTGTTCTTCGCGCGCGTAACGCTCAGCACGGTGTCGGCCTACGCGCAGAAGACCTTCTCCCACCTGCACGCGCTGGGCGCGCGCTTTCATGCGCGGCGCCAGATCGGCGCCCTGCTGCCCGATATCGACCGCGGCACCAACGGCATCGCCTTCCTGCTGGGCGTGGGCTTGTTTACGATCGTGCCGACCCTGATCGAAATCGCTCTGGTGCTGGCGGTGATGCTGTCGCGCTACAGCGGCTGGTTTTCGGCGATCATCGCGGCCACCTTCCTGCTCTATACCGGCTTCACCCTGGTGTTCACGGCGCGCCGCGTGCTCTACCAGCGGCGCGTCAACAAGCTCGACTCGGGCGCCAAGAGCCACCTGGCTGACAGCCTCATCAACTACGACACGATCAAGTACTTCACCAATGAAGAGGTGGAAGCGGGCCGCTTTCGCAACATCATGGACCACTGGATGGAGGCCGGCATGGGTAACCAGAGTGCGCTGTTTACGCTGCACGTGGGCCAGAGCGCGGTGATCGCGGCCGGGGTGGCGGCGATCATGCTGCTGGCCGGCGAGGAAGTCTGGCGCGGCCGGATGAGCGTGGGCGACCTGGTGCTGATCAATGCCTACGCGCTGCAGGTATGCCTGCCCTTGAATGCGCTCGGCTTCGTGTACCGCGAAGCCAAGGACGCCTGGGTCAATGCCGAGCGCCTGTTCCAGCTGCTGCGCGAGCGCCCGGAAAACGAGGAAAGGCCGGGCCAGCCCCAGCTCAGGGCGGACCAGGGCGAGGTGGTGTTCGAGCACGTCAGTTTCCACTATGAAGCGTCGCGCCCGATCCTGGCGGACGTCAGTTTCCGCATTCCGCCCGGGCACACGGTGGCCGTGGTCGGGCGCAGCGGGTCGGGCAAGTCGACCCTGGCGCGCCTGCTGCTGCGCTTTTACGAGCCCGTCAGCGGGCGCATCCTGGTCGATGGCCAGGATATCAGCCGGCTCAGTCCCGCCAGCGTGCGGCGCGCGATCGGCGTGGTGCCGCAGGAGACGGCCTTGTTCAACGACACCATCGGCTACAACATTGCCTACGGCCGTATCGGGAGCACCCGCGACGAGGTCATCGCCGCCTGCCGCGCGGCCCACGTGCATGAACTGATCGAGGCGCTGCCCGAGCGCTACGACACGCAGGTCGGCGAGCGCGGGGTGAAACTGTCGGGCGGCGAGAAGCAGCGCATCGCGATCGCACGTGCCATCCTGAAACATCCGCCCATCCTTATTTTCGATGAGGCGACGTCGGCACTTGATTCAGATTCAGAGCATGCGATTCAACAGGAACTCGACCGCTTGTCCGAGAATCGAACCACTCTCATCATCGCACATCGGCTGTCCACCATTGTCGGGGCGCACGAAATACTCGTGATGGATCGCGGGCGCATTGTTGAGCGCGGCAGCCACATCGAACTGCTGCGGCGGCAAGGTCTTTACGCACGGCTGTGGCTGCTGCAGCAACGGAGGGACCAGCAAGACATGCTGCAACGCGAAACATCGTAGCGCACCAGTGGAGGGATCATGCCGATAACAACAACAGATGCTGCTTGCGAAGCTGCGCACACCGATGCCTCGGGCCCGCACGCGCCGAAAGCGGGCGGGCGCGCGCAAGGGCCGGACATATCGGTGGTAGTGCCCACCTGCGGGCGCACCGGCCTGCTCGAGCGCTGCCTCGACGCGCTCACGCGCCAGCAGCTGGCGCCGCACCGTTACGAAATCATCGTCGTCGACGACCAGCCAGGCCACGAGGCCGAGCAACTGGTGGCGCGCTGGCGCGCACGCATCGAAGGCAAGGGCCTGGCCATCCTGTATGTCGCCAATGCCGGCCCGCACGGCCCGGC
>JBAQKU010000695.1:0-3393 GCA_049301315.1 Telluria sp.
GCCCTACGCCATCAGCATCATCGGCTTCCTCACGCGGCGCCGGCTGCTCAAGCCGGCGCTCGGCGTGGGGGTGGCGGTGGCGGCGCTGGCCTGGTATCTGCAACGCCGGCGCGGGCAGCTGGTCCACTGAGTGCTTCGCTGATGGGCCGATCGGTGCATCAGGCAAGCGTGGCTTCGCAGCACGCAAGGAAGAATATGGTGGGGCTTGAGCGGCGTCGCAATCTCGGATTCGACGCCGTCTTTTTTAGGCCATTGAAGCTGTGCGAGGGGGCGGAATGACAGAAATGAACAAGCTCAATCCCCATGAGCTGCGCATCGTGCTGGTATTGCAGGGGGGCGGCGCACTGGGCGCCTACCAGGCGGGCGTGTACCAGGCCCTGCACGAGCACGACCTGGTGCCCGACTGGATCGTCGGCACCTCGATCGGCGCGATCAACGCTGCCCTCATTGCGGGCAACGAAAAATCGAACCGGCTGCAGCGCGTCAAGGCATTCTGGGACCGCGTCGCGCATCCCGACGGCGTCGACATGTCGCGGGTGTCCGACTCGCAGCGCCGCACCAACATCTGGTTCAACACCATCGACACCTTCATGCGCGGCGCCCCGGGTTTTTTCGCGCCGCGCTGGTTCAGCGGTTTTTCCCTCGGGATGACGGTCGAGCCCGAGCAGGCCTCGTTCTACGACACCACCGCCTTGCGCGGCACGCTCGAGGAACTGGTCGACTTCGACTACCTCAACGCCAACGGCGGCATGCGCCTGACCGTCAATGCGGTCAATGTGTGCACCGGTGAACTGGCCCACTTCGACAGTCTCAAGGGCGAGCTGCGCGCCGACCATGTGCGCGCCAGCTGCAGCCTGCCGCCCGCGTTCCCGCCGGTGCGCATCGACGGTGAACTGTACTGGGATGGCGGCCTGTACTCGAACACGCCGCTCGAATCGGTGCTCAAGGAGCTGCCGGAAGGCGACACCTTGTGCTTCATGGTCGACCTGTGGAGCGCCAAGGGCGCCGAGCCGGTCACGATGGACGAAGTCTATACGCGCCAGAAAGACGTGATGTACGCCTCGCGTTCCAAGCGCCATATCGACGACTATCTGAGCACCAATGAGATGCAGCGCAAGCTGCGCGAGATGCACGGGCGCATGGCGGCGCAGGAACGCACGCCGGAAGACGATGCCGCGCTGGCCGCGCTCGGCTGCGACAGCACCCTGCACATCGTGCGCCTTCCCTACGCCGGGCACGACTGGCACATGGCGGCCAAGGACGTGAATTTTTCCAAGGGGTCGATCGAGTGGCGCTGGGACCAGGGCTACCGCGACGCGCTGCGCGCCCTCAAGCACGCCGGCTGGCTCAAGATGATCACCGAGGACATTGCCGTCGTCGTGCATGAACTGCCCTCGCACGACAGCGGCGCGCGCCAGGCCGACTAGGAGAACTGTCACGGTCACATCGGGTGCGGCTGCCACCCATGCGCCGCGCATGGCTGCGTTGCACATGCGCGCGCTGGTTCGCTATCGCTGCGCCTTGCCCCGCACGCCACCGGCGCGTGCTTCGCTCCCGATTCGGCCGTGACAGTCCCCTGGCCGCCTGTCGGACTTGAAGGAAATCGGCTGCAAATCCGCCCGACCGGTCCATATTTCGCCGCTTTTTCGGGCAATCGAATGACTATTGACCTGCAAAATCGACAAGATCCGTCCTCGGCCAGCCGAATTTTCGCTTCGATTCTTCAAGTCCGACAGGCGGCTAGCGCGCCATGCCGTTACCGGCCTGTTCGCGCGCGGCAGCCATGTCCTGCTGCCAGGTCTCGCGCGCCTGCTTCATGCAGGCCGCGCGCTCGGCCCTTGGCTGCTTGCGGCAGGCATTGCGCGCTTCGTTCAATGCCGCGCCGATTTCTTTTTGCAAGGTGCGCAAGCGCGCCGCGCTGGTGGCGTCTTCGCGGAACCAGCGCGGCGGGTCGCCCTTGGCGATCTCCGCCGCCTGCTGGCGCGCGCTGGCGGCGTCGACATCCTGGTCGTTCGAAGTTTGCGCCTGTGCTAAAGCCATGGTCGCGAGCAGGGCGGCGCCGGCCAGTGCCCAATGGAAGCAATGTTTCTCAGCGTGTCGCATGCCAGTTCCTTCGATAAGGTCGATAAAAAAAGGCGCCTGCGGCGCCCTATGCTTATAGCCGCCCGGTAAGGAGCAAGACAATCAGGATCACGACAAGCAGTCCGGTGACGCCGGTTGGACCGTATCCCCAGCTGCGGCTGTGATTCCAGGTAGGCAGGACGCCGATCAGCGCAAGTATCAGGATGACTAGCAAAATGGTTCCCATGGGGAGCTCCTCAAAAATGGTCCTGCTTTAATGCCAGGACGCGGGCCCGCCTGCCTTATCGGGGCAGGTGCACCCGCGTCGCGTGACTCAGTAACGATAAACGCGGCCGTCCACGACACGCACGCGGTTGCCCACGCGCAGGTCATATACGCTGTCCTGGACGATCGAGCGGTACTCGCCGTTATCGAGGCGAATGTTGATCTGGTACATGTCCTGACCACCCGTGTTGCGGTTGGCCTCGACACGATTTCCGACCACCGCGCCGCCGACTGCGCCGGCCACGGTTGCCGCGGTGCGGCCGCTGCCGCTGCCGATCTGGTTGCCGGCCAAAGCGCCGACCAAGCCGCCGATGGCAGCGCCGGCGCCGCTGGTCTGGCCGCTGCTGCGCGTGACCTGGATCGAGTCGATGACGCCGTAGCCCATCGACGTGGACGAGGGGTTGTTGTAGGCGCCGTAGTTATACGGCTGCGACGAGGTACTGGCGCAGCCGCTCAGGACCGCGGTCCCGGCAAGCATCAGTGCCGCAATGGTGTGACTCGATTTCATATTGTTCTCCTGGCAAATGTGTACGCTAAGAATAGTCAGCAACTTTTGCCGGGTCTGTGCGGTGCCGCACGCCCGTTGGCGTCCCTGCGGCAGTGCCGCCGGCGAGAAAAAGAATCGGGGACAGACCCCGATTTTAAAAAGAATCGGGGACAGACCCCGATTTTCGACGCACCAAAAAGAATCGGGGACAGACCCCGATTTCACGGCAACGAAGAATCGGGGACAGACCCCGATTTCACGGCAACGGAAAAAGAATCGGGGTCGTCCCTAATGCTGCTAAGTTATGGCCACCTACGTCGTTTCGCCAATGGTGGAAACGACGTGGTGGAAGGCTTAGCTTAGCGGCATAAGGGTCTGAGGTGTCCCCGATTTCGCGCGATTTCGCGCAGAAATGGGGTTTCCGCCTTTGCGCCGCGCAAGCGGAAAGACCATTACTGCTGTGCCGAATTAGGGCGGGCCGGTGGCGCGCACGACGGAGGAAAAAGAATCGGAAGAATCGGGGTCTGTCCCCGATTTCGCTTTATCGGGAAATCGGGGAC
>JBAQKU010000696.1:0-16387 GCA_049301315.1 Telluria sp.
CCTTCGTCGTCCTTGGCCCAGACCACGAACACGTCGGCCACCGGCGAATTGGTGATCCACATCTTCGCGCCGCTCAGCGAGTAGCCGCCCGCGACCTTCCTGGCGCGCGTGATCATCGAGCCCGGGTCGGAGCCGTGATTCGGTTCGGTCAGGCCGAAGCAGCCGATCGATTCGCCGCTGGCCAGTTTGGGCAGATACTTCTGGCGCTGCGCTTCGGTGCCGAATTCGTAGATGGGCACCATCACCAGCGAGGACTGCACGCTCATCATCGAGCGGTAGCCCGAATCGACGCGCTCGACTTCGCGCGCGATCAGGCCGTAGCAGATGTAGTTCAGGCCGGCGCCGCCGTATTCGGCGGGGATGGTCGGGCCCAGCAGGCCCAGTTCGCCCATCTCGCGGAAAATGGACACATCCATTTGCTCGTGGCGGAATGCTTCGAGCACGCGCGGGGCCAGCTTGTCCTGGCTGTAGGCGTGCGCCGCATCGCGCACCATGCGCTCGTCGTCGCTCAATTGCGCCGACAGCAGAAGCGGGTCGTCCCAGTGAAACGGCATGTGAAACTCCTCGATGAAAGTCAATGCTCTGGCCAATGCGCCAGCTTACTCCGGAACGATGGCGGTCACTTCGATCTCGACGCGCGCACCGTCCTCGATCAGGCCGGCCACCTGCACCGCGCTCATGGTCGGGTAATGGCGCCCGATCACCTCGCGGTAGGCGACGCCGATCTCCGGGTAGGCGTTGACGTATTCCTTCTTGTCGAGCACATACCAGGTCATGCGCACGATATGCTCGGGCCGCGCGTCGGCCTCGGCCAGTACCGCGACGATATTTTGCAGGGCCACCCTGACCTGGCCTGCGAAGTCGTCGGTCCGGAACTGGCACTGGGCGTCCCAGCCCACCATGCCGCTGACGCAGACCGTGCGCCCGGAGGCGGCGATGCCGTTGGAATAGCCGCGCGCGCGTGGCCAGCCAGGAGGTTGCAGGAAGTCCATGTGTTGCCTTTCTAGATGTGAATTATCCTGCCACGCAGAACTGCGCCATGCGCTCGCGCAGCTGGTCCGGGATGCGCATCGCGCGCGTTTTCTTGATATCCATCAGCACCAGCACCACCGTTGCGCGCACCCGTTCCTCGCCGCCGGCGCCAAGCAGGCGAATCGCGACCGTGACCGACGAGTTGCCCAGCTTGAGCACGGTCAGTTGCGCCGTCAGGATGTCGCCCAGCGTGCTGGTGGCGACAAAATCGGTCTGGGTGCTGACCGTCGGCAGTCCGACTCCACTGCCCATGACCAGTTCCCGGAAGTTCGTTTCGAGGCCATCGTTGCACCAGTCCTCGACCAGGTTGTTGAACATCTCGAAATAGCGCGGATAGAACACGATGCCGGCCGGGTCGCAGTCGCCGAAGCGCACCTGCACGCTGGTGCTGAAAACGCGTGGATCAGCCATGCTGCACCTCCATTGCTGCCAGCAGCTCGCGCGCGATGATCAGCTGCTGCACTTCGGTCGCGCCTTCGTAGATGCGCAAGGCCCGGATTTCACGGTACAGGCGCTCGACCGGCTGCTCGCTGACCACGCCCAGGCCGCCGAACATCTGCAGCGCCGCGTCGATCACCTGCTGCGCCGTTTCGGTCGCCGTCAGCTTGGCCATCGCCGCTTCCTTGGTCACGCGCCTGCCCTGGTCGCGCTGCCAGGCGGCGCGGTAGGTCAGCAAGGCGGCCGCGTCGATCCCGGTCGCCATTTGCGCCAGCTTGGCCTGCGTGAGCTGGAAGTCGGCCAGCGTTTTCCCGAACATCTTGCGCGAAGTCGCGCGCTGCAGCGCTTCGTCCAGCGCGCGCCGGGCGAAACCGAGCGCGGCCGCCGCCACCGAGGTGCGGAAAATGTCGAGCGTGGCCATCGCCACCTTGAAGCCCTTGCCCGCCTCGCCCAGCAGCTTGGCCGCCGGGACGCGGCAATTGGTGAAGCGGATGCGCGCCAACGGATGGGGGGCGATCACGTCGATCCGTTCGGCGATCTCGAATCCGGGCAAGCCGGCATCGACGATGAAGGCGGAGATGCCGCGCGCACCGGGCGCTTCGCCGGACCGCGCGAACACCACGTACAGGTCGGCGATGCCGCCGTTCGAGATCCAGGTCTTCTCGCCATTGAGCACGTAATGGTCGCCCTCGCGCACGGCCGCGCACTGCATGGCCGCCACGTCGGAGCCTGCGTCCGGTTCCGACAGGGCGAATGCGGCGATGGCGTCGCCGCGCCCGACGCGCGCCAGGTATTGCTGCTTGTTCTGTTCAGTGCCGAACAGGGTGATCGCGCCGCTGCCCAGGCCCTGCATCGCGAAGGCGAAATCGGCCAGGCCGGAATGGCGCGCCAGCGTTTCGCGGATCAGGCACACGGCGCGCGTGTCGATCGCCTCGCCCGCCGCGCCGTAGGCGGCGCCGCCGATGGCGTACTTGAGCCAGCCGGCGTCGCCGAGCTGCCTGACCAGCGCGCGGCAGGCCGCGTCGACATCGTGTTCATGCTGCTGCGCGATATTGGCCGTGGCCCAGGCGTCGAGCGCAAGCGCCAGCTCGCGGTGGCGCGGCTCCAGGAACGGCCAATTCAGGTAGTCTTGGTCTGCCATATGCCTCAATCGCCTTCGAATTGTGGTTTTTGCTTGCCAACGAAGGCGTGGTAAGCGCGGTGGAAATCGTTGCTGACCATGCAGATGGCCTGGGCCTGCGCTTCGGCCTCGATGGCCTCGTCCACGCCCATGTTCCATTCCTGGTGCAGCATTTTCTTGGTCATGCCATGCGCGAAGGTCGGCCCCTGCGCCAGCTGCGCGGCGAAGGCCTGCGCATCGGCCAGCAGCGTTTCAGGGGCGCACAAGCGGTTGTAGAATCCCCAGCGCTCGGCCTCTTCGCCGCCAAGGCTGCGCCCGCTGTAGAGCAGATCGGCCGCGCGCCCTTGCCCGATCACGCGCGGCAGCAGCGCGCAGGCGCCCATGTCGCAGCCGGCCAGGCCGACCCGGGTAAACAGGAAGGCGCTCTTGCTGCGCGCGGTGCCGTAGCGCAGGTCGGAGGCCAGCGCCATGATGGCGCCGGCGCCGGCGCAGATGCCGTCGATGGCGGCCACGATCGGCTGCGGGCAGGCGCGCATGGCCTTGACCAGGTCGCCCGTCATGCGGGTAAACGCCAGCAGGCCCGGCATGTCCAGTTTGGTCAACGGTCCGATGATGTCGTGCACGTCGCCGCCGGAACAGAAATTCTCGCCGGCGCCGGTGACGACCACCGCCTTCACGTCGTCGGCGTAGGCCAGCGCGCGGAACAGCTCGCGCAGCTCGGCGTAGGAGTCGAACGTCAAGGGGTTCTTGCGCTCGGGCCGGTCGAGCGTGATGGTGGCCACGCCCTGCTCCACCTGCCACTTGAAGTTGCGCGGCTGGTAATCGGCCAGCGTGCTGCGGTTGCCGGGCAGTTGATGCGGTTCGCCTGTCAAATAGCGCATGGTTTGTCCTATTCCTGTTCTTTATCCGATGGGTCGTTGAGGTGCTGCTTCATTGTCGACAAAAGCTCGATCAGCGTGCCTTTGTCGTGCGCCGACACACCGCTCATCAGCTCCGAGATCCAGCTTTCGTGCACCGATGCCATGCGGGTGAATGCGCGCCGCCCGGCCGGAGTCAGCTTGACGCTGTAGGCGCGCCGGTCGTCCGGCACCGGAGAGCGCGCAACCAGGCCCTCCTGCTCGAGCTGGTCGGTGATGCCGGTCACGTTGCCGCCGGTGACCATCAGGCGCTTGGACAATTCACCCATGCGCAGGCCTTCCGGATGGCGGTCGAGCTGCGCCATCAGGTCGAAGCGCGGCAGCGTGATTCCAAATTCGCTGCGCAGGCGGGTGCGGATCTCAGCCTCGATCAGGGTGGTGCATGAGAGCATGCGCAGCCACAGCTTGAGCGACTGGCGATGGTCGCCCCCGCTCAGGCGGCTTTCAAGGTCGAGCACCTGCGCGCCCTGCTGGGCGGCGCCGGTGCCGGCTTCCTCATGTGTGACGGGTTTGCGGACCATGCCGGTTCTCCTGTAAATAGGTTTTACATCACTTCGCCGCCGGCGACCGCCAGCGACTGGCCGTTCATCGCGCCGGACTCGGGAAGGCACAGCCACAGCACCGCACTGGCCACCTGCTCCGGCTGCACCAGCCGCTGTTGCGGATTGCGCCCGGCCAGGCCGGCCAGCGCCTGCGCTTCGGTGCGTCCGGTCTTGGCGACGATGTTGGCCACCGCCTCCTTGACGATATCGGTATCGGTGTAGCCGGGACAGACGGCGTTGACGGTGATGCCGCGCGTGGCCATCTCGAGCGCCAGCGCGCGCGTCAGGCCGATCACGCCATGCTTGGCCGCGCAATAGGCCGCTACGTAGCCGTAGCCCGTCAGACCGGCGGTGCTGACCACGTTCACCACGCGTCCCCATGCAGCGGCCAGCATGTCGGGCAGCGCCTCCTGGGTGCAGTGGTAGGTGCCGGTCAGGTTCACCGCCAGCATCTGCTGCCAGAGCGCCTCGTCGGTTTTCAGGAATGGCGCCGATGCGGCCTGGCCGGCATTGTTGACAAGGATCGCAAGCGGGCCGAAACGCGCGCGCGCGCTGGCGAACGCCTCGCCCACCGAGGCGCGCTGTTCGACGTCGATGGTGAAGGCGTCCACTTCGCCGCAGCCGCGCAGTTCGGCCACGGTGCCGGCAAGGACGGCGCCATTGCGCCCGACGATACTGACGCGGGCGCCGTGTTCGAGCAAGGTTCGGGCGATGGCCGCACCGATACCGCGTCCGCCGCCGGTAACGAGGGCGTGCTTGCCGGCCAGGCCGGCGCTGTCGGTCTTGGTCGCTTCCATGCTCAGCCTTCCAGCAGCTTGGCCGCCACCTGCTGCGGCGTCAGGCCCGAATTCGCGGCCGCCAGTTGGCGCTCGCGTTCGAGGTTGCGTTCGAGCTGCATCTTGGCGGCGTAGTATTGCTTCGGCCAGGACAACCCGGTATAGCCGATTTTCGCGGTCTCGCTCAGCGTCCATGCCGGGTTGGCCAGGTGCGGGCGCGCGACCGCGCACAGGTCGGCGCGCCCGGAGGCGATGATGCTGTTGGCGTGGTCGGCCTCGAAAATGGCGCCCACGGCGATGGTCGGGATGCCCACCTCGTTGCGGATGCGGTCGGCGAACGGGGTCTGGTACATGCGCCCGTACACCGGTTTTTCCAGCTTGCTCACCTGTCCGGAAGAACAGTCGATCATGTCGGCGCCGGCGTCCTTGAACAGTTGCGCAATCAGCACCGCGTCGTCGGGCGTGATGCCGCCCTCGACCCAGTCGTGGGCCGACAGGCGCACGCTGATCGGCTTATCCTGCGGCCACACGGCGCGGATGGCGGCGAACACTTCGAGCGGGTAGCGGCAGCGGTTTTCCAGCGAGCCGCCGTAAGCGTCGCTGCGCCGGTTGGTCAGCGGCGAAATGAAGCTCGACAGAAAATAGCCGTGCGCGCAATGCAGTTCGAGCCAGTCGAAACCGGCCTTCGCGCTTTCCCTGGTGGCGCGCACGAAATCGGCCTTGATGCGTTCCAGGTCGTCGGCCGTGGCGGCGCGCGAGACTTGCGAGACGCCTTCCAGGTACTGCTGTTCGGAAGCCGACACCAGCGGCCAGTTGCCCTCATCGAGCGGCAGGTCGGTGCCATCCCATGCGCGCCGGGTCGAGCCCTTGGCGCCGGCGTGCCCGATCTGCATGGCGATCTTCGCGTCGCTGCTTTGGTGGAAAAAGTCGACGATGCGTTTCCAGGCAGCGGTATGCGTCGGCGCGTACAGCCCCGGGCAGCCGGGCGTAATGCGCGCATCGGCCGACACGCACGTCATTTCCGCGAACACCAGGCCGGCGCCGCCCATCGCGCGGCTGCCCAGGTGCACCAGGTGGTAGTCGCCGGCCACGCCGTCCACGGCCGAATACTGGGCCATCGGCGAGACCACGATGCGGTTCTTGAGCACGGTGCCGCGCAGTTTGAACGGCGTGAGCATGGGCGGGATGCTGCGCGCGCCAGCCGGCATCGGCAGTCCGGCCTGGGCGAAGGCGCGTTCGGCGATCCAGTTTTCGTAGTCTTCGACGTAAGCGGCGTCGCGCACGCGCAGGTTCTCGTGCGACAGGCGCTGGCTGCGGGTGAGCATCGAATAGGCAAACTGCTCGGCCTCCATCGCGGTGTAGCGCCGCACGTTCTCGAACCATTCCATCGAGTTGCGTGCCGAACTCTGGATCTTGATCACTTCGATGGCGCGCACTTCCTGGTAGGCGGCCAGCACCTGCTCCACGCCGGCCTCGCCGTGCTGCTCGAAGCAGCGTGCCAGCTCGATTGCGTCTTCGAGCGCCAGCTTGGTGCCGGAACCGATCGAAAAATGCGCGGTATGGACGGCGTCGCCCATCAGCACCACCGGCACCCGTTTGGACCCGACTGTATTCCAGTGCACCCACTGCTGGCACACGATACGGGGAAACTTGATCCACATTGCGGAACCGCGCAGGTGCGATGAATTGCTCATCAGCGCATTGCCGTCGAGGTAGTCGGCAAACAGCTTTTCGCAGAATGCGACCGACTCCTCCTGACTCATGTCCTCAAGGCCGGCGGCGCGCCAGACCTGTTCCGGCGCCTCGACAATGAAGGTGGAGGTGTCGCCGTCGTACTGGTAGGCGTGGGCCTGGAACCAACCGTGTTCGGTCTGTTCGAACGCGAAAGTGAAGGCCTCGAATTTTTTCTTGGTGCCGAGCCAGACGAAGCGGCAATGGCGGGTATCGATGTCCGGCCGGTAGGTGTCGGCGTAGCGGGTGCGGATACGGCTGTTCAAGCCGTCGCAGGCGATCACGAGGTCGGCATCGTATTGCGCGGCCACGGCCTGGTCGTCGATGACGTCAGTTTCGAACACCAGCCTGACGCCCAGTTCCTCGCAGCGCGCCTGCAGGATGTTGAGCAGACGCTTGCGCCCGATGCCGCAAAAGCCATGGCCGCCGGAAGTGATGGTGCGGCCCTTGAAGTGCACGTCGATGTCGTCCCAGTGATTAAACGACTGCAAAATGGTGCGCGCGGTCTGCTCGTCGGCGCTGACCAGGTTGCCCAGCGTCTGGTCCGAGAACACCACGCCCCAGCCGAACGTATCATAGGCGCGATTGCGCTCGATGACGGTAATCTCGTGCGCCGGGTTCTGCTTCTTCATGAGCAGGCCGAAATACAGGCCCGACGGGCCGCCGCCAACGCAGACAATCTTCATTACCGCTCCTCGATTCCGTGGTGTGTGTGCCGCTGCCGCCATCAGTGCCGCCCCGATGTTGCGTGCAATTTAAATTCATCGGCGGGGCTTGCAAGCGATTAAACTTGATGTACTATATTACACGCCTAAACATTTTAGATGTCAAGTATTTTTGGGAGACAGGCTTGGACCTTACCTTTGTGTTGGAAAACGTGCTCAATGGCCTGCAGTTCGGGCTGATGCTGTTCTTGCTGGCCGCCGGATTGACGCTGGTGTTCGGCATCATGGATTTCATTAACCTGGCGCACGGCTCGCTGTACATGGTGGGCGCGTATTTCGCGGCGACCTTCATCACCCTGACCGGCTCGTTCTGGCTCGGGTTGACGCTGTCGGTCGTGGCCACCGCGGCGCTCGGCGCGGTGCTGGAAATGGCCGTGCTGCGGCGACTGTACCAGCGCGACCACATGTCGCAGGTGCTGGCCACCTTCGCGCTGATCCTGATCTTCAACGAAGGCGTGCGCATGGTCTGGGGCGTGCAACCGCTCACGCTCAACACGCCCCCGATCTTCTCCAAGCCGGTCGAACTGTTCGATGGCTTCTTTTATTCTTCCTTCCGCCTGTTCATCCTGGCAGCCGGCCTGGCCGTTGCCGGCGTGATGTACCTGATCGTGGTCAAGACCCGGCTCGGCATGCTGGTTCGTGCGGGCGCCTCGAACCGGGAAATGGCGCTGACCATGGGCGTCAACATCAAGCGCGTATTCACGCTGCTGTTCGCCTTCGGCGCCGCGCTGTGCGCGGTGGCAGGCACCCTGCTCGGCTCGATCCTCGCGGTGCAGGTCGGCATGGGCGAGAGCATCCTGATCCTGGCCTTCGTCGTGATCGTCATCGGCGGCATCGGCTCGATCCGCGGTGCGCTGGTCGGCGCGGTGCTGGTCGGCGTGGTCGACACCCTCAGCCGCAGCCTGCTGCCTGCCATCCTGCGCCTGATCATGCCGGCCGACTTCGCATCGAGCGTCGGCCCCGCCCTGGCATCCATCCTCATCTATGTCCTGATGGCGGCCGTCCTGTTTTTCAAACCCCAGGGCCTGTTCCCGGCACGCGGTTAAGGAGCATCACATGATCAGCAAAATGCACCATCCCCTGTCGCGCACCTGGATTGCCGTCCTGCTCGCACTGATGCTGGCCTTCCCGCTGGCGGCCAACCAGTTCGGCCAGGAATTCTATATCGGCGTCGCATCGCGCCTGATGATCTTCGCGCTCGCCGCCACCAGCCTGAACCTGATTCTCGGTTTCGGCGGCATGGTCAGCATGGGACACGCCGCCTATCTCGGCGCCGGCGCCTACACCGTCGGGATCCTGATGCATCACGGGGTGAACTCTGCCTGGATCAGCTGGCCGGCGGCGCTGCTGGTCGGCGCCGTGCTCTCGTTTTTGATCGGCCTCGTCTCGCTGCGCACCAAGGGCGTGTACTTCATCATGATCACGCTCGCATTCGCGCAGATGATCTACTTCGTCTTCGTCGGTCTCAAGGAGTACGGCGGCGAGGATGGCCTGTCCATGGCGCAGCGTTCCGGCACCGGCATCGTCAGCCTGGCCTCCGACACCAGCTTCTATTACGTGGTCATGGCCCTGGTGTGCATCGCACTGTTCCTGGTGCAGCGCCTGATCAACTCCCACTTCGGGCGCGTGCTGCAGGCGGTGCGCGAAAACGAGGTGCGCATGGAAGCGATCGGCCATCCGGTGATGCGCTACAAGCTGGTGTCGTTCGTGATCGCCGGGGCGCTGGCCAGCCTGGCCGGCGCGCTGCTGGCCAACCAGAACATGATGGTGAGCCCGAGCCTGCTTCACTGGACCCAGTCCGGCAGCCTGATGGTGATGGTAATCCTGGGCGGCACCGGATATTTTTTCGGCGGCATCATCGGCGCGGTCGTCATGCTCATGCTCGAGGAAATCCTGTCCGGCTACACCATCCACTGGCAACTGATCCTGGGCGTCATCCTGCTCGGCGTGGTGCTGCTGCTGCCGAACGGACTGGCCAGCCTGTATCAACGATTCAACAAGCGCGGGAGCCAAGCGTGACTACCACTTCCAGCACCACCCTGCTCGAGCTGCGCAAGCTCGTCAAACGCTACGGCGGCCTGGTCGCCACCGATCACATCGACCTGACCGTGACGCAGGGCGAGATCCACGCGATCATCGGGCCGAACGGCGCCGGCAAGACCACCCTGATCCACCAGATATCGGGCGCGATCGCGCCTGACGAGGGCGCCATCCTGTTCCACGGGAAGGATATCAGCCAGGTCAAGATGCACGACCGGGTGGGGCTGGGCCTGGCGCGCTCCTACCAGATCACCAATATCTTCCGCGCCTATTCGGTGCTCGACAACATAGCGCTGGCGGTGCAGGCGCGCAGCGGCAGCAGCATGCGTTTCTGGCGGAGCGCCGTTTCCGACAAGGCGCTGTTCGACGAGGCCGCCGCGATCGGCCAGCAGGTCGGGCTGGGCCAGCGCCTCGACGCGCTGGCTGGCAACCTGGCGCATGGCGAACAACGCCAGCTCGAAGTCGGCCTGGCGCTGGCGACCCTGCCCACGCTGCTGCTGCTCGACGAGCCGATGGCGGGGATGGGACCGGAAGAATCGGCGCGCCTTATCCCGCTCATCAAAAACCTGAGCAAGGAGATTGGCGTGGTGCTGATCGAACACGACATGGACGCCGTGTTCCAGCTGGCCGACCGCATTTCCGTGCTGGTGGCCGGCCGCATCGTCTCGACCGGCACTCCCGAGCAAATCCGCAACGACAGTGAAGTCAAAAAAGCCTACCTGGGCGACGAGGCGATCGCATGAATACCATCCTGAGCCTGGATAATATCGAAACCGCCTATGGCAGCAGCCAGGTCATTTTCGGCATCAGCCTCGACATCAAGCAAGGCGAAACGGCCACCCTGCTCGGCCGCAATGGTGTCGGCAAGACCACCACCTTGCGCTCGATCCTGGGCCTGACCCCGGTCAAGCGCGGCGCGGTGCATTTTTGCGGACAGCGTATCGACGCGCTGGCGACCGACCGTATCGCCCGCATGGGCATTGCGATCGTGCCCGAGGGGCGCCAGATCTTCCCCAACCTGACGGTGCGCGAAAACCTGGTCGCCTTTGCCGACAACCGCAACAAGACGCCCGAGCCGTGGACGCTGGCACGCGTGTACCAGCTGTTCCCGCGCCTGAAGGAGCGCGCCGACAACCTGGGCAACCAGCTTTCCGGCGGCGAGCAGCAGATGCTGGCGATCGGGCGCGCCCTGATGACCAACCCGCACCTGCTGATACTGGACGAAGCGACCGAAGGCCTGTCGCCGCTGATCCGGGAAGAGATCTGGCACTGCCTGAGGAGCCTGCGCCAGCACGGCCAGACCATCCTGGTGATCGACAAGTACGTCGACCGCCTGCTATCCTTGGCCGACCGCCACACGGTGATCGAACGTGGCCGCGTGGTCTGGACCGGCTCCAGCGAACAGCTGCGCGCCGCGCCCGACATCTGGCACCGTTATGTAGGGGTGTAGGCGCCGGGTTTTCCGGCCCTTCCCGCCTGAAGAAAAACAATGGCCGCCAAAAAACCAGTCAACTCCACCGCCGAGCCGGCGCGCTTCGTCGACAGCTACCTGCCATACCTGCTGGCCAGGAGCAGCCAGCTCGTTTCCGAACAATTCCATCGTGAGTTGGTGCAGCGCCAGATCCCCGTACTGCACTGGCGGGTGCTCGTTACGCTGTACGACGGCCCGATGCCGGTCACCGACCTGGCGAAGATAGCGCTCGAAAAACAACCGACGATGAGCAAGATCATCGACCGCATGGAGAAGCTGGACCTGGTGCAGCGCCAGCCGGGCCAGCTTGACCGCCGCAGCACGCTGGTGAGCATCACCGCGCAAGGCCGCAAGCTCGTCAAGCCACTGCTCGGCCTCGCGAAACAGCATGAACAGGCCGTACTGGCGCCGCTCGGCGGCGAAAAGGCCGAGGTGCTGGTCGACGTGCTCAAAAAACTGATCGCGCTGCACGGGCGCTGAACCGCCAAGCGCCCACCCCAGCAAATTATTGATTGACATATAAATAGTTTAGGCATAAATTATCTGAACATGAATTTTCATGTATTCAGGAGACGTCTGTGAAGATTGCAATCCTCGGTGGCGGGCACGGTTGTTATGCGGCGGCGGGCGACCTGTCCGAGCAGGGACATGAAGTGCGCCTGTGGCGGCGCGACGCGAAGGCGCTGCAGGCGGTCATCGACGGCGGCGTCATCCGGATCAAGGATGCGCGCGGTGCGCGCGACGTACCGATCGCGCTGGCGACCGGCGACATCAAGGCCGCCCTCGATGGCGCGCAGTTGATCGTGCTGCCGACCCCGGCCCTGGCGCAGGAAGACATCGCGCGCTGCATGGCGCCGCACCTGGCCGACGGCCAGGTCGTGTTCCTGCCGCCCGGCACCTTCGGCAGCTATGTCATGGCCAAGCTGGTGTGGGACAGCGGCAACCATGCTTCGGTCAGCTTCGCGGAAACCGGTACCCTGCCCTACCTGGCCCGCAAGCACGGCCCGGCCGAAGTGGCGATCACGATACGCGCGACGCGCCTTCCGACCGGCGTGTTCCCCGCCGCGCGCGCCGAACATGCTTACGCCGTGATCGCGCGTGCCTATCCCGCCATGGAGCGCTGCGGCGACGCGCTGTCCGGCGCGCTGATGAATGCCGGCCCGGTGATCCACCCGCCTTTGATCATGATGAACGCGGCCCCGCTGCAGCACTTCCCCGAGTGGGACATCCACAACGAAGGCACCCAGCCGGCAGTGCGCAGCGTCACCGACCGGCTCGACGGCGAGCGCATCGCCGTGCGCGAGGCGCTGGGCTACGGCGCGCCGCACTTTCCGCTGGCCGACCATTACAACAACGACCAGTGGATGTATGGCGACGCGCACAAGCGGCTGGTCGACAGCGGCGACTGGCGCGAACATATCGACCTGCACAGCCATCGCTACATGCGCGAGGACACCGCCATGGGCCTGGCGTTGCTGGTGTCGGTCGCGCGCTGGGCAGGGGTCGATGTGCCGGTCGCCAGCGGCCTGCTGGCCATGGCCGGTGCGATTGTCGGCGAAGACCTGGCGCGCGGCAAGCGCACGCTGGCCGGCCTCGGGCTCGACCGTCTCGACCGGACCCAGATGACGCGCCTGCTGCAGCACGGCTTCGAATGAGCGGCGCACCGGCCTTGCAGCATATCGCGGCGGTTGGAGCCGGCCGCATGGGGCGCGGCATTGCAATCGCTTTCGCCTACGCCGGCCACGCCGTCTCGCTCATCGACATCAAGCCGCGCGAGGCCGCGCAGGCCGCGCTGCTGGAACAGGAAAGCCTGGCCGAAATCGCATCGAGCCTGAACATGCTGGCCGATCTCGGCATGTTCGACCCGTCCGAAGTGGCCGCCATCGTGGCGCGCGTACGCTTTGTCGCCCTGGCCGATGCCGGCGCCGCGCTGGCGCGCTCGGACGTGGTGTTCGAGGGCGTGCCGGAGGTACTCGAGGGCAAGCGCGAGGCGTTCGCCTTCATCTGCCGCCATGCACGCAGCGACGCGATCGTCGCATCGACCACCTCCACCTTCCTGGTCACCGAGCTGGCAGCCTTCGTCACCCATCCGGAGCGCCTGCTCAACGCGCACTGGCTCAACCCGGCCTATATCGTCCCGCTGGTCGAACTGTCGGCCCACCCGGGAACCAGCGATGCCGTCGTGGCCAGCATGAAGGCGCTGCTCGAACGCGCCGGCAAGGTGCCGGTGCTGTGCGCCGCCGCGCCCGGCTTCATCGTACCGCGCCTGCAGGCACTGGTGATGAACGAGGCGGCGCGCATGATCGAACAAGGCCTGGCCACCGCGGAGGACATCGACAAGGCCACGCGCTACGGCTTCGGGTTCCGCTTCGCATCGATCGGCGTGGTCGAATTCATCGACTTCGGCGGCAACGACATCCTTTATTACGCCAGCCGCTACATGGCGCAGGCAATCGATCCGGCGCGTTTTGCAGCGCCGGCGATCGTCGAGCAGTACATGGAGCAAGGCCGCACCGGCCTGAAGGCGGGCAAGGGCTTTTACGACTACAGCGGCATCGACGTCGATGCCTACCGGCGCGACGTGCTGGGGCGCTCGCTTGGCATGCTGCGCCACCTGAACCTGCTGCGCGCGCCCGGTGCGGCGCAACAAGTTCCCTAGTCGCCTGGGACGGAGCCGGCGGCGTTTCTTTTGCAGCCCTTATTCGCAAATATGGCTTGACCGAAAAATACTTTAGGTGTCAAATAGATTGCATGAAAAATCATGCGCTTTGGAGAACTTAATTGGCTGAGCGGTCCTTCAAAAAAGAAGTCGAAAAATTACGCCTCGGCGCGGGCGAGGAATTCCATGGCGAGGGCATCCTGGCCGTGACCAAGGCCTTGCTGCAATCGGGCGTGGCCTACGTGGCCGGCTATCAGGGCTCGCCAATCTCGCACCTGATGGACGTGCTCACCGACGCCAGCGAGATCCTCGGCGAACTGGGCGCGCATTTCGAACACAGCGCGTCCGAAGCCACCGCCGCCGCGACGCTGGCCGCATCGGTCAATTATCCCTTGCGCGGCGCGATCACCTTCAAGTCCACGGTCGGCACCAACGTCGCCTGCGATGCGCTGGCCAACCTTGCCTCGGGCGGCGTCATCGGCGGCGCCCTGATCATCGTCGGCGAAGACTATGGCGAGGGTTCGAGCATCATGCAGGAGCGTTCGCACGCATTTGCGATGAAGTCGCAAATGTGGCTGCTCGATCCGCGCCCCAACCTGCCTTCCATCGTCAATGCGGTGGAACAGGGCTTTGCGCTGTCCGAGGCCAGCAATACGCCGGTGATGCTGGAACTGCGCATCCGCGCCTGCCATGTGCACGGCCGCTTCATCGCCAAGGATAACGTACGGCCTTCGTTCACGCTCAAGGATGCGATCGAGAATCCGGTGCGCGACGTCGGGCGCATCGTGCTGCCGCCGGCCAGCTTCGTGCATGAGCAGGAGAAAATCACCAAGCGCTGGCCGGCTGCCGTCAAGTTCATCGAGGAGCACCAGCTCAACGAGTTCTTCGGCGACGCCAGCGGCGATATCGGCCTGGTCCTGCAAGGCGGCTTGTACAACACGGTCATCAATGCGCTGGTCCTGCTCGGCCTGTCGGACGCATTCGGCAACAGCAAGATCGCGCTGTACGTCATGAACGTCACCTATCCCGTGATCGACCGGCAGGTGACCGGTTTTTGCGCCGGCAAGCGCGCCGTCCTGATGATCGAGGAAGGCCAGCCCGATTTCCTCGAACAGAACTTCCACTCGGTGCTGCGCAAGGCCGATGTCCAGACCAGATTGCATGGCAAGGACATGTTGCCGATGGCCGGCGAATACACCGCCACCGCAATGCTCAAGGGGATACTGCGTTTCATCGGGCAGTATGCGCCGCACCTGCTCGAGGGCGTCACGCCGCCGGCTGCGGCCATGCCGGTGACGGCAGGCTCCAAGCCGTTTCCGGTAGCGGTCGTCGACCGGGAAGTGCATGGCCGCCCGCCCTCGTTTTGCACCGGCTGCCCGGAGCGTCCCATCTTCAGCGCGCTCAAGCTGGTCGAGCGCGAACTGGGCGAACACCACATCAGCGCCGACATCGGCTGCCACCTGTTCTCGATCCTGCCGCCGTTCAACCTGGGCGCGACCACCATGGGCTACGGCCTGGGCGCGGCGGGCGCGGCCGCGTTCAACACCGCCGAAACGTCGAAGCGCACCATCAGCTTCATGGGCGACGGCGGGTTCTGGCACAACGGCCTGACCAGCGGGGTCGGCAACGCGGTGTTCAACAAGAGCGACAACCTGCTCGTCATCGTCGACAACAACTACAGCGCCGCGACCGGCGGCCAGGACCTGCTCTCCTCGCGCGGCGAAAACCCGCTGCGCGCGACCCGCATCCCGATCGACAACGCGGTGCGCGGGGTGGGCGTGAAGTGGGTCAGGAAGATCACCGACACCTACAAGCTGGCCGACATGCGCGACGCCATGCGGGAGGCGCTCACCAGCACCGAGCGCGGGCCCAAGGTCATCATCGCGCAAAGCGAATGCATGCTCAACAAGCAGCGCCGGGAAAAGCCGCTGGTGCGCCAGGCCGTCAAGGACGGCAAGCGCGTGGTGCGCGAACGCTTCGGCGTCGATTCCGACACCTGCACGGGCGACCATTCCTGCATCCGCCTGTCCGGCTGCCCGTCGCTGACGATCAAGCCGAACCCCGATGCGCTACGCCAGGACCCGGTCGTCACGGTACTGGACAGCTGCGTCGGCTGCGGCCTGTGCGGCGAGGTGGCGCATGCCGCAGTGCTGTGCCCGTCCTTCTACCGCGCCGAGCTGATCACCAACCCTAGCCGCTGGGACAACTTCAAGACCACGCTGCGCCGCAGCGTCATCGGGTTCCTGCAGGAGCGCATCGAGCGCCGCCTGGCCGGCATCGAAGCCGGAACCGAGGAGAACCGCCCATGAATACCACAGACATTTCCTTCCAGCGCAGCGGCCGCGCCCCCAAGGCAATCACGATTGCGATCCTGGCCATGGGCGGCGAAGGCGGCGGCGTGCTGGCCGACTGGATGGTCGACCTGGCCGAGCATGCCGGCTACTTCGCGCAAACGACTTCGGTACCCGGCGTCGCCCAGCGTACCGGCGCGACCATCTACTACGTGGAGATGTTTCCGCCGGTGGCCGGACGCTCGGCAGCCAACGGCCCGGTACTGGGCATGATGCCGACTCCGGGCGAACTGGACATCGTGCTCGCATCCGAACTGATGGAAGCGGGACGCGCGGTCCAGCGCGGCCTGGTCACGCCCGACAAGACGCTGCTGATCGCCTCCACCCACCGCGTCTATTCGATGACCGAAAAGACCGCGATGGGCGACGGCCGGGTCGACGCACAGCGCCTGATCGACGCCGGCCAGGCTGCCGCGCAGCGCTTCGTGCATGCCGATTTCGCGCGCCTGGCCGAGGATAACGGCAGCGTGATCAGCGCCGCCCTGTTCGGCGCGCTGGCAGGCGCCGGCAAGCTCCCATTCACGCGTGAACAGTTCGAAGAGGCGATCCGGCGCGGCGGCGTTGGCATCGCCACCAGCCTGGCCG
>JBAQKU010000697.1:0-1829 GCA_049301315.1 Telluria sp.
CGCGGGAAGTCCTTCCTGGACCAGCGAGTGGTGATTCAAGCTCAGGTGCGAGATGAGGCGCCATTGCGTTCCGTGGCCCCACGCGAACCGGCGCGGGGCACTTGGCCTGCGCAACAGGCGCATTGGACTGCCGCCGAGATGGGCTGGTGCGAACAGGTCGCCGCCTTCACGCCCGCCGTTCAATTTCGTCGGCAGCGCGCGGTTGCTGCAAGTGAGTTCAAGGGAGACGGTGACTTTTTCGATGGCCAGCGGCTTGAAATCGATATCGACAAAGCTGATCCTTCGTTCGTGCCCGGGGCTTTGAACCAGAAGCGCCTCGTCGCGCCGCACGACATAATAATGCCCCTTTCGCCCGTCGCTGTCGCCATGGTGCATGGAGTAGAAAGGCCGGAACTCCGTCACCGTCTGGTCGCGTTCGGACTGGCGCATCAGCTGCACCGAGTCGACCGTATAGACCTCGAAGGAGCGCGCATGAATCGCATCGGCCAGGATGGCGTAGTCCGCGCTCTGATGGGTGAGGGTGATCGGCACGCCCGGCTTCTTGAACAGATTGACGACCGGCGAGCAGCCAAGCAGCAGGTTGGCCGGCGACAGGCTGGCTAACATGCGGGCGACGTCGGCGTCCACGCGCATTCCGGTCACCGCCAAATGGAGCGTCAGGCGCTGGCCGTCCGGCGGCAGATGCCTGGTCAGGGCGGCCAGGTCGATGTCGAAAAAATTGAATTTGTCCGGACAGCCGAAGTATTCGGTCAGCACAATGTAGGCCGGGTGCGAACGGGCAGGGAAGGGAATCAGGGCATCGCCTTCGGCGAAGCCGACGGGCGCAATGGGAATGGCCGGAAGACGTTTCCACTGGCCGTCGCCAACGTCCACGTAGGCGCATGCGCTCTGCATGAAGAGGGCGTCGCGCATGGCGGCGCAGAACGAGGGCTCCCCGTCGATGAACACACGCAGTGTCTGCAGCTTGAGCTGGGCAAGCGCCCTCTTGGAGGATGCTCCTTCGAGGGTGATGCGGATTCCGGAGGTGACGTCCGGCGGAAGGCGCACGGCGCCCGGGGCGTTCATGACGACATCGAAGCGCGCGGCCGTCAGCTTGACCGGCGCTGCGGTGATGTCGTATGCGCTCCGGAATGTGCAGGGCACGCCTTGAATTGGGGCAGAGATCAGTTCCGTGCCGCGCGGGATGGTTTTCACCTCCGTCATCTCGGCTTTGTCAGCGGCGCCGATATCAAGGTGCGCGATGGCAGTCGAGGGGAAGGAGCGCAGGTAGTGCGGCATCAGCACGTCGAGCAGCAATTCGGTAAATTGGGGGTAGTCGTCGTCGAGCCGTTTCGACATGCGCGCGGCAATCAGGGCGAACGCTTCGATCATGCGCTCGACGTGCGGATCACCGCTCATGTCGCCGCTCATGTGCAGGTTGCTGGCTATCCTTGGATAGTTCGCCGCGTACTCGCGGCTGAGAGCCCGAAACGCGACCAGCTCACGTTCGAAGTAGGGAAGCAGCTGGTCCGTCGTCATGCCGTTTCAGCCTGCGTTATTGCGCCTGGGGTCTGAATCGAATATTGCTGGGTTGCAGAGTCGAGCTGGGCGTCGAACTGAACCGGCTCGCTCGCCGCCTGGGTCTGCAACATGGCGGAAATGACAAGGTCGACCCGGTAGGTGGAGCCGGGCGCGATGCGCAACGACGCGCTGACGTTGCTTAGCCGCGGTTCGTGCCGCTCGATCGCTACCTTCACGGCCGCGCAGATCGTGTCCCGGTCAACGCTGCTGCCAAGGCACAGGTGCGAAAAATCGCTCAAGCCATAATTCAGGATGGAGTTGCTGCATTC
>JBAQKU010000698.1:0-6055 GCA_049301315.1 Telluria sp.
CCCCCCGCGCCGCTGATCAAGGCGCATGCGCTGGCATGGGCGATTGCCGAATGCTCGCACGCGGAAATCGACAGCATCAATATCTTGCAGGCGACCATGCTGGCCATGCGGCGCGCGGTCGAGGCGCTGGCCACCATGCCGACCGTGGCCCTGATCGATGGCAACCGCTGTCCGGTCATGGCGGTGCGCAGCGTGGCCATCATCGAGGGCGACGACAAGGTGCACGCGATTTCGGCCGCCTCGATCCTGGCCAAGACCGCGCGCGATGCCGCGCTGGTGGCGCTGCATCAGGTTTATCCCCAGTACGGGTTCGACCAGCACAAGGGCTACGCGACCGCGCTGCATCTGGAGCGCCTGCGCGAGCACGGGCCGTGCCCGGTGCATCGCCGCTCGTATGCGCCGGTGCGCGAGCTGATGCAGGGAGACCTGCTGTGAAGACCATCACCTCGCGCGAGAATGCGCTCTACAAGGAGCTCAAGCACCTGGCCGGCAGCGCGCAGGCGCGCCGCAAGGTTGGCCGCACCCTGCTCGACGGCGTGCATCTGTGCCAGTCCTACCTGCAGCTGCGCGGCGTGCCGCTGCAGTGCATCGTGAGCGAGGGCGCGCTGGCGAACCCCGAAGTGGCCGACCTCGTCATGCGCTGCGAGAACGCGCATGCGCACTGCACCGCGCTGCCCGACGCCCTGTACAACGCGCTCAGCCAGGTCGAGCACGGCGTGGGCATCATGTTCCTGATCGATACGCCGGCGCGCGAGGCGCCGGCGCGCTTGAGCGTATCGGCGGTGCTGCTCGATAACCTGCAAGACCCCGGCAACGTCGGCTCGATCCTGCGCAGCGCGGCGGCGGCCGGCATCACCCAGGTCTACTGCAGCAGCGGCACGGCGTTCTGCTGGTCGCCCAAGGTGCTGCGCGCCGCGATGGGGGCGCACTTCGTGATCGAGATTTTCGAGAACGTCGACCTGGCCGCGCTGGTCAAGGAGGCGCCGATCGCGGTGCTGGCCACCAGCGGCTACGCCACCGTTCGCCTGTATGAGGTCGACCTGCGCGGCCCGGTGGCGTGGCTGCTCGGGCACGAAGGGCAGGGCGTGGCCGAGGACCTGCTGGCGCTGGCCAGCCACCAGGTGGTGATACCGCACCTGGGGCAAATCGAGTCGCTCAACGTTGCCGCGTGCGCCGCAGTGTGTTTTTTTGAGCAGTTGAGACAAAATCAGGCCTGAAAAAAGGTTGTTTTGGGTTAATCTTTGATCTGTGGCCAAGTGGAGTAAAGATGGATATCGCGCATTTACATTTTCTGGTGGCGGAAGCCGATTCGGCCCAGCGCGTGGCGTTGGTCGAGATGCTGGGGCAGCTCGGCGCCAGCCAGGTTACCGAAATACCCGACGGTCATACCGCGCTGCGCTGTTTCCAGGATTCGTTCACGCCGACCGTCAACGTCGCCATCATCGACCTGGCGCTGCCGGGCATGGACGGGCTGGAACTGATCCGCAAGATGGCCGAGCTCAATTGCCGCGCGCACGTGATCATCATCGGCGCGCAGCCGAGCAGCCTGCTGTTTTCCGTCGAGACCATGGCGCAGGCCTACGGCGTCGAGCTGCTCGGCACCATCGGCAAGCCGGTCAGCGCGCAAAAGATCGCGGCGCTGCTGGCCAATTACGCGCCGCCGGCGCTGCCGAGCGCGGCAGCGCCGCTTCCCACCTTCACCTTCGACGAAGTCGGCATCGGCTTGCAGGCGCGCCAGTTCGAGCCGTTCTTCCAGCCGAAGATCGAGCTCGAGACCGGCCAGGTCAAGGGACTGGAGGCGTTCGCGCGCTGGCGCCATCCCGAGCACGGCGTGCTGGGACCGTCCTCGTTCATCGACGCGCTCGAACACAACCACCGCATCGATTTCCTCGACTGGAGCATGATCGAAAAATCGGTCGAAAGCTGCCGCCGCTTCCACGACCAGGGCATTCCGATCTCGATCTCGATCAACCTGGCGCCCCAGACGCTGGCCCATCCGGCGTTCCTTCAGCAGATCGGCGCCTGCGTTGAACGGCATCGGGTGCTGCCCGACTACATCACGTTCGAGATGCCGGAATCGACCGTGCTCACCAGCGACCCGAGTTTCCTCGAGCGCCTGGTGCGCCTGCGCATGCTCGGCTACGGACTGGCGATCGACGATTACGGGACCGGCCGCTCGAACCTGCAACTGCTTGCGCGCGTGCCGTTTTCGGAACTGAAGATCGACCGCAGCTTCGTCGACGGCGCCTTCAGGAAGCGCGCGCTGGGGACCGTGCTCAGTTCCTGCCTCGGGCTGGCGCGCAGCCTGGAGCGCAAGTCGGTCGCGGTCGGGGTCGAGACCAAGCAGGACTGGGATTTCCTGCAGGGGCTCGGCTGCACCTATGCCCAGGGCTACCACATCGCCATGCCGATGGCAGCCGACGCCTTTCCGGGCTGGCTCGAGGACTGGCGCCAATTCTTCTGACGGCGACGGCGCCGCGGCGGATTAATACTCGCGCCGGTCCGGCTTGATCTCCTGCAGGATCGTGGTCGCGATTTCCTCGATCGACTTGGTGGTCGAGGACAGCCAGCGGATGCCTTCGCGCTTCATCATCAATTCGGCTTCGTTGACCTCGTAACGGCAGTTTTCGATCGAGGCGTACTTGCTGCCCGCGCGCCGCTCGTGCCGGATCTCGGAGAGCCGCTCGGGCGTGATCGACAGCCCGAATATCTTGCTCCTGAACGCCGGCAGCGACGAGGGCAGCTTGCCGCGTTCGAAATCGTCCGGAATCAGCGGGTAGTTGGCCGCCTTGATGCCGTACTGCATCGCCAGGTACAGGCTGGTCGGCGTCTTGCCCGAGCGCGACACCCCCACCAGGATCACGTCGGCCGCCGACAGGTTCTTGTGCGATTGCCCGTCATCGTGGGCCAGCGAGAAATTGATCGCCTCGATCCGGTTCTTGTACTCTTCGCTGTCGACGATGTTGTGCGAGCGCCCGATGGTATGGGTCGATTTCACGCCCAGCTCTTGTTCCAGTGGAGCAACAAAAGTCTGGATCAGGTCCATGTGCATGCCATTGGCCTGCCGGATCACGGCCGACAGGTCGGGCTTGACCAGGGTCGAGAACACGATCGGGCGCTGGCCGTCGCTGGCCGCTTCATTGATCTTGCGGTTCGCCTCGTGCGCCTTGTCGAGCGTGTCGATAAAAGGCAGGCGCACCTGGCGAAAACGCAGGTCGAACTGGGTCAGGACCGCGTGTCCGAAGGTTTCGGCGGTGATGCCGGTACCGTCCGAGACGAAGAAAACGGTGCGGGCCGAGGTGGGCAACGATGGGCGGGGTTCAGTAGTCATGTGGGGTGGGCGGTGTCCTGTGCTGCTAATGATTCAAGATTGTGCGACGTAAATTCCCGGCCGAGGCTGTAAAATACTCGGCAACGGACGAATTGTGCTGCACGACGCCCAGAATAACAAGAAAACGGTCGGCCAGCCTCACGCAAAGATTTCTATCATTAGTAAGGGTGTTTATCATGACCAACTTGTCTAACGCAGCATTGAAGGAGCCCGCGCGCGCAACGCCGGGCGGCGACGCGGTGTATGTCGCCTCGTTCGAGCACTTGCGCATGACGGATGTGGAATCCGTCGGCGGCAAGAACGCCTCGCTCGGGGAGATGATCAGCCAGCTCGCCAGCGCCGGGGTGCGGGTGCCGGGCGGCTTTGCCACCACGGCCGATGCCTTCCGCGACTTCCTCGGGCACAGCATCGGCGGCGGCGCCTCGCTCGGCGATCGCATCGCGACCCGCCTCGAGGGCCTCAACATCGACGACGTGCGCGCGCTGGCCCAGGCCGGCGCCGAGATCCGCCAGTGGATCGTCGAGACCCCGTTCCAGCCACGCCTGGAGCAGGAAATCGAGCAGTTCTACGAGCGCCTGGTAGCCGATTCGGCCACCGAGATGTCGTTCGCCGTGCGTTCCTCGGCCACCGCCGAGGACTTGCCCGACGCCTCCTTCGCAGGCCAGCAGGAGACCTTCCTGAACGTGGTCGGCATCGGCAATGTGCTCGAAGCGATGAAGCACGTGTTCGCCTCGCTCTATAACGACCGCGCCATTTCGTACCGCGTGCACAAGGGCTTCACGCACGCCGAAGTGGCGCTTTCGGCCGGCGTGCAGCGCATGGTGCGCTCCGACCTGGGCGCGGCCGGCGTGATGTTTACGATCGATACGGAATCGGGCTTCAAGGACGTGGTGTTCGTCACCTCCAGCTACGGGCTGGGCGAGACGGTGGTGCAGGGCGCCGTCAATCCGGACGAATTCTACGTGCACAAGCCGATGCTCGAGCAGGGCAAGCTGCCCGTCATTCGCCGCAATATCGGCTCCAAGCTGCTCAAGATGGAATTCACCGACGAAGCCAAGGCCGGCCGTTCGGTCAAGACCGTCGACGTGCCGATCGAGATGCGCAACCGCTATTCGCTCAACGACGCCGAAGTGGTCGAGCTGGCCAAGTACGCGGTCATCATCGAGAACCATTATGGCCGCCCGATGGACATCGAGTGGGGCAAGGACGGGCGCGACGGCAAGCTGTACATCCTGCAGGCGCGTCCCGAAACGGTCAAGTCGCAGCAGAAGGCAACCGACGTGCAGCAGCGCTTCAAGCTCAAGGGTTCCGGCACCGTGCTCACTTCGGGCCGCGCAATCGGCCAGAAGATCGGGGCCGGTCCGGTGCGCGTGATCAGCGACCCGTCCGAGATGGAACGGGTGCAGCCGGGCGACGTGCTCGTTGCCGACATGACCGACCCTAACTGGGAGCCGGTGATGAAACGCGCATCGGCCATCGTGACCAACCGCGGCGGGCGCACCTGCCACGCCGCCATCATCGCGCGCGAACTGGGCGTGCCCGCGGTGGTCGGGTGCGGCGACGCGACCGAGCTGCTCAAGGACGGCACCTTCGTGACGGTGTCGTGCGCGGAAGGCGACGAGGGCAAGATCTACGACGGCCTGCTGGAAACGGAAGTGTCGGACGTGGCGCGCGGGGAACTGCCGCCAATCCCGACCAAGATCATGCTCAACGTGGGTAATCCGCAGCTGGCGTTCGACTTCCAGTCGATCCCGAACGGCGGTGTCGGCCTGGCGCGCCTCGAGTTCATCATCAACAACAACATCGGCGTTCACCCGAAGGCGATCCTCGAGTACCCGAACATCGATGCCGACCTCAAGAAGGCGGTCGAATCGGTCGCGCGCGGCCACGCCTCGCCCAGGGCGTTCTACGTCGACAAGCTGGCCGAAGGCATCGCCACCATCGGCGCCGCTTTCTGGCCCAAGCCGGTGATCGTACGCCTGTCCGACTTCAAGTCGAACGAGTACAAAAAGCTGATCGGCGGTTCGCGCTACGAGCCGGACGAGGAAAACCCGATGCTGGGCTTTCGCGGCGCGGCGCGTTACCTGTCGCCGGACTTCGCCGAATCGTTCGAGATGGAATGCGCGGCCATGAAGCGCGTGCGCAACGACATGGGCCTGACCAACGTCGAGATCATGGTGCCGTTCGTGCGTACCCTGGGACAGGCCGAGAAAGTGGTCAACCTGCTGGCGAAAAACGGCCTCAAGCGCGGCGAGAACGGGCTGCGCCTGATCATGATGTGCGAAGTGCCTTCGAACGCGATCCTGGCCGACGACTTCCTCCAGTACTTCGACGGCTTCTCGATCGGTTCGAACGACCTGACCCAGCTCACGCTCGGACTGGACCGCGATTCCGGGATGGCGCTGCTGGCGGCCGACTTCGACGAGCGCGACCCGGCCGTCAAGGCCTTGCTGTCGATGGCGATCAAGGCCTGCCGCGCGCAGGGCAAGTACATCGGCATTTGCGGGCAGGGCCCATCGGACCATCCGGACTTTGCGGCATGGCTGATGAGCGAAGGGATCGAGTCGATGTCGCTCAATCCGGACTCGGTGATCGACACCTGGCAGAAACTGGCCGCGCTGTAAGCATCGTCCCGGCAGCGCAATAAATCGGGGTCTGTCCCCGATTTCCCGCGCAATAAATCGGGGTCTGTCCCCGATTTCCCGTATCTGGGAAATCGGGGAC
>JBAQKU010000699.1:0-2210 GCA_049301315.1 Telluria sp.
GTTCACGGCGGCCGTGTTGATGTCGGACTGGACCTTCGGCACGGCGGTCGAGGCCGTCAGCCACGCGGCGCGCATCACCGAGGTTGCCGCGGTCGGATCGGGATCCTGCGAGGCGGCCGCCACTTTCAGGTTGGTAATTTCGGTGCCGTCGTTGGCGACATACACCTTCCAGTCGCCCGGCCCGTTCTTGACATAAAAGGTCGACATCACGTGCGGATTACCCAGGCTGTCGTAGACGTCGATCGAGGTCTGCTTGTTGTAGCTGGTCGGGTCGTCCGGGTTGAAGGCGATGGTCGGTATCACGCTGCCCGAGTCGAGGTTCAGTTCGGTATCGACGCGGCTGGTCGCGACCGGGGTCAGGTCGGCGGTGTTGATCTGGATCGGCACGGGCGAGCCGGCCAGGATGGAGCCGGTCGGGCCGGCCGTGTAACCGGTCAGCTTGGCGCCCTGGGCGTTGACCATGAAGCCTTCCTTGTCCAGCGAAAACTGGCCGTTGCGCGAGTACTGGGTCGCGCCGGCCAGCGTGATGCGGAAAAAACCGGCGCCGTTGATGGCGATGTCGAGCGGGTTGTTGGACGATTCGATATTGCCCTGCGTGAATGCCTGGGCAATCTGCGACACCTTCGAGCCGATCCCGGCCTGGTTGCCGCCGGCGCCGTTGAGCGAGTTGGCATACACGTCCGCGAACTGGGCCTGCGAGCCCTTGAAGCCGACCGTGCTCGCGTTGGCGATGTTGTTGCCGATGACGTCGAGCGATTTTGCAGCGCCATTCAAGCCGCTAAGTCCCTGTTGAAAAGACATGATGTTCTCCTGGTGTAAATGTGTGTAGCAGCTTGCTTACAAAATCTGCCTGACGTCGGCCATGGTGGCCACGCCGCCCTTGAGCAGCAGGTTCAATTGGACGCCATCCTTGGCGCTGGTGCTGACGCTCGAGACGCTGTCGAACGACAGGCTGACGGCGTCGGCGAGGCGCTCGCCGCCGCGTTCGGCGAGCACCCGGAACGAATATTTGCCGTCGCGCAGGGCGACCGGATTGCCGTCGGCATCGACGTTGCCCGAGCCGATCATGCCGTCCCACGACACCGGGACGGTGCCGGCCGCTTGCGCTCCCACGTTAATGGTATGCACGTCCTTGCCGGTGCGCGGATCGGTGATCACGATCTGCACGCTGTCGGCCGGACTGGCCAGCTCGACGCCCAGGATGGACTTGCCCTGCGACAGGGCGACGAAGTCGCCCGGCACCAGCACGCCGCGCCCGATCATGTTGGCCGCCTGCAGCGCTTCGGACGACTGGTAGCTGGCCTTGAGCGCTTCGAGCGTCGTGTTCAGTTTGTTGACGCCCGTCACGGTCGAGAGCTGGGCCAGCTGGCTGGTGATCTGCGCGTTGTCGAGCGGATTGAGCGGGTCCTGGTTCTTGAGCTGGGTGACCAGCAACGTCATGAACTTGTCGGTGTCGCCCTGGACGCTGCCTTCGGGAGCGCTGCTTTTTTTCGCATTGACCGCGGCAAGCAGGTCCGGCGAGACGGTCGACTGGGTGGCCTGGAGGGTGGACATGGATTGCCTTCCTATCGTTGTTATTGACCGAGCGTCAAGGTTTTGAGCAGCAGCGTCTTGGCCGCGTTCATCGTTTCCACGTTGGTCTGGTAGGACCGCGAGGCCGACAGCATGTTGACCATTTCGTCGACCACGTTCACGTTCGGCATCGCCACATAGCCCTTCTCGTCGGCCAGCGGATGTTTCGGGTCGTACACCTGCTTGAGCGGGGAAGCGTCTTCCACCACCTGCTGCACCTTGACCCCGGCCCCGCCGCCGTTCACCGGCACCGCCTCGAACACGACCTGCTTGGCGCGATACGCCTCGCCGCTCGCGCTGGTCGCGCTGTCCGCGTTGGCAAGGTTGCTGGCGACTACGTTCAGGCGCTGGGCCTGGGCGCTCATGGCCGAGCCGGAGACGTTAAAGATATTAAAGAGTGACATGGTTATTGTCCTTGTATCGCCGCCAGCATTCCGCGGATCTGGCTGTTGATCATCGTGATCGCCGCTTCGTAGCGCAGCGCATTGTCGGCGAACTGGTTGCGCTCGACATCCATGTCGACCGTATTGCCGTCCACGCTGCCCTGGACCACGCCGCGGTATTGCAGCGCGGTGCCGTCGGCCAGCTTGCCGGCGTCGGGCGCCGCCGCCCCGACGTGGGCCGGGGCGGTGGTGGCG
>JBAQKU010000700.1:0-3286 GCA_049301315.1 Telluria sp.
ATCGTGAGCGCCGCGCTCAGCGCGGCGCCGTTCAGGGTATCGCTGCCGGCGTTGTCGGTGAGCGTGCGCACGCCGGAGAATTCGTCGGTAAACACCAGGTTGCTGTCGTTGCCCAGGTCGGAACCCCAGGCCCGCACGCTCGCCGATTTATAGGTGGCCGCGGTGCCGGTCACCTTGTCGAACAGGCGCAAGGTCCAGGTGCCGCTGCTCGTTTCGCCAAGGAAGGCGGTGGCGCCGATGGTAAATACGCCCGGCCACGCCGTTTCGGGCACGCTCATGTCGAGCGCGCCATTGACCACGGAGCGCGTCATCGGCTGATCGAACAGGGTGACGGTGGTGCCGCCGGGCGACGTCAGGGTCGCCTTCAGCTGGCTCGGTGCGCTGGCGTCGAGCTCGAGGTCGACTTCGATGCGCTCGATGCCGATGTTCTGGCTCACCACGATGCCAAGCGCGATCCCGTCGGTACTCTCCGGGATTTCCGTCGGCTGCGCCTGCGCGGCGCCTTGCACGCTGCGCCAGTTGGCAGCGGTGGCGGCGGCCATGTTCCATGATTCGGCCAGGTGCACGGCAGCGGTGGCGTCGACCAGGCCGAAGCCGTAGTCGCGCGAGAAATGCATGCCGTCCATGTTCCAGCTTGAACCCGTGCTGTGGACCCAGGAAGCGTTGCTGGAGTCGACCTGGCGCGCGGTCAGCGCCAGGATGTTGGAGACGTCGCGAAAGCCCAGTTTTGGATTGGCCTGGAGCATCAAGGCAGCGACGCCGGCGACCATCGGACCGGAATACGAGGTGCCCTGGCTCTGGTAGGCGTAATCGCCGGCCGCGCCGGCACTGGTGTTGTAGCCCTTCTCGCCGGCGATATCGGCCGACACGATGCCGTAGGCGATGTTGACCGACTGTCCCGCCTCGTCGGCCACCCCGCCCGGCGCGCTCACCAGCAGCGCGGCGCCTGCGGTCGAGTAGTCGGTCACTTTTCCCAGGTTGTCCATCGCGCCGACCGCGATCGTGTAGCGCGCGCCGGTGAAGTTCGACATCGCGGCGTCGGCTTTGGTCTCGCGCTGATTGCCGCCTGACACTTCGATCACCATTCCCAGCCCGTTACGGCCCTCGGTCACGGCCTTGAGCATGGCCGCGCCCCAGGCCTGGTCCGCGGCGCTACCGTTGGTGGCGCTGAAATTTTCGGCGAAGGCCGGGTCCGAGCCCCAGGAATTGACCGATATGGCGGCGCCGATCGCCAGGTTCGATCCGAACAGGTTGGCCGACGTGCCGCCAAATGCCCAAGCCGGCGCCAGCCTCACGTCATAGGCCACGCCGACCCCGCCGATATCGTTGTTGACCATCCCGATGACCGAACCGACCACGGTCCCGTGGCTGTTGTCGGTCCCGACAAAGCCCTGCCCGGTGGTCAGGCGCGCGGTGTCGAACACCAGGTCGAGCGCGATATTGGCGGCCAGGTCGGGGTGGGTCAGGTCCATGCCGTCGTCGTTGATCGCCACCAGCACGCCCTTGCCCGTGTAGTCCTTCCACACCGGCACCACGTTGATATCGATACCGGGCGCGCCGCGCTGCCCGCTGTTTTTCAGGTACCACTGGCTGGCGAACAAGGGGGACGATTCTGGGAGCGACATGGCACATCCTTTCGACGGGGGGAAGGAAACGTAAATAAACTGGAACGGCAGAATTAACTTGCCAGCTTATCATCAATTTTCATTTCCGAAAGGAATTTTTAACAGTCCTGCGAACCGTTTGGCGGCGCTCGGCAACCAGCAGGACAGGCGCTCGCACAGCGTCGATCGGACCGGTGCGAAGCGGGTGAGGAATGGGACTCGGCTGCCGTGCCAGGCGCCGGATCAGCGCTGCCCTGAAGGGGGACCGACCGAGGGCGGAGCGGTGGCGGCGCTTGGGGCGGGGACCGCGAGCGGCGCGGGCGCCGGCCTCAGTATGTTGCTCATCGCATAGAACACCCCCGCGAAGCCAATGAACAGGCTGATCACCGTCGCTACCATCCATTTCATGATGTCGAGCGAAAATTTCTCGAAATCGGCACGCACTTTCCCGATTTCCCTGAGGAACTCTACCCGCATTTGATGCAATTCGTCGAGCACCTCCGTGCGCAGCCCGCCAATTGCGACGTGCACCTCATCGCGCAACTGGGCAATTTCGGTGCGCACCTCATCGCGCAACTGGGCAATTCCGGTGTGCACCTCATCGCGCAACTGGGCTATTTCGGTGTGCAACTCGCCGCGCAGTCCGGCGATTTCAGTGTGCACCACGGCGATTTCGGCGTGCAACTCAGCGTGCATTCCGGCCATCTCCATGCGCACATCGGCAAGGTCTTTCTTGGTAGCCAGTGTCGGCAAGACCGTGGCGAATTGCACTTCCAGGAAAGCCACGCGCTTCTCGAGGCCGCCATCGGGGGGAGGAACTCCGCCGCCCCCGAGCGCGCGCGGCCCACCTGGCGCACCAGGCGTTTTTTCGTTTGACGCAGCAGCCTTTACGTTCATGTCGAGCACTCCCGTGGCGCCAGCACAAGCGCCGCCCTTCCAGTCTACTCCGACACGATCCCTGCGGCGCCCGATTTGCTCAGCGCGGCCCGAGCATTCGTTCGACCAGCTCGCTCTGGTGCATCACGGCACTCAGTGCGTCGGCCAGCGCCGCGTTTGCCTGCTCCGCGTCCGGCACGCCTTCGCAGCACGCCTTCAGCGCCGCTGCCGCCCCTGTCAGGCCAAGCGTGCCGCAGCCGGCCTCCAGACGTTCAAGCTCCGCTTGCGCAGCGGCGCCCGGGCGTCCGATGCAGGTCATGGCGGCGGCCAGCTGGCGCCGCAAGCCCCCAAGGTAGGCCAGCAGACGCGCGCAATCGATGCCCAGGCGCTGCATGGTTGCCTGCGGCGCTTCGCAGCGATGGCCGGCGCCGCCCGCAATTCCCACGTGCACGCGCACATCTTCCACCTTGAACGGCTTGACGATGTAACCGCTGGCGCCGAGCGCGCCGGCCTGTTCGACCGTTTCGCGCTCGGCGGCCGACGACACCAGGATGAACGGCAGCGCGCGCAAGGCGGGGTCGCCCCTGACCCGCCCCAGCAGCTCCATCCCCGACAGGCGCGGCATGCGCAGGTCGCAAAAGCACAGCGCCGGGCGCAGGCCGCGTTCGAGCTGGCTCCAGGCGTCCTGGCCGTCCTCGGCTTCCAGGATCTCGAAGCTGCCGCAGCTGTCGACCAGGTGCATCAGCACCATGCGCGAGACCACGTCGTCGTCGACGATCAGGATGCTCATCGGACCGGCCCCATGC
>JBAQKU010000701.1:0-4078 GCA_049301315.1 Telluria sp.
GCGCACGTCGGCCGTATGCAGGTCGCGAAACACCGCGAAGATGCCGGCGGCCGCGTCGAATACGTCGGCGCGCACGCTGTCGCCGGCCTGGCGGGCCTGCTGGGCCCCGGCTTCCAGTTCCACGTCGCAGGCCGGGGAATTGCCGCGGTCGACCTCGATCCAGGCGCGCAGCCAGCGGGCGTCGGCGCTGCCGACGGCGTCGCCCTGGCGCTCGAATTCGGCAAACGCCTGGTCGGCCAGCGCGCGCGCGGCATCGAGTTCCCCGAACAGCCATTCGGCTTCGCCGTCGATCAGCCGGACGCGCGCTTCGGCAAGCCGCCTGGCCGCTTCCGGCAGGGCCTTGGCCAACCCGATCGCTTCGAGCGCGAGCACGCGCGCACGCGCCGGATCGCGCTGTCGCAGTTGCCAGGCCAGCGGCAGCAGCAGGTCCAGGCGCGCGCCATCGCGCAGGACGGGCAGATCCGCCTCCCACTGTGCCAGCTGCCCGTCGAGCGCAAACATCTCCATCGAAGTCCCCTGATAAAAATAACGACATCAGCACTGGACAGGGGCGGTACAAGCCCGTCTTCGGCCCATTATTTCACAACTCGGCGCAACTTCGGCAGTGAACTTCAGGTAAGGAGAACGACGGCGCCCGAGAAGGTCAGGAACGACAGCGCGGTCGACACCAGGATGATGCGCGCGATGCGCCCGGTGTTGGCGCCGAAACGCTCGGCCAGCATGGCCACGTTGCTGGCACTGGGCAGACAGGCCACCAGCACCAGCACGGTCAGCGCGAACGGATCGAGCGGCAAACCAAGTGCGATCGCGGCCTGTCCGATACCGAACATCAGGAGCGGATGCAGCAGCAGTTTCTTCAGCGCGACCGGCACGAAATCGACCAGCGGCGTCGTTTCGGCGCTCGCCATCTGGGAGCGCGCCAGCACCGCGCCGATGGTAAACAGCGCCACCGGCGAAGCCGCGTCGGCCAGCAGGCCGACGGTCTGCATGAGCGGCTTGGGCAGCACCAGCCCGATGCCCGAGGCAAGCGCTCCCAGCAGTATCGCCCATGGCATCGGATTGCCGGTCATGCCTGCGAGCGCCTTGCGCAACGCCGCCGCGCTGCCCTGCGCGCCACCGCCGCCCAGGCGCGACAAGGCAATGCACAGCGAACTGGTGATGATCAGGTCGACCACCAGGGTGACGATGACGGGGCCGGACGAGCGCGGCCCCAGCAGGGCGACCAGCAGCGGCACGCCCATGAAGCCGGTATTCGGAAAGGCCGCCACGAGCGCGCCGAAGGCAGCGTTGTTCCAGTCGGTGCGATGGCTGAGCGTGAACGCCATCGTCAGGCCCACCATGAGCAGCGCACATAACAGGTACACCCCGAACACGCTGGCGTCGAGCAGTTGCGCAAGCGGCGTACTGGAACCGAAACGGTACAGCAGGCAAGGCAGCGCGAAATACAGGACGAAGCTGTTCAGGCCCGGTATGGCCTGTTGCGGCAGCAAGCGGCGCCGCACCGCAAGGTAGCCGCACAGCACGAGCGCAAAAAACGGAAAAGTGACGGCGAGAATCGATAGCATGGGGCCGTCATTGTAACTTGGCGGCCGGGTTTGTCACTTCATGCGCAGGCGGCGCGACCGGACCGCGCCCGGCAACGCCGGGCGCGCAATTGCCCGGTAGTGCCTTCTATTGTGTCTTGCCGGTCGTCGCCTTCTCGTCCGGCGCGCCCTTGGCGGCGCCAACCTTCATTTGCTCGGCTGAATTGAGATGCTGCTCGACGGTAGGCCGCATCTTGGCCGCCAGCGCCTTCAGGTCCGGGTCCTTGGCGCGTGACTCGGTTTTCTGCAGCATGCTGTGCACTTTCTTGTGGTCGGAAACGCCGGCCTGGGCCATGTATGTGCGGTTGAACGCGTCGCCGGACATCTTGCCCAGCTTGTCCGCCATTTTCTTGTGCTTGCTGTCGGGCTCGGTCGGCAGGGTCACGCCCTTGGCCTGCGCCAACTGCTGAACATCGTTCAGCGCCTTGGTGTGATCGTCGATCATTTGCTGCGCGAAATTTTTCACCTGCTCGTCCTGGCTCTTGCTCTGCGCCAGCTTCCCCATTTCGATTTCCGCGAGGTTGGCGCGCGCCATGTCGGCCAGGATTTGGTCAGCCTTGCTGAGCGCAGTTGCCGCGGCGGCGCCGCTGGCGGTGCTGCCCTGAGCGCTCGCCCCCTGGCCGCTTGTGCCGGCCTGGCCGGTGGCGCTTTGCTCGGTGGTGCTGCGCGTACCGGACGTGGCCGAGCCGGTTTGCCCTGTCGTCGATTGGGCATGCGCGGCAAGGGCGCCGAACAGTGCGGCCACGGCGGACAATCCCAACAATCCTTTCCAGACTTTTCGTTTAAGCATGTCAATCTCCTCGAAAGTAGGCGCGATGGCGCACCCCGGTTTCGACAACGTGCCAAGTCCGCAAGTTCAACAGTGGAAGCGCAGCAATAGCCGGCGACAAGCCGCACGCCGGGCTCACTTGCGCGGATGCGGCGCGCCCTTGTAGAAACGCTCGAGTTCGCGCCGCACCAGGTCCTGCCCGTGCTCGATCACGAAGTCCTGGAACGCCGCCGCCACCTTGGGGATCGGGTGGGACGCCAGGTGCATCACCTGCCAGTCCGCTTCCACCGGATCGCCCTGCATCGGCAACACCTTCAGCAGCCCGGCCTCGAACTCGAGCGCACAGGCGTGCACCGACATGAAGCCGACGCCGAGGCCGGCCGACACCATGCGCTTGATCGCCTCGTTGCTCGACACTTCGGAAGCGAAGTTGAACGAATGCCCGGCCTCCTTGAACAAGCGCTCGACCGCGGTCCGGGTGCCCGAGCCGCGCTCGCGCACCAGCAGGCTGGCGCCCATGATGTCGCTCAGCGCCACGCGCTTTTTCGTCATCAGGGGATGGTTCGGGCTGGCGACGAAGGCCATCGGATGGCGCGCGAAGCGGGCCGCGTTGGTGCGCAGCTCGCGCGGAACGGTGCCCATGATGGCCAGGTCGATCTCGTTGCGGGCCAGCAGGTTGACGATCTCGACCCGGTTGCCGACCTGCAGCTTGAGGCGCACGTCGGGACGCGCCAGCGTGAACGGCACCAGCAGCGGCGGCAGCAGGTGCTCGGCGGTGGTGACCGCGCCGATGCGCAGCGTGCCGCTGGTGACGCCCTTGAGCGCGGCCAGTTCATCGGCGGCCTGCTCCCACAGGCGCAGTATGCGCTCGGAAAACTGCGCCATCACCTCGCCGGCGGCGGTCAGCTGGATGTTGCGCCCGACCTTGCGGGTGAGCGCCATGCCGGTGATTTCCTCGAGCGTGCGCAGTTGCAGCGACACCGCCGGCTGGGTCACGTGCAGCGCGTCGGCCGCGCGCGAGACGCTCTCGTGCTGGGCCACCAGCGTCAGTGCCTGCAGCTGGCGAAAGCTCGCGTGATACATAAGCATTCCTTATCGATTATCGAATATCTTTAATTTTTCTTTTGCATCGGGCTGGCCTATATTAACAGTCATTCAATGGTTTTTTTCGGAACGCGCGCACTTTATCTGGAAAGGTGGACATGACTATCGAACTGATCTTCCTGGGCCTGGACGTGGTGGTCGACACGGAAGCGCTGCACCTTGCAGCGTGCAATGGCGCGTTCGAAGAGGCCGAGATATCGGTGCGCTGGACCATGGCGGCGCTGCGCAAGAACGTGCGCGCGCACGGCAGTGCAAGCGCGATTGCCGCCGTACTGCCGGCTGGCGCCGACGCGCAGGACCAGGCGCGCAAGGACGAGCTGCTGGCAGCCAAGGACGCGCTGCTGCGCACAGCCATCCTGGCAAACCCGCCGCGCGCCTGGCCCGCCTGCCTCAAGCTGGTCGACGACGCGCTGGCCGCGGGCCACAAGCTGTCGGTCCTGAGCGACATGCCGGCGCCGATCAGCGCGCTGCTGCTGGAACAGTGCTTCGGGCGCGACCTGGGCAGCAAGTTCGGCGTGGTCGCCGGCGGCGTCGATTTCCATGGCCCGGCCGGCACCGGTCCGTATGCGCGCGCACTGCACGCGATGGGCGTCGAACCGCGCGCGGCCGTCCTGATCGATGC
>JBAQKU010000702.1:0-5805 GCA_049301315.1 Telluria sp.
CCGGGCAGCCGTTCGGGCAAGCACCGCCACCTGGCCGAGGAATGCGTGTACGTGCTCGAAGGGCGCGGCTACGACCTGCACCAGGACTGCGACGTCGAGATCACCGACACCTACCACTGGAAGGTGCAGGACGAAGTCAAGCGTTACGAATGGGAAGCGGGCGACGTGATCTACATCCCGCCCAATACCGTGCACCAGCACTTCAACGCCGACCCGGACCGCCCGGTGCGCCTGATCTCGGCGATCAACCGCATCTACGAAAAGTTCGGCCTGAACGACCTCGAGCAGCTCGAGGACGCGCCCGAGTACAAGCCGGGCGTGACGCTCACTCCCGAGCTGGTCGCACAGTACCTGAACAAAAAAGCCAAGTAAGACATTGGCGCGCCGGCGGGCAGCTGCCCGCCGGCTGTTGCACTCGGCTGCCGGCAGTGCACGGCACGGCCGTCATCCCACCATACAACCACGCAAGGAATACCATGAAACTGAGCTCCCTCACGCGCCGCGCCAGCTTTGGTCTGGCGGCGTTGGCAATCGCCTTTCCCGCCCTGGCGCAGGACACCTCGCTGCTGACCTACGAAGGCGCCGACCGCAGCGCCAAGCTGGTCGCGGCAGCGCAAAAGGAAGGCGGCTTCACGCTCTACACCTCGATCGCGGAGAAAGACATCCAGCCGCTGATCGCCCCGTTCGAAAAGAAATATGGCATCAAGGTCAAGGTCTGGCGCGCCGGCAGCGACAAGGTGCTGCAGCGCACCCTGACCGAGTTTGGCGCCAAGCGCTACGACGTGGACGCGATCCATATCAGCGCCCCGGAGATGGAAGTGATGCACGCCGAGAAGATCCTGGCGCCGGTGCGCAGCCCGGTATTCAAGGAGCTGCTGGCCGGCGCGGTGCCTGCCCATAAGGAATATGCGGCCACCATGCTGACCGTGTTCGTGCAGGCCTACAACACCAGCAAGATCAAGAAGGAAGAGCTGCCGAAGACCTTCCAGGACCTGCTCGACCCGAAATGGAAGGGCAAGCTGGGCATCGAAGCGGAGGACTTCGACTGGTTCGCCGCGATCGTCACCGACATGGGCGAAGCGAAGGGCATGAAGCTGTTCCAGGACATCGTCGCCACCAACGGCATTTCGGTACGCAAGGGCCACTCCCTGCTCAACAATATGGTCAGCGCGGGCGAAGTGCCGCTGGCACTGACCGTGTACAACTACATGCCGGAGGCGGCGCGCAAGAAAGGCGCGCCTATCGACTGGTTCGTGATGGCGCCTGCGGTGGCGCGCGCCAATGGCGTCGGCGTTGCACGCAACGCGACCCATCCGAACGCGGCCTTGCTGTTCCATGACTACATGCTCTCGACCGATGCCCAGAAAATCCTGGCAGGCATGAATTACGTGCCGACCAATACGGGCGTCGAATCGCCGCTGAAGAACCTGAAGATCAAGCTGATCGATCCGGCCGTCACGCTTTCCCAGATGGACAAGTGGACCAAGGCTTACGACGATACGGTGGTCAAGGGCAAATAATAGCCCGTACCTCGCCGAGCAGCATATCCATACAACGAGCATCAGGAGACGCCATGAGCAGTGCCGCGATTGAAGCCGATAACCCGCCCGAGAAGTCGTTTCGCGACGTCTGGCTCATTTCCATCGGCCATGCGCTGACGCACTGGTATCCGGCCACGTTCTACCTGCTGCTGCCGCTGATCGGCAAGGAGCTCGGCCTGAACTACAGCCAGATCGGCCTGATCATGACGTGCCAGTACATCGCCGGGGCGGTCTCGAACGTGCCCGGCGGGATGCTGGTCGACACCGTCGGCAAGAAGGGCCTGCTGATGGCGGTCTCGCTGTTCTGGGTCGGCTTTCCCTATCTCCTGATGAGTTTCACGCACAGCTACCTGATGCTGCTGCTGTGCGTCTCGATGGTCGGCATCGGCAACAATCTGTGGCATCCGACCGCGATCCCGACCCTGGCCCGGCGTTATCCCGAGCGCAAGGGCCTGGTGCTGTCGCTGCATGGCATGGGCGGCAACGCGGGCGACGCGCTGGCGCCGCTGCTGATTGGCGTGTTGCTCCTGACGTTCAGCTGGCGCGAGATCGTCGTGCTCAACGCGATCCCGGGCGCGCTCATGTCGCTGCTGATCCTGATGTACATGGGCACGCTGCGGCTCGGCCGCAAGCAAAAGCAACAACCCAAGGCCGCCGAGTCCGAGGGCATGGCCGTGGCCGAGTATGCCCAGGGTTTTCGTGGCCTGATGCGCAACAAGGTGCTGCTGCTGCTGGCGGTCAGTTCCTCGTTCCGCTCGATGACCCAGACCACGCTGCTGACCTTCCTGCCGGTGTTCCTGGCCTATGAAATGGGCTACTCGGCAGTGGCGGTGGGCTCCTGCATGTTCCTGCTGCAGGCGGCCGGCTTCATCGCCGCGCCGGTGGCCGGACACCTGTCGGACAAGGTGGGCCGGCGCCGCATCATCATATCGAGCATGCTCATGACTGCCGTGGTGCTCGTATTCATGGCCTTCGCCGGGCGCTCGAACGCCTTCGTGCTGTTCATCGCCGTGCTGGGATTCTTCCTGTATGCGATCCGTCCGGTGCTGCAGGCCTGGCTGCTCGAAGCCACTCCCAAGAACATGGGCGGCACCAGCATCGGCATGCTGTTCGGGGTGCAGGCGATCGGCTCCTCGATCGGCCCGGTGATCGGCGGCGCGCTGGCCGACAACTATGGGCTGATGAGCACCTTCTATTTCCTGGCCGGGTCGATCGTGGTCGCGAACCTGTTCATCTTCCTGATCCCGGCGCCGGCGGCAAGCGCCGAGCCGGCCCTCAAAGCTTGACGCGCGCGCCTTTCTCCTGCGCCGCGCCGGCAAGCTGCCGGTGCGCTCGATAATGGGTGAGTTGCTCGCATTTCTGTCGGCCTGCTGCTTTGCCGCGTCGAACGTCACCGTCATGCGCGGGATCAACAGCACGGCCGAGAACAACGGCGCCTTCCTCTCGATCCTGATGACCACGGTAATCGCCTTCACGCTGTGGGTGGGGCAGGGCATCGGTTCGGGCTGGACCGCGCTCAACAGCGACGGCGTGCTGTGGTTTGCCGGCGCTGGCGTGCTGACGATCTTCATTGGCCGGGTGTTCCTGTACGCCTCGGTCCAGCATCTGGGCGCCGTACGCGCCTCTGCCGTCAAGCGGCTCAATCCGCTGTTTTCGGTCGTGCTCGGGGTGGTGCTGCTGGGCGAAGCGTTCGACTATGCGATGCTGGCCGGACTGGTGCTGATCGGCGCCAGCTTTGGCGTGCTGATCCGGCAGTCGCTGCAGGCCGCCGCCGCCAGCGCCACGAGCGCGCCTGCCGCCAAACCGGACTGGCGCAACACGCTGGGAAACCTGGGTTTTTTCTACGGGCCGGTGTCGGCGCTGGCCTATGCGTTCGGCTACGTCGGACGCAAGCAAGGCTTGATCGAGATTCCCGATGCCGCCTTCGGCACCATGCTCGGCTCGATGGTGGGCGCGCTCGTGTTCGTGATCATGGCGAGGTTCGTGGACAGCTACCGCGTCGCGGTGCGCCAGACCTTTACCAAGTTCAATGGCTGGCTGTGGGCGGCCGGCCTGCTGTCGTCGGCCGGCCAGCTGCTTTACTTCGGGGCCCTGAGCTACACCACCATCTCGCGCGCGGCCATGATCGGTTCGATGGAAGCGTTTGTCTCGATCTTCCTGACCGTCGTGTTCACGCGCTCGGTCAAGCACCTCACCGGAGCGACCCTGCTGGCCGTGTGCCTGGGAGTGGCAGGCACCCTGTTCATCGTGGTGCGCTGGTAGCCGGTCGTTGCAGGGCGCAAAAGGCGCGCCCTGTTTACTCCTGGCCGGCCTTTTTCATCGGGCAGTCCTGGTGCGCATGGCTGGCCAGCGCCGACTGGTTCGGATCGATGTAGACCTTGCCGTCGACCGTGTGCACCAGGTAGGTGCGCAGCGGGATCATGCAGGGCGGGGTCACCACTTCGCCGGTGCGGATATTAAATGCGCCGTTGTGGAAATCGCATTCGATCACGTCGCCCTCGATATATCCCTCGGACAGCGAGCCGGGGCCGTGGGTGCACAGGTCGTCCGTGACGAAGAACTCGCCGTCCAGGTTGAACACGGCCAGGCTCATGCCGTCCTTTTCGACCTTCAGCGCGCCGTTGCCGGACACCTCGGAGCTCGGGCACAGTTCCAGCAGGTTGAGGATATTGAAATCGATTCTTTCTGTCATGGTGTTATCTCTCCTGCCATTTGATGATATTTGTTATCGGAAATCGGGATTTTGCGTGCTTAGTCGGCGCCCGGGATTGACACCGCAACAGTTAAGATGATATCTTAAATTCTGATTTAGGAACAGCGTTCCACATAAAAGAACAAAAAATAATCGCATTTGAAACAATTTTCGATTGATGAACTTCCGAGGGGACTGAAATGACCAGACGCGAACAAAATGAACTGCTGACCCAGACCGGGCCAGGTACTCCAATGGGCGATCTGTTCCGCCGTTATTGGATACCGGCCCTGATGGCCAGCGAATTGCCGGAGGCGGACTGCCCTCCGGTACGCGTCCAGTTGCTGTCCGAGCGCATGATCGCCTTTCGCGACAGCTCCGGCGCCCTTGGCCTGACCGACGAATTCTGCGCCCACCGCGGCGTGTCTCTGTGGTTCGGCCGCAATGAGGAAAACGGACTGCGCTGCCCGTACCACGGCTGGAAGTACGACGTCACCGGCCAGTGCGTCGAGGTGCCGTCGGAACCGGCCGAAAGCGGCTACTGCGGCAAGATCAAGCTCAAGGCGTATCCGCTGGTCGAGCGCGGCGGCATCCTGTGGACCTACATGGGGCCGCCGGAACTGCAGCCTGCGCTGCCCGAATATGAATTTAACATGGTCGGTCCGAAGCGCCGCTTCATCTCCAAGCGCCACCAGGAATGCAACTTCCTGCAAGCGATGGAAGGCGGTATCGATTCGAGCCACGTGTCGTTCCTGCACAGCGGCGCGCTCGAGCGCGATCCCCTGTTCCGCGGCGCCAAGGGCAACAAGTACAACCTGCAGGATTTCCAGGTCAAGTTCGAGGTCGTCGAATCCGAGGGCGGCCTTTTGATCGGCGCGCGCCGCAACGCGGAAGAGGGTAATTACTACTGGCGCATCACGCAGTGGGTGATGCCCTGCTTTACCGCGATCCCGCCGCGCGGCGACCATCCGATCCACGGTCACTTCTGGATTCCCATCGACGACGAATCGTGCTGGTCGTGGAGCTACGACTACCATGCGGGGCGCGACCTGTCCGACACCGAGGTGCAGGCCATGACCGACGGCGCCGGCATCCACGTCAAGCTCATTCCCGGCACCTTCATCCCGACCCAGAACAAGGACAACGACTACCTGATGGACCGCGCCGCGCAAAAGGCAGGGATCACCTACAGCGGCATCGAAGGGATCGCGATCCAGGATTCGTCGCTGCAGGAAAGCATGGGGCCGATCGCCGACCGCAGCAAGGAAAACCTGGTATCGACCGACAACGGCATCATCATGGCGCGCCACCGCCTGCGCAAGGCAGCCGAGGCGCTTAAGAAAGGCATCGCGCCTCCAGGCGTCGACCCGGCCACGCACCGGGTGCGTTCGGCTTCGGTTGTGCTGCCGCCCGACGTCGCCTTCAAGGATGCGGCCAAGGAAGCCCTGATTGCCAAGGAAGGCACGCCTTTCACCTCCGTGTAAGGAGCACCGATGGCCATGGCCATGCTCGGGCAGCGCGACAGCGCCGCCCGGGCCCAAGCCCGGGAACGCGTCGCGGCCTGGACCCGCG
>JBAQKU010000703.1:0-2111 GCA_049301315.1 Telluria sp.
GAGTTCGGTCCTTCGGGCTGCGTTCAGGCAGCCTGGTACAGGGTGACGACGCAGGCGCCGCCCAGCCCGAGGTTGTGCTGCAGCGCCACGCGCGCGCCCTTCACCTGTCGCTTGTCGGCAGTGCCGCGCAGCTGGTGCGTCAGCTCGTAGCATTGCGCCAGCCCGGTGGCGCCCAGCGGATGCCCCTTCGAGAGCAGCCCGCCGGATGGATTGGTCACCACCTTGCCGCCATAGGTGTTGTCGGCATCGCTGATGAACTTGTCGGCGCCGCCTTCCGGACACAGCCCCAGCGCTTCGTAGGTGATCAACTCGTTGTGGGCGAAACAGTCGTGCAGCTCGACGACATCGACCTGGTCCGGGCCGATGCCGGCCTGCGCATACACCTTGGCGGCGGCCTCGCGGCTCATGTCGTAGCCGACCAGGCGCATCATGTCGCCGCCATCGAAGGTGCTGGCGCGGTCGGTGGTCATGGCCTGGGCCGCGATGAAGACGTTCGCCTTCAGGCCGCGTTTTTTCGCGAAGTCTTCCGACACCAGCACCGCGGCGGCGGCGCCGCAGGTCGGCGGGCAGGCCATCAGGCGCGTCATCACCCCGGGCCAGATCGCAGGCGCATCGAGCACGTCCTGGGTGCTCACCTCCTTGCGAAACAGCGCCAGCGGGTTGTTTACCGCATGGCGGCTGGCCTTGGCGCGAATCTTCGCGAAGGCGTCGAGGGGAGTACCGTATTTTTTCATGTGCGCCAGTCCGGCGCCGCCGAAGTAGCGCAGCGCCAGCGGGATGTCGGGCATGCCGACCAGCTTGTCGGTGACCGCGTCGAACGCGTCGAACGGGCTGGGACGGTCGGTGAACACGGCGCCGAGCGCGCCCGGGCTCATTTGCTCGAAACCGAGCACCAGCACGCATTCGGCGGCGCCGCCGGCGATCGCCTGGCGCGCCAGGAACAGCGCGGTGGAACCGGTGGAACAGTTGTTGTTGACGTTGACGAGCGGGATGCCGGTCATGCCGACCTGGTACAGCGCCTTCTGGCCGCTGGTCGAATCGCCATATACATAGCCGACGTAGGCCTGCTCGATGTCGTCGTAGGCCAGGCCCGCGTCGTCGAGGGCCTGGCGCGCCGCGAGCGCGCCCATCTCGTGGTAAGGCGCACTGGCGCCCGGCTTGGCGAACGGGATCATGCCGACCCCGGTGACGAATGCTTTGCGGCTCATGTCAGGCTCCTGATGTGTGGTCCGCAGGTATTCTAACCGCTTCCGCCCTATGGGTTCGCGCCTTGTTTTGCGTAGCTCAGGTAGCTGCCGTCGCTGCGCGCCGCAATTGCCGTCAGGGCGCCGCCGGCGGACGCCGCCGCTGTCCAGCTCAAGCCGTCATCGAGGCTGCGCAGCAGGCTGCCGTCGAGCGAACTGGCCCACAGCGCGGCGCCGTGCGACTTGAGCTGCGTGACCGAACCCTCGGTGCCCAGCGCAACCGGTTTCCAGCTTGCGCCTTTATCCGTGCTGCGCAACATCTTCCCGCGCAGGCCCGCCACCAGCAGCGTTCCGGCCGGCGTCGCGGTCCCGCTCCAGAGCGAGGCCTTGCTGCCGGTGGCGAGGTAGCGCCAGCCTTGTCCGCCGTCGGCCGAATGCAGCACGGTGCCCTGCTCGGCCGCGATGAACAGCTCATGCCCGGCTCCCGGGAATATCTTCAGCAGGTTCAGGTCGGCCCGTTTGCGTCCTTCAGGCAAAGGCAGGCTGACCTGGGTCCAGCTCTTGCCGCCGTCGCTGGTGGCCAGCAGCAAGGACCACAGCCCCGCGGCCCATCCGGTTTGCGCATCGCGGAAATACACGCTGAAAAAGGGCTGGTCGACCTTGCTGTCCTTGTACTGCAGCGACCAGGTCTCGCCGCCGTCGACGGTATGGATGATGGCGCTGCCGTGTCCGGCTGCCCAGCCCTGGCGCGCGTCGATGAACGACACCGAGGTCAGCGCAAAATCGACCGGCACGCTTTTCGCTTGGCGCTGTGTCTTGCCGTCGTCGTCCGAGAGCAGGACATAGCCGTGTTCGCCGACCGCGACGATGCGGTTTCCGGCGCGGGTGGCGTCGAGCATGGCGGCGCGCGCCGCATGCGGGTCAAGG
>JBAQKU010000704.1:0-1940 GCA_049301315.1 Telluria sp.
CCCCGGCACCCGCCTTGCCGGTGGCCGGCCAGCTCAAGGCAGGCACGGCCAGCACGGGCGCGGCGGCGCCGGCGCAGGCGCAGGACGGACCGCAACAGCAAGGCAAGGTGCAGGTCGACCCGAACGCCAAGTTCACCCATTTCCGGGTGGGCAACCGCAACGTCAAGTCGATCCTGCTCGACGGCAAGACGCTGTGGGTGGGCACTTCGGGCGGCGTGATCCGCTACGACACCACCACCGACGAATACCGCCTGTTCGACGCACGCAACGGCCTGCTCTCGAACGGCATCTTCCATGTCAGCAAACTCGACGGCCAGATCCTGGTCGGCACCTACGGCGGCGGCATGTCGCTGTACGACGAGAAGCGCGACACCTGGGAAAACTTCAATATTCCGGACGGCCTGGGCGACGCCTTCGTGTACGGCGCCATGAAGACCAAGAGCGGCGACGTCTGGATCGCGACCTGGTCGGGCGTGAACCGGGTGCGCGGCGGCGCGCTCAGGGATCGTTCCAAGTGGGACCTGTTTACGGTCGAAAACACCAAGAACGGCTTGCCCAACGACTGGGTCTACGGCGTGGCCGAAGGCAAGAACGGCGAAATCTGGCTGGCCACCGAAGGCGGCCTGGCGCGCTACAAGGATGCCAAGTGGGATCACTGGAACCATGCCAGCGGGCAGGGCGCGAAGTTCGACCTGGTCAAGCAGGACATCAAGTTCAACAACGACCCGGCGGCCACTTCCGTGCACCATGCGCGCCAGAAGGAGGAAATGGGGCTGCAGGGAATTAACGTGGCGTATAACCCGAACTACATCGTCGCGCTCCAGGTCGACGACGCAGGCGTGGTCTGGTGCGGCACCTGGGGCGGCGGCCTGGCCCGTTTCGACGGCACCAAATGGCGCAACTACACGGTGGCCGACGGCCTGCCGGGCAACCATGTGTTCATGCTGCACAAGGCGCCGGACGGCAAGCTGTGGATCGGCACCAACAACGGCCTGGCGCGCATGGACGGCGAGAAGTTCGCCGTCATGCAGACCGAACAAGGGCTGTTTTCGAACAACGTGTTTTCCATGGACACCGGCCCCGGCGGCGATCAGTGGATCGGCAGCTTCGGCGGCGTGGCGCACCTGAAGGCGAGCCGTTGAACGCGCCAGACGCCTGCGCCCCGGCGCGCTTTGCCCCGCTCAGGAACGACACCTTCCTGCGCGCGCTGCTGCGCCAGCCGGTCGAGTACACGCCGCTGTGGCTGATGCGCCAGGCCGGGCGCTACCTGCCGGAATACCGCGCCACGCGCGCGCGCGCCGGCTCCTTCATGGGACTGGCCACCAATCCCGACCTGGCCACCGAGGTGACCTTGCAGCCGGTCGAGCGCTTCGGCCTGGACGCGGCCATCCTGTTTTCCGACATCCTCACCGTGCCCGACGCGATGGGCCTGGGCCTGCAGTTCGTGGAAGGCGAGGGGCCGCAGTTCGAACGCCCCCTGCGCGATGAGAAGGCGGTGCTGGCGCTGCGCGAACCCGCACCGGGCTCGCTGCAGTACGTGTTCGATGCGGTGACCCAGATCCGCACCGAGCTGGCCGGGCGGGTGCCGCTGATCGGCTTTGCCGGCAGCCCGTGGACCCTGGCCTGCTACATGGTGGAGGGGCGTGGCTCGAAGGAGTTCCACACCATCAAGACCATGCTGTACCGGCGCCCGGACCTGCTGCACCACATCCTGGCGCTCAACGCGCGCGCCGTGGCCACTTACCTGAACGCCCAGATCGACGCCGGCGCGCAGGCCGTGATGCTGTTCGACTCGTGGGGCGGCGCGCTGGCCGACGGCGCCTTCCAGGTTTTCTCGCTGGCCTATATGCGCGAGGTGGTGCGTCATCTGCAGCGCGACAAGGACGGGGTGCGTATCCCGTGCATCGTGTTCACCAAGGGCGGCGGCCAGTGGATCGATG
>JBAQKU010000705.1:0-4052 GCA_049301315.1 Telluria sp.
AGAGCTGGCCGGCATTGATGGCGCCCATGTTGATGTCGATATCGACCGCGCCGCCCTTGAAGGCGTCGTATTTTTGATTCGACTGGACGAACGATTTCAGCTCCACGTCGAGCCCGGCCTTCTTGAAGTCGCCGTTTTTCAGGGCAAGGCCGAGCGCGGCGGCGGACAGGTCGGTGGAAATGGTGGCGGCCACGCGGATCCTGGTTTGCGCCAGCGCCGGCTGTGACAGGCCCAGGCAGATGATGGCGGCCGAAGCCAGCCGGCGCGCCACGGAAATGGTAAGGCCGAATCTGTTGATCATTTTTGTCTCCTCGGTAAATCTTATTTTTTAGTGTCCAAGGCCAAGCGGCATCGAAAACATTTTTTATTTGCAACTCAGGCGGGAACATGGGGTGGTGTCCGGACCAGGTGTCCCTTTTTTCCTCGGTTTTCAGGCCGGAAAAGACCGGAAACACGGGCAGTCCTCTTGCAATACTAGGGGATGGCGTAACGCATTTCCTTAACCTGAAATAGCTATTACGAAAAGTGTTTACAGGTGGCAAGGCGAACAAATCCAGTGCCGGCTTAGTCAAAGTTCATAGCATCCAGGTGTTACTGGATATGTGTTTTTTTTCCGATGCGAGGTCATCATGAAACGAAAAACGCTTTTGCTCGCTGCGATTACACCGGTTCTGTTTGCAGCCGCCGTGCCGTCGATCGCAGCGCCGCCAGGCCCCGACCATGCGGGCGCGCCCGCGCCGTCATCGGCTGCCGATTACACAATCAATCTCACGCCCGGCACCAAATATGTGAATGTGCACAAGGGCGATACCGTCAGGTTCGTCGCCGGCGATAAACAGTTCACATGGAACTTCAATTCCGCGGACGACACATGGGCCGTTGGCCTGCGCGACATCGCCCCGTCCGGCATGATTGGCCGCGACGTCACCGTCTATGTTTCCCAATTTCGCAGGGGCTTCGGGCGGGAGGATTCCGGAGAGGGCGATTGAAACCGTGACACCATCGGCTCATCCATAGCGCCCCGGTTGGAGCGCGATTGGACAGGCGCGTCCTCGGGCGCGTCTTTTTTCGTCCTGGCGGCGCAAACGCTTTCTTTTCATCTCCCTCATTCAATCCACTATGTGGAAGTATTCCTAGGGTTTCCATATTGCTAGTGTTTAGGGTGATTGCTATAGTTCTTCTCACCACATTCCAATCCGGCGAGATTCACAGAATTCAGAAAATGCCAAAAAGAGTCCACGGATTGGACTAAATCGAACGGCGAAGTTTGGTAACGCCGGGTTTTGTTTGAGGAGAAGACATGAAGAGGCTTGTTGTCGGCATTACCGGCGCTACCGGCGCCGTTTTCGGGATCCGCCTGCTGGAGGCCCTGCACGGGGTCGAGGGCGTCGAAACCCATCTGGTCCTGAGCAAATGGGCCATGCAGACCATTGAGCACGAAACCAGCATGACGGTGGCGCAGGTGCGCGAGCTGGCCACCGAGACTCACTCGGAAGGCAACATGGGTGCGTCGATCTCCTCCGGCTCCTTCCTTACCGACGGCATGGTCATCGCCCCTTGCTCGATGCGCACGCTCGCTGCGATTGCGCACGGCGTGGGCGACCATCTGGTCCATCGCGCCGCCGACGTCGTCCTCAAGGAGCGCCGCAAACTGGTGCTGGTGGCACGCGAGCTGCCACTGAGCGACATCCACCTTGAGAACATGCTCAAGCTGTCGCGGATGGGCGTGACCATCATGCCGCCGATGCCAGCCTTCTACAACCATCCCGCAACCATCGACGACATCGTCAATCACATCGTGGCCCGGGTGCTCGACCAGTTCGGCTTGCCGGCCGACTTCGCAAAACGCTGGGAAGGGCAGATGCGCGCCAAGGTCGCCCATCTCCAGCAGCACAAGTAACAGCGGCCCTGGATGTACCAACTGAATTCTTTAGCAGCACAAGCACCAGCAGTTTCCCTAATTTACCAACTGAAAATAATGGAGTAAATACAATGAACGACATGTCGAACAAAGCAGGGAGCCGTGCCGGCTTCAAGGACCTGCGCGAGGCGGTGGAATGGTTTCGCACCAAAGGCTATCTGGTAGAAACCGATAAGGAAGTCAATCCGGACCTGGAAATCACGGGCCTGCAGAAAATCTTCGACGGCAGCCTGCCGATGCTGTTCAACAACGTGAAGGGCATGCCGCATGCGCGCGCCATCACCAACCTGTTCGGCGATATCCGCGTGGTCGAGGAGCTGTTCGGCTGGGAAAATTCGCTCGATCGCGTCAAGAAAGTGGCACGCGCCATCGACCACCCGCTCAAGCCTGTCATCATTTCGCAGGACGAAGCGCCAGTGCAGGAAGAAGTGCTGACTTCCGAGCTGGACGTGAACAAGTGGCTGACCGCGATTCGCCACACCCCGCTCGAAACCGAGATGACCATCGGCTCCGGCATTTCCTGCGTGGTCGGGCCTTACTTCGACGGCGGCAGCCACATTGGCTACAACCGCATGAACTTCCGTTGGGGTAACGTCGGCACCTTCCAGATCTCCCCGGGCTCGCACATGTGGCAGGTCATGACGGAACACTACAAGGACGAAGAGCCGATCCCGCTCACCATGTGCTTCGGCGTGCCGCCATCGTGCACCTATGTGGCAGGTTCCGGCTTCGACTACGCGATCCTGCCGAAGGGCTGCGACGAAATCGGTATCGCCGGCGCCATCCAGGGTGCTCCGGTGCGCCTGGTGAAATGCCAGACCATCGACGCCTACACCCTGGCCGACGCGGAATACGTGCTGGAAGGTTACCTGCACCCGCGTGACAAGCGCTACGAAACGGCCGAGTCGGAAGCTGCCGACGTGCAGGGGCGTTTCCACTTCCATCCGGAATGGGCCGGTTACATGGGCAAGGCCTACAAGGCTCCGACCTTCCACGTCACCGCAATCACCATGCGCAAGCGTGAAAGCAAGCCGATCATCTTCCCGCTCGGCGTGCACACTGCGGACGACTCCAACATCGACACCTCGGTGCGCGAATCGGCCATCTTCGCCCTGTGCGAGCGGCTGCAGCCAGGCATCGTCCAGAACGTCCATATTCCTTACTGCATGACCGACTGGGGCGGTTGCATCATCCAGGTCAAGAAGCGCAACCAGATCGAAGAGGGCTGGCAGCGTAACTTCCTCGGCGCAATCCTGTCGTGCTCGCAGGGCATGCGGCTTGCCATCGCGGTCAGCGAAGACGTCGATATCTACTCGATGGACGACATCATGTGGTGCCTGACGACCCGCGTCAATCCGCAGACCGACATCCTCAATCCGATCCCGGGTGGGCGCGGCCAGACCTTCATGCCGGCCGAGCGCATGACATCGGGCGACAAGCAGTGGACCGCGTCGAACACGATGTTCGAAGGCGGCATGGGCATCGATGCCACCGTTCCTTATGGCTACGAGAGCGACTTCCACCGCCCTGTGTACGGCGTGGACCTGGTCAAGCCGGAGAACTTCTTCAGCGAGAAGGACATCGCGAAGATGAAATCGCGGATGGACGGCTGGGTGGTTTCCCTGGCACGCACCGGCCGCTAAGCGAGCCCTCGACGAAAGGAAAGCGAATGTTCAGCGCATACCGTGTCCTTGACGTCAGCAACCGGGTCGGCTGGTTAGCCGGCCGGTTACTGGCCGACCTGGGGGCTGACGTGATCCGGGTCGAGGCGCCGGGCGTTTGCATCGATAGCGCCGACTGGCAGGCCTATCATGTGAACAAACGGCTGCTGCGGCTCGATCTCGGGACGGTCGAGGGGCGCTGCGTGTTCGACCAGTTGATCGCCAAGGCCGATATCCTGATCGAGTCGTCGCAACTGGGCGAGGCCAACGCCCAGTATTTCGAGTGGACGCGCCTGAAGAAGGTCAATCCGCGCCTGGTGCAGGTGTCGGTCACGCCGTTCGGGCGCGAAGGTCCGCGCGCCGGCTGGCTCGCTTCCGATCTCGAGCTGATGGCGGCCGGCGGCGCCATGTCCCTCGCCGGCGAGCCCGATGGCCCGCCGACGCGGGTCACGGTGCCCCAGTCCTACGGC
>JBAQKU010000706.1:0-2331 GCA_049301315.1 Telluria sp.
GCCCAGTTCGTGCGCGGCCTCGAGCGCGCCGAGCGGCGCGGCGCCGCCGTGGTAGATCTCGGAATAGCATTCGTCGGCCGCGATCACGAAGCCGTGGCGGTCGGCCAGTGCGAACAGGGCGCTCCAGTCGTCGAGCGAGACGGTGGCGCCGGTCGGGTTGCCCGGCGAGCACAGGTAGAGCAGCTGCACGCGCTCCCACACGGCCGAAGGCACGCTGGCGTAATCGCAGGCGAAATTGCGGGCCGGATCGGAATTGACGAAATAGGGCTCGGCGCCGGCCAGGTAGGCGGCGCCTTCGTAGATCTGGTAGAACGGGTTGGGGCACATCACCAGCGCCGGGCGCGAGGCATCGACCACGCAGTGCGCGATCCCGAACAGGGCTTCGCGCGAACCGTTTACCGGCAGCACCTGGGTGGCCGGGTCGAGCGCGGGCACCCCGTAGCGGTGTTCGAGCCAGCTGGCGATGGCGGCGCGCAGCGCTTCGCTGCCTAGCGTGCTCGGATAATTGGCCAGGCCCTGCAGGCTGTGGGTGAGCGCCTTCTGGATGAAGGCGGGAGTCGGATGTTTCGGTTCGCCGATGCCGAGGCTGATGGGGGCATGGGCCGGATTCGGGGTCACGCCCGAAAACAGTTGGCGCAGCTTTTCGAACGGATACGGATGCAGTTTGTCGAGATGAGGATTCACGGCGGTGCCAGGTTAGCGTAGAGCGAAATGCGACCTTTATTATAGCGCCGATAAGACGCTGCCGTGTTGCACCAAGGTATGCTCACGCGAGGCGGCAGGCCTGCCCCGGACACGCCGCGTGGACCCGGTTGCGCCCGCCTTCCTTGGCGCGGTACATGGCGCGGTCGGCCGCCGCAAACAGCGTTTCGATGGCGTCGTGCTGGGTCGGAAGCATGGTCGCCACGCCGATGCTGGCGGTCAGCCATGCCGAGGTCGGCGAGCGCGGGTGCGCCAGGCTGAGCGCTTCGACGCGCTTGCGGATCGACTCGGCCAGCAGCAGCGCCTTGTCGGCCGGCGTCTCCGCGAACAGCAGCACGAACTCTTCGCCGCCGTAGCGCGCCGCCAGGTCGGTCGCGCGCAGCGCATGCGACTGCACCGCCTGCGCCACGTTCTGCAGGCACAGGTCGCCGGCCGGATGGCCCAGCGCATCGTTGTACAGCTTGAAGTGGTCGACGTCGAGCACCACCAGCGACAGCGGCGTGCCGCTGCGCAGCGCGCGCTGCCATTCCTTGTCCAGGAAGCTGTCGAAGTGGCGCCGGTTCGCGATCCGCGTCAAGGGGTCGACCAGCGCGGCGCGCTGCAGTTCCGTTTCGCACAGCTTGTGGTGCGTAATGTCGTGCAGCAGGCCGATGAACAAGGGTTCGCGCACATACATGGGCGTGAGCGTCAGGTCCATCGGGCACAGCGCGCCGTCGTGGCGCCGCAGCACGACCTCGCGCGCGCCGTGCTGGTGCACGGTGCCGGGGCAGGCGGCGTAGCCGGCGAAGTAGTCCAGGTATTCCCGGGTCACCTGCGCACTGAGCAGCTCGCCGATCGAGTGGCCCGCCAGTTCCTCGGGCGGGTAACCGAGATAGCCGGCACAGGCCGGATTGGCGTACTGGATGCGCCCGCTCGCCTCGATGATCATCAGCCCCTCGGCCATGCTGTCGACAATGGTGCGCAGGCGCTCGGCCTGTTCCTGGCGGGTGTCGTTGTTGCTGCGGATTTGCAGCTGGGAGCGCACGCGCGCGCTCACTTCGGCCATGCGCAGCGGCTTGCTCAGGTAGTCGACCGCGCCGATATCGAAGCCGGCCACGATCGCGTCGGTGTCGCTCCTGGCGCTCATCAGGATGACCGGGATGGCTTCGGTGCCGGCGTGCGCCTTGAGCTGGCGGCAGGTTTCGAAGCCGTCCATGCCGGGCATGACGACATCGAGCAGAATCAGGTCGGGGCGCACGCGCCGCGCGATCTTGATGGCGCGCTCGCCGCAGTTGGCCACGAAGGTCCGGTAGCCCTGGTCTGCCATCGTCTGGCGCAGCGCACCGGCATTCAGCGGCGCATCGTCGACGATCAGGATGGCCGCGTTACGCGGGCGGCATGCGGGGAGCGGAGCTGCGCTAAGGGGAGACAAAGCTTGCCTGATTGAAAGTTGGATGAGCAGATGATACTGCCGCCCCCGCTGCGCCGGAACGATTGATTGCTGCGCTGCAGCGACGAGCCCGCCTGCGAGGTTCCTGCCGGCGAGCCAATCCGCTCGCTGTTTGATTTTTCTCAAGCCGTCATTGCGGTTCTTGCCGCGCACATCTGAAATACGGCCGCACCAGGCCGGCACCGGGCGCGCGGCTGGGC
>JBAQKU010000707.1:0-17754 GCA_049301315.1 Telluria sp.
CCTCGGCGTGGCCGGTGGGGACGGTCACGGCGAAGCCGACCTGCAGCAGCAGCGGCAGGTCGATCACGTCGTCGCCGATGTAGCCGCACTGCTGCGCGCTCGCCCCGGTCGCTTCGAGCAGCTTGCCGAACGCGATGCGCTTGTCGTGCACGCCCTGGTACACGTGCGCGATCCCGAGGTCGGCGGCGCGCCGCACCACGATCGGCGACTGGCGTGCGCTGATGATGGCGGTGGCCACGCCCGATTTTTGCAGCAGCTGGATGCCCAGTCCGTCGAGCACGTTGAAGGTCTTGGTCGCCTCGCCGTCCGGGCCGTAGGTCAGGCTGCCGTCGGTGAGCACGCCGTCCACGTCGAAGATCATCACTTTGACGCCGGCCGCGCGGCGCATGTGTTCGAGCTCGATCATCAGATCACCTTCGCGCGCGTCAGGTCGTGGATGTGCAGCGCGCCGACCAGCTTGTCGTCGGCGTCGACCACCAGCATCTGGTTGATGCGAAATTCCTCCATGATCGCGACCGCGTCCACCGCCAGCCGTTCGGGGGTGATGCGGCGCGGGTCGGCGTGCATCACATCGCTGATCGTGATGTTGGTGAAGTCCTGCACGCGTTCGATCAGGCGGCGCAAGTCGCCGTCGGTGAAGACGCCCAGCGGACGCAGGTCGGCGTCGACGATGGCGGTCATGCCCATGCCCTTTTGCGTCACTTCGAGCAGCGCGGCCGCCAGCGAGACGTCGGCGCCGACCATCGGCACCGCCGCGCCGCTGCGCATGACGTCGCGCACATGGGTCAAGAGGCGCCGTCCGAGCGCGCCGCCCGGATGCGAGCGCGCAAAGTCTTCCTCGCGAAAGCCGTGCGCGTCGAGCAGCGCGACGGCAAGCGCGTCGCCCAGCGCCAGCGTGACGGTGGTGCTGGCGGTCGGGGCCAGGTTCAGCGGGCAGGCTTCCTTGGCCACCGAGACGTCCAGGTGCACGTCGGCCAGCAGCGCCAGGCTCGATGCCGGGTTGCCGGTCATCGCGATCAGGGGCGATCCCATGCGCTTGACGATCGGCAGGATCGACATCAGTTCGGACGTCTCGCCCGAGTTCGAGATGGCGATGAAAGCGTCCTGCGCGGTGACCATGCCCAGGTCGCCGTGGGCCGCTTCGGCCGGATGCACGAACATGGCCGGGGTGCCGGTCGAGGCCAGGGTGGCCGCGATCTTGCGCCCGATGTGGCCCGACTTGCCGATCCCGGACACCACCACGCGCCCGCCGCAGGCAAGCAGCAGGGCCACCGCGCGCCCGACGCTGTCGTCGCTCTCGAGGCGCAGCTGGAGCGCGCGCATGGCGTCGGTCTCGATCTGGAGCGTTTCACGGGCCATCAGCATGGCGCGCATCGTGATGTTTTTGTCAAAATCTTTCAGCATTGTTTTTTTCATCGGTTACACTCATGCTGGAAGTATAAACGAATTGCGAAAGCAAAAAACTTGCCAGACGCAACAAACAACGATTTTTTCCCCTTATACCAGTGGCCGCTGCATGTTTTCAGGATTAGAACTCACCCTCCTTTTGCTGGGCAGTGCGGTGCTGGGCGTGGTCGCCTTTCGCATGCTGCACCTGCCTCCCATGCTCGGCTACCTGAGTGTCGGCATCCTGATCGGCCCGCATGCACTGGGGCTGGCCGAAAGCGACGCCACCACCCACACCCTGGCCGAATTCGGGGTCGTGTTCCTGATGTTTTCCATCGGCCTCGAGTTTTCCCTTTCGCAGCTGATCGCGATGCGGCGCATTGTGTTCGGCCTCGGCATGACCCAGGTGCTGCTCACGATCGCCTCCGCCATGCTGTTTGGCTGGGTGCTCTCGACCCAGTTGCCGCCCTCGGTGCGGCTCGGCTGGCAGGCCTCGTTCGCGCTGGGCGGCGCGCTGGCCATGTCCTCGACCGCGATCGTCTCGAAAATGCTGACCGAGCGGCTCGAACTGGAAAGCCAGCACGGGCGCAAGATCATCGGCATCCTGCTGTTCCAGGACCTGGCGGTGGTGCCGCTGCTGATTCTGATTCCCGCGCTCGGCCAGAACCCCGAGCAACTGGTCGAAACGCTGGCCTGGGCCGGCGCCAAGGCCCTGATCGTGCTGTTGCTGCTGCTGTTTCTCGGCCAGAAACTGATGCGCAAGTGGTTCACCATCGTCGTCAAGCGCCGCTCGCAAGAGCTGTTCATGCTCAACCTGCTGCTCGTTACGCTCGGTGCGGCCTGGATCACCGAACGCGCCGGCCTGTCGCTCGCGCTCGGCGCCTTCGTGGCCGGCATGCTCATTTCCGAAACCCAGTACAAGCACCAGGTGGAAGAGGACATCAAGCCGTTTCGCGACGTGCTGCTCGGGCTGTTTTTCATCACGGTCGGCATGATGCTCGACCTGGGCATGGTGGTGGCCAACTGGTGGATCGTGGCGGTGCTGCTGGCGGCCCTGGTGCTGCTCAAGTTCGCGCTCATCGCGCTGCTGGCCAAGGCCTTCGGCGCCGCCGACGGCATCGCGATGCGCACCGGCCTGGCGCTGGCGCAGGGCGGCGAATTCGGCTTCGTGCTGCTCAACCTGACCGCCGGCGCCAATCTGGTCGACCCGTTCATCATCCAGCTGGTGCTGGCCTCGATGGTGCTGTCGATGCTGATCGCGCCGCTCATCATCTCCAGGTCGGACCAGATCGTGATGAAGATCGCATCGAACGAATGGATGACGCAGTCGCTCATGCTGACCCAGATCGCGAGCCGCACGATGGCCATGCAAAAGCACGTGATCGTGGCCGGTTTCGGGCGCAGCGGCCAGAGCCTGGCAACCTTGCTGAGCGAGGAAAAAATCGCCTACCAGGCGCTCGACCTTGATCCGGAACGGGTGCAGGAAGCGCAGACCGCGGGCGCCAACGTATCCTACGGCGACGCGGCGCGGCGCGAGAGCCTGATCGCGGCCGGCATCTACCGCGCCAGCGCGCTCGTCATCACCTATGCCAGCACGCCGTCCGCGCTTAAAGTGCTGCACCTGGTGCACGAACTGGCGCCGACCCTGCCCGTGATCGTGCGCAGCCACGACGACACCGACCTCGACATGCTGAAAAAGGCCGGCGCCACCGAAGTGGTGCCGGAACTGCTGGAGGGCAGCCTGATGCTGGCCTCGCACGCGCTGGTGATGATGGGCGTGCCGCTGCGGCGCGTGGTGCATCGCGTGCAGAGCGCGCGCGAAGAGCGCTACTCGGCGCTGCGCGGCTATTTCCATGGCGCCAGCGACGTGGTCGAAGACCCCGAGCACCTGTATGTGCGCCTGCATTCGGTCACCCTGCACGAGAAAGCGGGAGCCGTCGGCAAGCGGGTCGAGGAGCTCGATCTGGGCGAGCTGGGCGCCGAGGTGACGATCATCCGGCGCGGCGCGCAGCGCATCGAGGTGAGCGCGCAAACCGAACTGGAAGCGGGCGACGTGGTGGTGCTGCGCGGCTCGGCCGACGCGGTCAACCGCGCCGAAGGCCGGCTGCTGCATTAGCGGCTGGCTGGCCGAACCGGCTAATCGAAGCTGACTACGCGGTTGCGCCCATTTTCCTTGGCCCGGTACAGCGCCGAATCGGCATGCGCCACCAGTTGCTGGGCCACGCCTTCGATGGCGTGATCGCGCTCGAAATCGTCGAGCGTGGCGACCCCGATCGATACCGACACCTGCAACTGCGCACCGCCGGCCAGTGCGAACGCGGTGCCGGCGACGCTGGCGCGGATACGTTGCGCGACCTGGGTCGCGTCTTGCAGGTCGGCGTCGATCAGCAGCACCACGAATTCCTCCCCGCCGAAGCGTCCCAGCGCGTCCGACAGGCGCAACTCGGCCTTGATGCGGGCCGCCACTTCGCGCAGCACATCGTCGCCGCCCTGGTGGCCGACGCTGTCGTTGACCTGCTTGAAGTGGTCGATATCGATGTACAGGCACGAAAGGCGGTAGGCCTGGCGCTGTGCGCGCGCGATCTCCTCGCGCAGGCGAGCATCCATGTAGCGCCGGTTGTAGACCCCGGTGAGCGCGTCGGTGAGCCCGATATATTTGAGCATTTCGTTGCTGATCACGTTCTCTAGGCAGATCGCGATGATGGACGCCATGTGCTCGATGAAATCGGTGCCCATCGCCGGCGTGAAGCGGGCCGGATCGGCGCTGCCCAGGTTCAGACTGCCGATCAGGCGCTTGTTGCGCAGCAGCGGCACCAGCGCGATGCTGTGCAGGCCGGCGCCGGGCCGCGGGAACATGGCGCGGTGCGCGGCCGGATGGTAAGGCCCGAGCAGCGGCTTGGGCGGCCCGGTGAACTGTTCGTTGCGGGCGGGGACAAACCCGAGCTCCGATTCGGCCGGCACGAACACCAGCTGCGGGAAATCCTCGAAATCGACGCCCAGTTTGTCCATGACCGAATGGATATCGCCGCCTTCATCGACCAGGCTCAGGGTCACGATCTCAAGGTCGGCGATCAGGGGCAGGCTGCGGAAGATGGTGCCGATCAGCTCAGGGAAGCTGCCGGCGCCGACCAGTTCGAGATCGAACGCATGGTGGCGGCACATGATCTCGTGGTTGCGTTCGGCCTGCTCGAGCAGGTAAGCCATGCGCGCACTGAGCGACTCGTTTTCCTGCTCCAGATCCCGCGCCGAAGCGCCAGCGTCATGCATACAGCTTCCTCTTGTCGTCGGTTTCGACCTGATTGATCGCCATGCCCCTCACCTTACGCCATCTTTGCGCCCTTGAAAACGAAAACCGGCCACGCCGGGGATGAATGCGTTCAAAACGCCAGCGCGACCTCCACTTGCTGGCCCACGCGCAGGCGCTCTCCTTCGCCCGCGCTCACGATGGCGTTCATCCCGAAGCAGATCGCGTCATCCATGGCCGGCTTGCTGCGGTAGGAAAGCAGGATGTCGAGCGGGTCGGGGCCGCGCAGGCCGCTGGACTGGTCGACCGACGGTATCGGGCAGCGCGCACACGGCTTGACCGGCCTGACCTGTGCCGCGCCCAGAGCAAAGGACTCGACGTAGTCTTCCTCGAACGGCTCCATGGCGTCGATCACCAGGTTGGGGCGGAAGCGGTTCATCGGAATCCGTTCGCGGCCGGCGGCGCGCAGCTTGTCGTTCAGGTCGGCCAGCGAAGCCGCGCCGATCACCAGCAGCGGAAAGGCGTCGGCAAAGCGCGTGGGCGCCAGCAGCTTGCCGCTCCAGCGCGCGCTGGCCAGTCGCCGCGCGTGGGTGTGAAAGCGCACCAGCCGGCAAGGCATGCCCAGCACCTGCGAAAACCAGGCGGCAGCCGCAGCACCGCAATCGAAAGCGGGCACCCGGTCGTCCCACACCTGCACCTCGCGGGTGGGGGCGTAGGCCGCATCGGGCATGGCCAGGCTGACATCGAGGCGGGGCATGCCGGGCGCAGACAGTTCGAGCATGCCGCCGGCCAGGCGCGGCACCACCAATGCCATGCGCGGGTGCTCGCGCTGCGACAGGAACTGGCCGTCCTCGGAGACGACCATCCATTCACGGTCGTGGATCGTTTCGTGCGCGAGGCCGGCGCGCGTGAGCGTCGCTTCAGGCAGCGAGATGCCGGCGCAGGATTTGACCGGATACAGTACGAGTTCGGACAGGATTGCCATTCGTTGGACAGCGACTGGTTTAAAGTGACGGTATAGTACCGCACCCATAGCGCGAGATGGCAAATATGACATCACATTGATATCGTCACCCCACGCCCTCGATCCGATACACGCCGCCGTACGTGTCCACGCGATACCTGGGCCCGCCTGTGGCCTTACCTGATTTCTATTATTTCGATTGCCATAGCCCAGCCTCCGCAAGTCTGCGTACCAGCGCCCCGCGTCTTGCATGCCGCACCATGAAAAGCCGCAATGCGCGCTCAAATTCCTGGGTTTTGGACATTAGCGCGTACGCTTCCGCCAAATCGATGAGCGCACGCGTCGCCGCGCCGTAGGACGCTGCCGTCCCGCGTTCCGCATCGGGGTGGATCGCATCCCAGCATTGCTCGACATTGCCGGCCATTTTCCGAAGATATGCCTCGCGCGCCTTGCGACGCTCTTCTTCCTGGCGCGCCCGCTCCTTCGCTTGCTGCCCGATGCGCAGCTCTTCCGCCCCGTTTGCCAGGATATGCAGTTCGGCAACTGTGCGTCGCGCGGGGGATAACACAGTCGCCCCGCTTTTCTTTTGCCACGCGATAAATTCCGACTTAACACGACGTTCAGCCTGCTGTGATGCGCCTTGCAATAAAAGACTGAAAACACTCCTCATCTCGCTCCTGGACAGGCCAGCCACCCATGTGTCGACACTGTCGTCGTCACTCGACTCGACGGCCTCTTGGCTACCAGCTGCCGCTGCCGCTGCCGCTGCCGTTATGAAGTCGGGATCGATTTCAAGAAATTCGACCAATGCTTGCTGGGCGACAGAAAGTCGAGACATTCCCATCGGAACTGGCGGCTCAAGTGCATCGTCGTCGACCTCAGCGCCGGCAACACCAGCGAGCCAGCCAAGATAGAGCGGACGTAAATCGCCGCGCATCAATTCGTCGCGCAATGGTGCAAGGCGCCCCATCCAGCCCCGCCCATCCTCCATGCCGAAACGATCGTGATCTTCACTGTCGTCGAGCGACCAGTCGATGATCCAGTGCGTCTTTGCATCATCGACCGTCAGTGCGCAGTCGGTCACGAAGTGCTTTAAGTCGGACTTCTGGAACGCGTCATGCGGAACCCGGAGCGCGAGCCTGCAACTGCACCAATTGGCGGTGTACACAAAGGCGTCAAAATAGCGCCGCATCCATTGCGCCGGGTCACCCTTCAGGTCGCCCCAGTGGTATTCATTGACAAAGCTTGTCGCCGAAATCGCGGCGCGCGAAGACTGGGCGCGCAGCTCGGCCATTTCATCTCTGGTCAGCGGCCGGTCGATGGCAACGAATTCGTAATATTGGTACTCGCTCAATTCCCCAATTCCTTTCTAGTCGGAGCAGCGCGGGAAGCAGACGCTGTCGCATTATTTACCTTGCCAATCCAGCCGACATCGCAAAACGCCCCCGTTGTAGAGGGCGAATGAGGTATTTCAAGCCAGATCAAAAATGTTCTGAAATCTCTCTGGAAAGCGCTTTGACTATTTAGACGTTAAACCGCAACACAACCGAAATGTCATTGATTTTATTCAGCATTTTTTTCACCATCTTGAGTTTGTACACACCAGCATACCCACTTTCAGCGGCGATACCCAAGAAAGCACGCTGAAACGCTCCTAAATCATTATGCCCTACGGCCACGCAGGCATCAAACCGTCCCCGACGGCCCCACCGGGGGTCTCTCGCTTGCGAGGCGGCGGGAGCAGGGGAAGAACTGCCTCCCCCTGCCCCTTGCTGAAGCGTAAGTCACTGCAAAGGCGTCAAGGGGCTTTCGCGGCATAAACGCGAATACCCCACCCGCATTTATTCCACGGTCCCCTTGACCCCTTTTCCGTTCAAAGATCGGACACCTGCGCCGTGCGCTGAAACACTCCAAGACGTGCTGGCCGTACGTCTTACAGCAATACAGCAGCGAACCCGCTCCGTAGCCACCCGTAGCAGCTCTTTCCAACTATAAAAACCTATCTGCGCATACGCAGAACCAACCATCGCTGGTGCCTTCCCACCCCTTGACAATCCCAGGAGCACAGTGAGCACATGGGAACCGGGAGAACGGATGAGTACGATGAGCACTGCAAAAGCGCCGTAAGTCATTGATTTTAAACAATAAAAATTAACACAAAAAGACAACTCAGATTCTCAGTTGATATTTTTAAATCAACCAAAAAGTTGTGTAGTAAAATAAATTTCCAAGAAGATCTTAAAGAATTTTATTTAAGTCTTTGATTTTAAAAGACATTTAACTCAAAATGGCACCTATCAACTGAACCGGAGAACATCATGGCAATACCACTCAAAACGAAAACAACGCCAACCTTCGTTGCGCCCACCAAGCAGGTCGCTAAGGCAGCGCCCGCGCTAAAGGATTTGAACCTTAAGCAAAAAGCAAAACGTAAATCCAAAGCCCAAGAAAACATGATTACGATGCGCAAGCATCTGTTTCCATTGATTTCTGAAGAACATCTTTGGCTGCGAACCGTAAATCATGGCTTTACAACAATTCCACGTACCATGCCGCTGTTCATGAATGTCATTAACGATCTCGCAAAAAGCGTGAGCGACAAGTCCGTCCCCGCCGCAAAAACGTATCTGACGCTATGGTGCAGGGTCTTCGATGATGGCATCCTCAAAATTGATGATGAAGCTGCTGCTGCGGTGGAGGCGGGCTATGTTGGCGAACGCAATGTTACCACCTGGCGCGACCACTTGAAGGTACTGAAGGAACTAGGATTCATCGATTTTGCGGCGGGATCGACTCCATGCCAATGGATCGTTATTCGAAACCCGTATCTCGCGGTCATGGAACTTAAGGACCGGATTCAACCGGCTACGTACAACGCGCTCTGCCAGCGGGCGCTGGAAATTGGCGCAGCGAAGGACATGGGCCTAGAATGAGAGAAAAAAAAGACCAGAAGACAACTTGGAAGGGCATCGGACACAAGGATTTACGCGACCTGGATCAGTCTCGAAAGTTGCCCGATGAAGAAATCATCCAGACCCAAGATTCCGCCGAGGTTGCGCTGGAGATACTGGAATATCACTTAGGCTTCGCAGACTTTACAATCGAGGTAGTCAGAATCGAGACCCCAGTCGGCGAAGTGATTATCGAGCGGAAAAACCTAAGCCATATTGTTGAAAAACGGCAAGATGCCCGTGAACGCTATGTCAAACATGCTCTAGCAACAATGGCGGACCCATTCGAGGTCTGGCTGGTGGCGTACGAGGATGAAGTTGGGAACGAGGAATACCGATTTGCCTACATCGGCGCATTTCAAGGAAAAAAACAGATGTTGGTGGTGTTCACAGATGCGAATGGGAAGCTACTTTGGAACTTCATGCATGGCGACAACAAATCACTTAACAAGCATCGTCACGGCGAATGCCTATATAGCAGGTTGTAAAAAAGTAAAGGCAAGCGTGTGCTTGCCTCGACTTTACTTGTTTTTGACCCTATCAAGCGAAGGGGAAGAGGTCTCACACTGCATAAATTCCGGGGCATTTATGGTGTTCCGCAACTATCTATCGCCCTCCCGGGGCAGCTAGTCTTGCGCTCTACGCCTCAATTATACTCACAAATGATCAAACTTTGCAAATTTGTCCGTGCAGCGCGCTCTACGACTGGCGCGGCAGGCGTTTGCTTGTGCTCCATCAAAGCCCGTACTTGCACATGCAGAGGGGCCACAAGCGACGAGCGCCTTCATTCACTGCCCCACTCCCAAGGACAGCGGCCTCCTGGTCGCCGTATGTTTCGCTGACCATATGGTCAGCAGACCGTCCCCGAGGTGCTTTTTCCGGTCGGCACTTCGAGCCCGAAATAGCAAGTGTACCCGTCCTTCTTGGTGTAGACGCAATCGAGGTCACCTCTGCGCCTCTCCCGGTAATCCGCAGCGGAGCTGCAAGTTTCCTCCCTTTTGGCGTCAGGCCCGATCTGGTTGAACAGGTCTTTCGCGAGCTGACCTGTGAACATGAACGACACTTTCCGATCCTTCTGCGTGGGCGGCGGGGTCATCTCCGACAAGGTACCGCCATAAACGTAGTAATCGCCCTTGAGCGGCTTGGCCAAGTACCGGCCCCCTCCTTTTTCTCGGCAGCCTGGGCGAAGGAGAGCAGCGCAAGCGCGCTGACGATGCACAGTAGGCGCGCGTTCATTGGCACTCCCAGATTTCGATATGAAGGTGGTCGTCGTGGTCTTTCAGGGACCGCACGCGCCCCCCCCGCACGCCTGTTGCACCTTGGCGTCGTTGAAGTAAACCGTGCGCACCATCGGGAGCCGCAAGAACAGGCGAACCAGTTTGATCGTGGCCTCATGGTCGTAGACCGCGTCGAAGCGCGACACGCGCGCGGCCTGGCCCACCAGCTTATCCTTCCGGATGGGCCGGATGTCCATCTCGATCCCCTTCTGGTGGGTGCTGTGTTCGTACTTACGCCCCTCGGCCAGGCTGATGTTCCCAATGCCGAATTTCCGGTCGTCGATGGCCTGCCATTCCCGCTCGACATAGAAGATCAGGGACAGCAGGTTGCGATGGGCGTACTGCGTCAAGTGACCCGTATTCGCGATCCCGCCGACATTCCCGTACACGTAGTAACCAGCGTCCTCGGGGGGGCCTGCGGGAGCATGAAATGGCCCAGCTTGTCTCTCGGTTGGATTGGAACTCCAGGCATGGCTAGCTCCGATCACACGCACTTGTTGCACGCCAGGTCCCAGCCGCCGACGGTGTTGCCGCAAGCGCCGCCGGGGGGATCGTCTTGCCCATCGAGCACGATTGCATCAGGATCGGCGACGCCAGGTCCTCGACCTTGGCCAGCGAAAGGGTACGATGTTCGCAGCGTCCGGCGCTGTGGCCGCCGCCCGTCGATGCAGTTGCGCTCCTTGGCTGCGTCTCGCCCCAATGAGCCGAGGTGATCCAGCCTTGGTGGGAAGCGTCGGCCGATTCGCCTTTGATCCCGTCGATTTGCAGGTATACTTCCAGTGCCATGATGCCTCCGAAATTGGTTGAGGGAGTACCACGACGCATTTGTTGCTCGGTCATAACAAGGAGAAGTTGGGGCACGTCAATCCGTGCCCGATAAACGGAATTTTCGTGCGACCGCACAAGTCCCCCAGACAACGGCGGGTTTGACTTTCAAAGACAAAGACGGGCAACACGACAACCTGCGGGCAGCAGCGCATCGCCGGTCGGCGTCGCGGCTCGCCGGTATTGGTCCGCAATCTCTAGAATTGACGTCCTCCCCGACCTAAATACCCGGGATTCCTACAGCTAGCGTCGCACATCCGCGACGGCGAATGTTTATTGCAGCATTGAGATCACGATCATGTACCGCACCGATGCCGGTGGCGCTTGCGCAGCCTTGGAGAACATCGCCAATTGGCTTCCCAAAATAGAAAAGTCGCCTTTTGCACGCCTTCTTTCGAAGGACCCTCCCCGTTGAGGAGAACGTGTGGCGACTGTGTTACGTTTATCATACTCAAAATTGACGCAGGCGGCAAACGCGACCAGAAATTAAAAAAAGCCCCGGACCGACGGGGCTTTCAAAGTCCTAAATCGGCTACACGTTGAACAGGAAGTTGAGCACGTCGCCGTCCTTGACCACGTATTCCTTGCCCTCGGCGCGCATCTTGCCCGCTTCCTTGGCGCCCGCTTCGCCCTTGTAGGCGATGAAGTCGTCGTAGGCGATGGTCTGGGCGCGGATGAAGCCGCGTTCGAAGTCGGTGTGGATCACGCCGGCCGCCTGCGGCGCGGTATCGCCCACATGGATGGTCCAGGCGCGCACTTCCTTCACGCCGGCGGTGAAGTAGGTCTGCAGGCCGAGCAGCTTGTAGGCGGCGCGGATCAGGCGGTCCAGACCCGGCTCCTGCATGCCCATGTCGGCCAGGAAGGCGCCCTTGTCGGCATCGTCGAGGTCGGCGATTTCCGCTTCGATGGCCGCGCAGATGGCGACGATCGGCGCGTTCTGGCTGTTCGCGTATGCGGTCAGCTGGTCGAGCAGCGGATTGTTGGTGAAGCCGGTATCGGAGACGTTGGCCACGTACATGGCCGGCTTGGCGGTGATCAGGCACAGCGGCTTGATGAGCGCCATTTCCTCGCTATCGAGGCCCATCGCGCGTACCGGCTTGGCGTCGTTCAGGAACGGCATCATGCGTTCGAGCAGGGCGACCAGCTTGGCCGCATCCTTGTCGCCCGAGCGCGCCTTCTTGTTCTCGCGGTGGATTGCCTTTTCGACCGTGCCCATGTCGGCCAGCGCCAGCTCGGTCTGGATGACTTCGATGTCGTCGAGCGGACTGATCTTGCCGGCCACGTGGATCACGTTGTCGTCCTCGAAGCAGCGCACCACGTTGACGATCGCATCGGTCTCGCGGATGTGCGACAGGAACTGGTTGCCCAGGCCCTCGCCTTTGGAGGCGCCCGCGACCAGGCCGGCGATGTCGACGAATTCGACGATCGCGTTGACCATGCGCTCAGGCTTGACGATTTCGGCGAGCGCAGCCATGCGCGGATCGGGGACCTCGACCACGCCCACGTTTGGCTCGATGGTGCAGAACGGGTAGTTCTCGGCCGGGATGCCGGCGCGGGTCAGCGCATTGAAAAGGGTGGACTTGCCGACGTTAGGCAAGCCGACGATGCCGCATTGGAGACTCATGTGGAAACTTTCTGATCCGGTGAACGAGGGCTGGACACGGACACGGCCAACCCGAAACCCCATATTGTAACCCCTCAAGCCCGGGAAGGACGCAATAACCGCGCTTGCCGGCGCCACCCGGCAGTGCCTTCGGCGCGCCGCCCTGCCAGGCAACGGGCAGCAAGGCCGCGTTTGCGCAAGCGCAAATACACATCGGCCTGCCCTGCGTACCATGGGTCGGTCGAGCCGTCCGGCTCAAGCCCCCGGGGAGTTTCCGTGCCATATGGCCTGCTCGCGGTCCTGTGCTGTGTTCTTGCGCTGTGCTGTCCCAACGCGGGCGCCGCCGATACCGGAACCGATCCCTCGCTTGTCATCGACAACTATGTCCAGCATTTCGTGGTCGACCCGGACGGCAGCTATACCCTCACTGTCGACAACGCCAAGACCATCGCCCAGCAGCGCGCGGTGCAGGCGCACAGCCAGTACTACATCAGCTACAACAGCGCGCTCGACGAGGTGACCCAGGTCGATGCGGTCAACCGCAAGAGCGACGGGCGGCGCGTCGTGGTGCAAGGCGACCAGATCAAGGACCAGCAGGAGGCGCAGTCGGCCGAGGCGCCCATGTTCCAGGACACGCGCCTGAAGATCGTGTTGTTCCCCGATGTCGAGGTGGGCGACCAGCTGGTGGTGCGCTACGTCCTCAAGCGCCGCCAGGCGCTGTTCCCGGGGCAATTCGAGGACTTGTCCTCGTCCCAGTTCTATGTGAACAAGCAGTTCCACCTGATCTACGACATGCCCGAGTCGATGCCGCTGCACGCGGACGCGGCCGGCTTCGTGCCGGTGCCGATCGACAGCCCGCCCGGGCGGCGCCGCTACCAGTGGCAGTACGTGGGCGGCCCCAACGAGCGCATCGAGGCGGAGTCGGTCAGCTACCTCGATTACGGCAAGCGCCTTGCGGTCTCGACCTTCCCCGACTACCCGTCGCTGGCGCGCGCCTACGATGCACGCGCGCGCCCCAAGGCGCAGGGCAACGCTGCGATCGCCGCACTCGCGCGCCGCATCAGTGCGCGACTCGATGGGCAGCGCGCCAAGGCGCTGGCCCTGTCGGAGTGGGTGCGCCGCAATATCCGCTACGTCGCGGTGTATGTCGGCAACGGCGGCGTGGTGCCGCATGGCGCCGCCACCGTGCTGGAAAACCGCTACGGCGACTGCAAGGACCACGCTGTCCTGCTCGAAGCGCTGCTGGACGCGGCCGGCATCGACAGCAGCGCCGCACTGGTCAACAGCGGCAATGCCTATCGCCTGCCGGGCATTCCCACGCTGGGCGTGTTCAACCACGTCATCACCTATGTGCCGAGCCTGGACCTGTACCTCGATTCGACCGCCGCCTCGATCGCGGCCGGCTACCTGCCGCCCTCCGTGCTCGGCAAGCCGGTGCTGCTGGCCCGGACCGGCACGCTCGCCCGCACCCCGTCGGCACAGGTGGAAAAGAACCGCACCCGCACCTTGTTCCGCGTAAAGAAGGACGGGAGCAGTCATTTCAGCGTGGCCAAGATCACCGCCGGCGCGATCGCCGAACCCTACCGGCAGGCGGTGCGCGACACCCGCCAGGCCGAACGCGAGCTGTTCGTCCAGCGCATGCTGGCCGGAATCGGCCAGAGCGGCGGCGGGGTGTTCGACCCCGGCAAGCTCGACGGCAGTGGCGATGAGTACCGCATGGGCTTCGCCGGCACCAGCGACAACTTCGCCAACCTGCCGGGCCCCACCGGGCTGGCGACCACCTTCAATTTCTGGGGCGGACTGGGCGATGCAGTGTTCGCCTTCGGCCAGGAAAAGGAACGCCGCCAGGACTTCGTCTGCGCCGGCCTCGACATGGAGGACGAAACCGGTTTCGAGTTCGCGCGGGGGGTGCGTATCCTGGCCGTGCCGAAGGCGCTGGCCTTGCGTGATGCAAACTTTTCCTACCGCGCCGATTACATACGCAAGGGCAATAGCGTGACCGTCAAGCGCCGTGTCACCTTCCGCCACGACGGCATCGTGTGCACGCCGGCCGATCAGCGCCGCATGCAGGGCCTGGTCGAGCGCATGATGCGCGACCTCAAAAGCCAGATCATCGTGACCGGCCTGTGAGGCCCGCTAGGCGGTGTGCAGCTGCATGGTGGCGATCTCGAACTTTCCTTCGCACACCAGCGGCAGGATGCGCAGGCTCTTCTCGATCGCTTCGTCGATCAGCACCTGCTCTTCCTTGCGCGGACGGTGCAGCACGAAGTCGGCCACCGCCTGCTGTGAATTGGCGCTGCGCGGATGGCCGATGCCAAGGCGCAGGCGCCAGTAGTCCTGGGTGCCGAGCGCGGCGGTAATGTCCTTCAGGCCGTTATGCCCGCCCGAGGAGCCGCCCTTCTTCATCTTGACCACGCCGGGCGCGAGATCGAGCTCGTCGTGCACGACCAGCACTTCGTCCGGATTGATCTTGTAAAAGCGCGCGAGCGCGCCGACCGACTGGCCGGAGCGGTTCATGAAGGTCTGCGGTTCGAGCAGCCACACCTCGTGGCCGGCGATCGCGCTCCTGGCCACCAGCGCGTTAAAGCGCGATTCGCGCTGCAGGCGGCAGCCCGGCAGGCTGTCGGCAAGCTGGTCGACCAGCCAGAAGCCCGCATTGTGGCGGGTTTGTTCGTATTCGGGGCCGGGGTTGCCGAGGCCGACGATCAGGCGAATTGGCATGGCGTTCTCATGTTGGACATCGTGGATCATCTGCAAAAACCTGATTATCCGGGAAAAACAGGCAATAAAAAACCCGCTCAGCGATACGCCGGCGGGTTTTTTTCAATAACCGCATTGCTGCGGACTGAGTTACTTCTTAGGCTTGGCAGCGGCAGCGGCAGGAGCGGCTTCAGCGGTAGCAGCGGTCGCTTCAGCGGACACGTGGCCGGCTGGTACCGATGCGGTAGCCACGGTCAGGTTCGAGCCGTGGGTGATCGCGGTAACGCCTTTTGGCAATGTCAGGTCGGCAACGTGGATCGAATGGCCGACGTCGATGCTTGCCAGGTCAACGGTGATGAACTCCGGCAGGTCAGCTGGCAGGCAGGAAATTTCCAGCTCGGCCAGGACGTGGCTCACGGTTGCGCCGTGCAGCTTGACCGCTGGGGAAACGTCAGCGTTGGCGAAGTGCAGTGCAACTTTCTTGTGCACCTTGCTCGACGCGTCAACGCGCTGGAAGTCTGCGTGCAGGACCAGTTGTTTGAACGCGTGCATCTGGAAGTCGCGCAGCAGCACTTGCTGTGTCTTGCCGTCGATTTCCATGTCCAGGATCGAACCGTGGAAGGCTTCTTTCTTGAGCGCGTGGTACAAGGCGTTGCCGTCCAGTGCGATCATGACAGGCGCTTCTGCGCCGCCGTAGATGATGCCCGGGGTTTGGCCAGCATTGCGCAGGCGGCGGCTCGCTCCAGACCCCTGCAGATTGCGGTTAAATGCGATGACTTTCATGTGTAACTCCAAAAAATGCAGGATTCATTTCCTGCGTTGTGAAAACCCCCGCGACCAGGGGTTTTCGTTGTTGAGCACAGTTGCGCACTCAAGAAACCGGTAAAAACACACACGGCGCTCTGGCTCTCGAGCCAGCGCGCCGCGCCGAAAAAAAACTGCCTGCCGCCGCTTAATCGATAAACAGCGACATCACCGAATCGCCCTTGCAGATGCGCTTGAAGGTCTCCGCCAGCAGCGGGGCACAGGTCAGCTGGCGGATCTTGCTGCATGCCTGGCCTGCCGGCGACAGCGGAATCGTGTCGGTGACGACCAGTTCGTCGAGCGGCGAGGCCGCGATGCGCTCGATCGCCGGACCCGACAGGACCGGGTGGGTACAGTAAGCGACTACTTTCTTGGCGCCGCGCTCCTTGAGCACTTCGGCCGCCTTGGTCAGGGTGCCCGCGGTGTCGACCATGTCGTCCATGATCACGCAGTTGCGGCCTTCGACTTCGCCGATGATGTTCATCACTTCCGACACGTTCGCCTTCGGGCGGCGCTTGTCGATGATGGCCAGGTCGCAGCCGAGGCGCTTGGCGAGGGCGCGCGCGCGCACCACGCCGCCAACGTCGGGCGAGACCACCAGCAGGTCGTCGTAGTTGCGCTTTTGCAGGTCGCCGAGCAGGATCGGCGAAGCGTAGATATTGTCAACCGGAATGTCAAAGAAGCCCTGGATCTGGTCCGCGTGCAGGTCCATGATCAGGACCCGCTCGACGCCGGCTTCTTCCAGCATGTTGGCCACCACCTTGGCCGAAATCGCCACGCGCGCCGAACGCGGACGGCGGTCCTGGCGGGCGTAACCGAAATAGGGAATCGCGGCGGTGATGCGGCCAGCCGAAGAGCGCTTGAGCGCATCGACCATCAGGATGATTTCCATCAGGTTGTCGTTGGTCGGCGCGCAGGTCGACTGCAGCACGAACACGTCTTTACCGCGGACGTTTTCGTTGATTTCGACCATCACCTCGCCGTCAGAAAATTTCGATACGACCGCCTTGCCAAGCGGGATGCCGAGATTTTTTGCGACTCCTTCTGCCAGCGCAGGGTTAGCGTTGCCGGTAAAAACCATCAGGTTTTCGTAAGCCATGGGAGTCCCAAGAGGTAAGCGTTGATGTCTTGAAAAGTCGCCTGCCGGTTTGCCCGGCCGACGCTATGCTAAAGGATGACTCGCGAGAGCGAGGCCACCGAGTTTGCCTGCTGGACGCTTGTTCGCATCGACAGCCCAGACAAAACGAATGGCAGGGGAACAAGGATTCGAACCTTGGTATGCTGGAATCAAAATCCAGTGCCTTAACCAGCTTGGCGATTCCCCTACGCAACTGACTGCTTGTCGTCACATTTGAACGCATTTTATCGTCAAATCCAACGCCAAACGAATTTTATTCTATAACCCCACCAACTTGCAACACCTCCGCCAGCGGGTGCCGTGCCAGCGATTTCGCTTTCCAGGCGCTCCAGACGGAAGGCACATTGCTGAGCACCTCATCGGCTTCGCTTTCACTGGAAAACGCGCAGAACACGCACGCTCCGGAGCCAGTCATCCTGGCATCCCCGTAACTGCCCAGCCATTCGACCGCCTGCGCTACCGGCGGGAACAAGCGGCTTGCCACGGCTTGCAAGTCGTTCCTTCCGAACCCACCAGAATCGTTTCGATCAATGATGTGCCTGGAAAAGTCCGCTATTTTGACCGGTTTCGTGTCCCTTGTCAAATCCTCCGCGCAAAATATCGCGGCGGTGGGCACGGCCACCCCGGGCTCGAGCACAACGTACCAGCGCTCCGGCACCTGCACCGCCTGCAAGGCCTCGCCCACGCCCTCGGCGAACGCGGTCTGGCCGAAGATGAAGAACGGGATGTCCGCTCCCAGCGGCAGGCCCAGCGCCATCAGCTCGTCGCGCGTCAGCCCGGCCTGCCACAGGTGGTTGAGCGCCATCAGGGCGGTGGCCGCGTCCGACGAGCCGCCGCCCAGCCCGCCGCCCATCGGCAGCAC
>JBAQKU010000708.1:0-3654 GCA_049301315.1 Telluria sp.
ACCCAATACAGCCAGCATCGATGCGACGAAATGGGGTTCCCGCCTCCGCGGGAACGACATAGGTGGCCTTAATTTAGCGGTATCAGGGGCAGACCCCCATTGAGTACCTTCGCTCTGTCGGCGCGCCGCTCGGCTTACTGGTATTGCTCGGGTTCGACCGAGACGCGCAGGCGCACGCGCTGGCCGGGGTCGCGCGCCATCAGGGTTGTGTAGCTGTGGCCGCGGTACTCGTACGTCACGTCGTAGCCGGTGGTGCGCGATTCGTACGCTTCAACAATGCGGCACTGGCGCACGGCCTGTTCCTGCACCATCGGGGCCTGGCTCACGACGCGCCCGTCGTTGTCGATCCGGTCGCCCACCACGGCGCCGGCGATCGCGCCGGCGGCGGTGGCCGCGGCGCGTCCACTGCCGCCGCCCACCTGGTTACCAATCAGGGCGCCGGCGATGCCGCCGATGATGGAGCCGCCCGCACTGCGCGCCTGGCTGGGCTGCTGCACTGGCACCTGTACGTATTCGGTCCTGCATTCTTCGCGTGGCTGGCGGATTTGCTCAACCCGGAGATGCACGCGCGTGACGCGCCCGAAATCCTCGAACTCGCCCGCCTGCGCCAAGGGCAGGGCGGACAAGCCCAGGGCCGATATGAATAATGTGGATTGGATGTTCATCTGCTTCCTCGTCGTATGCTGAGTGGACTGTCTTTTACTGCGCTGCTTGTATCGTAATGCGACTTCCGCTTCCCCGGTGCGACTCGTGGCAACAAAATGTAACAGCCCGGCGCTGGTGCAAAAGCCGGGAGAGAGAGTGCATTTCACTTGGAAAATTTGGGGTTTCCATATAAAAGCTTCTGTTTTCTTACAAATATTGCGTTTGAAATCACATTCGAGTTGATTCAGCTACCACAAAACGTTACCCTTACAGGATTAGGGGGTATATTGGCGCGCAGCAACGATATTGGGGGAAAGTGTTTGCCTCGCAAAAACGGCGCAGCGGCATCGAACAGATCAGTTCGCACCACCGTACATATCAGGTCGACTTGAGGGAAAAATGAGTTTGTTGATAACAGTGCCGGCCAATCTGGTGCAGTCCATCCGTGCTTTCCGTGTCGTGGAACTGCAGGAGGAGGCTGCCCGCCTGGGGCAGCATTTCCTGTATGCGCACTGCGCCGATACGCTCACTAAACAGCAGGTGTGCGCGCGCATTGGCGAGAACTTCCATTTCCCCAAGCCTTGCAGCAAGAATTTCGACGCCCTCAAGGTGTGCCTGACCGACACCATCCACAAGGCCGGGCCTCAGCCTGGCTTCATCGTGGTGCTCGAACAGTTGCCCAACACACAAAAATTCGACAAGGAAGCGCGCGAGACCCTGCTCGACGTGTTCCGCGATGCGGCCGACTACTGGGCCGAGAAGAAAGTGCCGTTCAGGGTGTTCTACTCCTTCGAATAGGGCGGGAGGCGCTTGCGGCAAGGCGCGTGCTGCGCTGCAACATATTTGCCTCGCTTCCTTGGTCCGGCCTGCCGCTCAGGGTACAATGCGCGCTTATGAAAAACATTGTCATCCTCATTTCCGGGCGCGGAAGCAACATGGAAGCGGTCGTGCGCACGGCGCAGGCCGAGAAGTGGCCGGCGCGCATCGCTGCCGTCATCAGCAACAAGGCCGACGCCAAGGGACTTGAGTTCGCCAGGGCGCACGGCATTCCGACTGCGGTTGTGGCCAACAAGGATTATCCAAGCCGCGCCGAATTCGATGCGGCTTTGCAAAACGAGATCGACAGGTTCGCGCCCGACCTGGTGGTGCTGGCCGGTTTCATGCGCATCCTGACGGCGCCGTTCGTCGAACATTACGCCGGCCGCATGCTCAATATCCACCCCTCGCTGCTGCCGCATTTTCCCGGCCTGGACACGCACCAGCAGGCGCTCGACGCGCGCGTTGCCGAGCACGGCGCGACGGTGCATTTCGTCACCGCCGAGCTCGACCACGGTCCGGTGGTGGCGCAGGCCAAAGTCGAGGTGTTGGCGGGCGACACGGAGCAGAGCCTGGCCGCGCGCGTGCTGGTGCAGGAACATATCTTGTATCCGCACGCGATCCGCCTGTTCATCGAAGGCCGGCTCAACATCGACGAGGGCGGCGTACGCGTTGCCGACACCACCCACACCTATCAAGGAACACCATGAGATTGCCACCAGCGATACTCGGCAATACTGAAGAAGTGTTGCGCGAGATCTTGCGTTTTTCGGCTCCGGCCGACACCACCTTGTCGCGTTACTTCAAGGACCATCCGCGCCTCGGTTCGCGCGAGCGCGGCGCTGTCGCGGAGGGCATTTATGCCATCTTGCGCAACAAGTCCTTCTTCACCGACTTCGCCGAAGCGGGCACCAGCCCGACCATGCGGCGCCTGACCATCCTGGGCCTGGCCGAAGCCGTGGGCGCCGATTCGCTGGGCGGCCTGACCGAGGAAGAGACCGAGTTCCTGACCCGCATCGCCGGGATCGACCGCAGGCTGATGCCGCCGCAAATGCGCTCGAACCTGCCGAAGTGGCTGTTCGACAAATTCGTGGCGCAGTACGGCGAAGCCGAGACGCTCGAACTGGCCGAGGCGCTCAACGCGCCGGCCCCGCTCGACCTGCGCGTCAATTCGATCAAGGCCACGCGCGACGAGGTGGTCGCGGCGCTGGCGCAGGCGCCGATTGCCGCCGAGCCGACGCCGTATGCGCCGCTCGGTCTGCGCGTGCTGAAAAAGCCGGCCCTGCAAAACCTGCCGCTGTTCAAGAGCGGCGCGATCGAGGTGCAGGACGAGGGCAGCCAGGTGCTGTCCCAGATCGTGGGCGCCAAGCGCGGCGAGATGGTGGTCGATTTTTGCGCCGGCGCCGGCGGCAAGACGCTCGCGCTGGGTGCGCTGATGCGCAATACCGGCCGCCTGTACGCCTTCGACGTGTCGGAAAAACGCCTGGCCAAGCTCAAGCCGCGCCTGGCGCGCAGCGGCCTGTCGAACGTGCATCCGGTGCAGATCGCGCATGAGCGCGACGCCAAGATCAAGCGCCTGGCAGGCAAGATCGACCGGGTGCTGGTCGATGCCCCGTGCAGCGGCCTGGGCACCCTGCGCCGCAACCCTGACGTGAAATGGCGCCAGAAGGTCGAGGCCGTGGCCGAGATGCAGGAAAAGCAGGCATCCATCCTGGCCGGCGCGGCGCGCCTGCTCAAGGGCGGCGGACGGCTGGTGTACGCCACGTGCAGCCTGCTCAACGAAGAAAACGATTTCATCGTCGAACAGTTCCTTGCAGCGCACGAGGATTTCACCCTGGTGCCGATGAGCCAGGTGCTGGCCGAGCAGAAGATCGACCTCGAGATGGGCGACTATCTCAAGCTGCTGCCGCACAAGCACCACACCGACGGCTTCTTTGCCGCGGTGATGGAACGCAAGCCGATGCCGGCGCGCGCGCCAAAGGCCGCGCCTGAAGACGGCGACGCCGAAGCCGAACCCGAAGCCTGAGCGGCAGCGCGCCCATGCCCCTGTCGAACCTGCTAGCCGACCTGCTCGACGATCTGCGCACCCCTGCCACGCTGTGGCAGGTGGCGGCCATCGTCGGGTGCACAGTGCTCGGGTGGGCGATGGCGCGCGCCACCCGCGCGGCATGGCGCCGCGGCCGCGGGCTGGGC
>JBAQKU010000709.1:0-2718 GCA_049301315.1 Telluria sp.
GTACTGCGCGTAGCCGCGCGCGCGCAGCGCGCAGGCCGGGCAAGTGCCGCAGCCGTAGCCCCAGGCATGCAGCGCGCCGCGCTCGCCCAGGTAGCAGGTGTGGGTGGCGCTGCGGATCAGCTCGACCAGCTCGCTGCCGCCGGTCTGGTGCGCCAGTTCCCAGGTCTGCTTCTTGTCGATCCACATGAGCGGCGTTTCAAGCTTGAGGCGGGTCGCCATGCCAAGGTTGAGCGCGACCTGCAGCGCCTTCATGCTGTCGTCGCGGCAGTCCGGGTAGCCGGAAAAATCGGTTTCGCACATGCCGCCCACCAGCACGTTCAGGCCGCGCCGGTAGGCCACCGTGGCCGCCACCGTCATGAACAGCAGGTTGCGCCCCGGGACGAAGGTGTTCGGCAGGCCGTTTTCCTGCATGGCGATGTCGACCTCGCTGGTCAGGGCGGTGTCGGAGATCTTCGAGATCAGGGACAGGTCGATCATGTGGTCCTGGCCCAGGCGCTCATTCCAGCGCGGGCGCAGCGCGCGCAGCCCCTCCAGCACCGCCGGGCGCACGGTCAGCTCGACCGCATGGCGCTGGCCGTAGTCGAACCCGATGGTTTCGACACGCGCATAGCGCTCGAGCGCCCACGCCAGGCAAGTGGCCGAGTCCTGGCCGCCGCTAAAGAGCACGAGGGCGGTGTCAGCTTGGAGCATCTGTCTTCTTTCTCGGTTATGTTAAGCGTTCGCCATCATTTCCATCGATCCGGTAAGATGGCCTCAGCAATTTCCCGAATGGAGCGACATGTTTATCGCAAGACCCGCCGACCGATCAGCGAAGGCATCGCAGCGCCTCCGAATTTTGGCACAAATTACGCTGACCGTGTTCGCCGCGCTGGCGGTAAGCAACACGTGCGCCCAGGGCGTCAACTACACGGTACAGGTGGAGGCGCCCGCGCCGCTCGACACGCTGCTCGAAAAAAACCTGGACCTGGTGCGCTTTCGCGGCAATCCGCGCCTCGACCGCGACCAGTTGCAGCGCCTGGTCAAGGCCGCGCCCGAGCAGGTCCGCACCCTGGTGGCGACCGAAGGCTATTACTCGCCCGGAGTAACCGCCGGCCTCGACACGAGCGCCACGCCGCCGGTCGCGCGCGTCATGGTCAATCCAGGCCAGCCGGTGCTGGTGGGCGATGTCGACCTGGTGCTGCGCGGCTTCGAGCCGCTCGCGCCCGGCGCCGCCCGTTTCGATGCCGCCGCCCTGCGCAGCCACTGGAGCCTGCCGGTGGGCCGCGTGTTTCGCCATGCCGACTGGGAACTTGCCAAGCGTAACTTGCTGCGCCAGGTGATGCAAACGCGCTACCCGCGCGCGCGCCTGGCCGAATCGAGCGCCACGGTGGACCCGGACGTGCGGCGCGCCCTGCTGCGCGTGGTGCTCGAGAGCGGCCCCGAGATGCGCTTCGACGGCTTGCGCATCGAAGGCCTGAAGCGCTACCCGGCCGCCATCGTGAACAACCTGAACCAGATCAGGCCGGGCGACGAGTACAACGAAGCGGCGCTGCAGTCATTCCAGGCGCGCCTGCAGGACACCGGCTACTTCAGCAACGTCGAGGTGAGCGCCGACATGAGCGGCGTGCTGAACGACGAAATCGCGTCGCTCGAGAGCGCGCCGCGGGCCGCCGCGTCGGCCGGGCCGGTGACGGTGCCGGTGCTGGTGCGCGTGACCGAAAACAAGCGCAGGAACGTGGCCGTCGGCCTCGGCATTTCGACCAACACCGGCAACCGCGCACAGCTCACCTACGACGACCTGAACGTGTTCGGCCTGCGCATGAAGAGCAACCTCGTGCTCGAAACCAAGCGCCAGACCGCGCGCGCCGACTTCTATTTCCCGACCTCGCCCAAAGGTTACAACGACAGCTTCGGCGCCGGCTTCGAGCGCACCGACGTGGCCGGTGAAGTAACCAGCGTGTCCTCCGTCGCGGCCAAGCGCGCCTGGGGCACGCCGCTGCTCGAGCGCAGCCTGACCCTCGAATACCTGAGCGAGCAACGCCGCGTGAACAATGTGGTGCTGGGCCGCAGCCAGAGCCTGCCGCTGACCTACCGCATGACCCGGCGCGCGCTCGACAACCTGCTGCTGCCGAGCCGCGGCTACGTGCTCGACGCCCAGCTCGGCGGCGCGTTGCTGCCGGTGCTGACCGACGAGCTGTTCGTGCGCGCCAGCGCCCGCTTCATCAACTACCGCCCGCTCAGCAGCGCCAGCACCCTGATCCTGCGCGCCGAGGCCGGCATCCTGGCCTCCAGGGACAAGGCCGGCGTGCCCGGCTCCTTCCTGTTCCGGGCCGGCGGCGACCAGTCGGTGCGCGGCTACGGCTACCAGGAACTCGGCGTGCGCCAGGGAAACGCGGTGGTGGGCGGGCGCTACCTGCTCGCCGGCAGCGCCGAATACCAGTACTGGTTCAAGCCGCCGTGGGGCGTGGCCGTGTTTTACGACGCAGGCAACGCGGGTGACACGATCTCCGATCTCAAGCCGAAATCGGGCTATGGCGTGGGCGCGCGCTGGCGCAGCCCGGTCGGCCCGATCAACGTTGACGTCGCCTACGGCCACGCGACCAAGAAATTCCGCCTCCACTTCTCACTTGGATTTACCTTCTGATGACTGAACAGGAAACCAGCCCTGCCACCTTGCCGGCGCGGCGCTGGCCGCGCCGCCTTGCCATCGGCGTGGCGGCCGGCGCGCTGCTGCTGGGC